>JBGAJI010000010.1:0-19686 GCA_044225035.1 Amaricoccus sp. | reverse complement strand
GCGTTGCGCGAACGACACACTGGCGGCCGCCGGATCGGAGGCAGTCAGCCGCTGCGATTCCCGGCATGACCGGAACGGACCTCGCGCGGTGAGCGCTCGGGTTGCCCGGACCATCCGGCCATGCGCGCGGCGCAATGGTTCCGTCACGGGCGGGTGATTGGCGACAATCCGCCGGAACCGTTAACGCCTGCTCGTTCGACGTGCGTCCGCAGTCATGTTGAAGCATAGTGGCCCCGCGCGCGGCGCCCGCATCCGTCACAGATTCTGTGAGGGTGCGTGCGTCAATGAATTGATATCGCAACGCTTTTCCGTTTCGGCGGAGGCGGAATCGTAGGTTTCCTGCCGTGTATCGGCCGGAGTCGTCGCGCAGCTTCGCAGCGCGCGTTGTGTCAGTACAAGAATTAATCGAAAAAACGAGCTTCAAGTGGCGTGATTGTATTCACGCATTAGTGACGTTTTTTCGATTCGCTCTGGTGACTAGTCTTTTACGGATAGGAAAGTGAATGGCTACGAATGTAATACCTGGGCAGCTCGGGATCGCCTCGTGGGATCTTACAGCGAAATCGAGCACCGCCCTTGATGCCACCCTTGCCGACTACGCGGCGCTCGGGGCCGACTGGCTGCGTATCGACATCCGGTGGGACTACGCGCAACCGACGGCGAACAGCGCTTACAGATGGACCGACTACCAGCGGGTCGTCGCGGTCGCCGAGAAGTACGGCATCGAGGTCATTGGCGTTCTGAACGAAGTCCCGAACTGGGCGGACAAGACTTTCGCCTCGGCGAGCACGCGCGAGGCCTTTTCAAAATTCGCTTCCGCGGCGGCGAAGGCGTTCGGCGACGGCATCGACCATTGGGAGGTCTATAACGAGCCGAACATGAAGGGCATCACGCCCGCTAACTACGCGGCGACGCTGAAGGGCGCGTTCGCGGCGATCAACGCCGTCGATCCGGGCGACGTGGTGATCACGGGTGGCCTCGCGGCGGTCCCCAGCAACGCGAACGGCTTCTACGGCGCGGTCAACTATCTCAGCGGCATGTACGCGGCCGGTGCCAAGGGCAATTTCGACGCCGTCGGCTATCACCCTTACACCTATCCCTACATGCCTTCGGCCTCCGCCTCCTGGAACGGATGGCAGATCATGGAGGACGGCATCCGGTCGACCATGGTCGCTAACGGCGATTCCGCCCTGCAGGTCTGGATGACCGAGCTCGGCGCGCCCACGTCCGGCTCGAACTCGATTTCCCAGAGCACCCAGGCCGCGATGATCTCCGAAGCCGCCAAGCTCGCGTCCGGCTACAGCTGGGCCGGGCCGATCCTCTGGTACACCTACCAGGATACCGGTGGCAGTACGAGCAACGTCGAGAACTGGTTCGGCCTCGTCGGTCCGAACGGCGAGAGGAAGGAAGCGTACTACACCTTCAAGGCGATCGCGACGACGCAGGAAGGCCAGGGGGCCAACACGGGTTCCGGCTCGGGCGTGACGATTTCCGGCAATACCTACACCGGCAACAACAACGCCAACACGATCACCGCCAACGACGCCGCCAACACGATTTACGGCAATGGCGGCAACGACACGATCAGCGGCGGAAAGGGTCACGACACGGTCTATGGCGGTGCCGGCGCCGATCGTTTCGTCTTCGAGAACGCCGCGACGATCGGCTGGGACACGATCAAGGACTTCACGCCGGGCGACAAGATCGATGTCAGCCAGATGGATGCCAATTCCACGGTGTCGGGCAACCAGGCCTTCAATTTCGTCGGCAAGAACTGGCTCGCCCATCCGGCGGATTTCGGTTTCTACCAGGACGCGGCGCGGAACTGCACCTGGATCCAGGGCGATCTCAACGGCGACAAGAACTACGATTTCAGCATCAAGGTCGAGGGGCTGCTGACCTTCACGGCGTCGGACTTCATCCTCTAGGGGTCCTTCCCGCCGCGCCTTCTGGTCGCCTCGGGAGTTCCGTTCGAGACCTTTCCGTCCGTATCCACCTGTGACGCGCGTCGACGTCGGTCGGCGCGCGTTTGCATTTCGGTTGTACGCGGGCAGTGAAAATTAAAACGAAACATTACATTAATATAAGTTAATCAATAAATGAGATTCACTGAGTTTTAAATAAGATTTTCCTAGTCTCTCCGCCAGTAATTAGTTGGTGGAGAGACCATGAGTGCCGAAGTAATCGCGGGACAGCTTGGCATGTCTACGCCCTATCATGATCTTGTCGGCAAATCGGACGCGGAGCTGCGGGCGGAATTCGCGGACTACGCCGCGCTTGGCGTAAGCTGGGTTCGGACCGATTTTTACTGGGGTCTGATCCAGCCCACGAAGACCGGCGCCTATAACTGGGCCAGGCTCGACACGGTCGTCGATACAGCCGCGCAATACGGCATCGAGGTGATCGGGCTTCTCAGTGGCAAGCCGGGCTGGACCAGCGCGGGCTTCGCGTCGGCGGAGGACGCGACGGCCTACGCCGCCTTCGCCGCCGCCTGCGCCGAGCGTTACAAGGACAAGGTCGACTATTGGGAGGTCATGAACGAGCCCAATATCAACAATGTCAGCGCCGCCGATTTTACCCGGATGCTGAAGGCCGCCTATACCGCGATCAAGGCGGTCGACGCGGGCGACTTCGTGATCAGTGGCGGCCTGTCGCCGGTTCCCACCAGCGCCAACGGCATGATCGCCGCCGTCGCTTATCTGCGCGAAATGTATGCGAACGGCGCCAAGGGTTATTTCGACGCGCTGGGCTTTCACCCCTACGGCTGGCCGCTACTGCCCGAGGATTCGAAATCCTGGAACGGATGGCAGATCATGGAGGATGGCATCCGCGAGACCATGGTGGCCAATGGCCAGAACGACGTGAAGATCTGGATCACCGAGATCGGCGCGCCGACCTCGGGATCGGGCAGCGCGCTGACCGCGGCGCAACAACTCGGCGTGCTCGAACAGGCGGTGAAGCTGGCGAGCAGCGCCTATTGGGCCGGTCCGATCCTCTGGTACTCCTACAAGGACAAGGGCCTTTCGGTCACCGACACCGAAAGCTGGTATGGGCTGCTTGGTCCGAACGGCGAAAGGAAGGACGCCTACTACCTCTTCCAGCAACTCGCGACGCGCGACGACGCGGTGCTGGTCGCCGAGCCGACCTTCGGCAAGGCCGGTTTCTTCGGCGACGGCGAGGACAACGTGATCCTCGGCGGCGCGCTGGACAATATCCTGCGCGGCGGGGCCGGCCACGACACGATCGACGGCGGGCTTGGCGACGATCTGATCGGCGGGGGCGGCGGCCATGACCTCCTGTCCGGCGGCGCCGGGGTCGACACCTTGAACGGCGGCGCCGGCAACGACGTCCTTTCAGGCGGCGCTGGCGACGACGTCTTCCAGGTCTCGAGCAATCCCTGGGGGGACACGATCCTCGATTTTGGCGATGGCGACGTAATCGATCTGAGCACGATGGATGCGAATGCCGAACTCGCGGGCATGCAGGCCTTCACCTTCATCGGGTCGGCGGCGCTGGCGAAGGCCGGCGATCTCGGCGTCTATTTCGACGTGGCGAACAAGATCACCCATGTGAGTGCCGACCTGAACGGCGATGGAAAGGGCGACATCGATATCGTGCTGAAGGGCCTCGTGAACCTCGGCGCCGCCGATTTCCGGCTAACAGCGGTGGAGAAGCCGCCGACGGTCCGGGACAGCGCCAATTTCAACGGGACCAATGGCGACGACCGGCTGATCGGCAATGACCGGGACAACGTCATCTCCGGGCTCGCCGGCGACGACGTGATCCGCGGCGGCGCGGGGAATGACGAACTCGTCGGCCACCGCGGCGACGATCTGCTCTGGGGAGGGGAGGGGGCCGATCGGTTCGACTTCAACGAAGCGCGCAATTTCGGCGTCGATATCGTCATGGATTTCGAGACGGGCGTCGACCGGATCGACCTGTCGGACGTCGATGCGAACCGGATGAAAGCCGGCGTTCAAGCCTTCTCGTTCATCGGCGGCGGCGCCCTCGCGAATGCCGGCGATCTTGGCGCCTACCAGGATCACGAACGCGGCGTGACCTTGGTCAGGGGAGACACAGATGGCGACGGCGCCTCGGATTTCACCATCGTCCTCGACGGCGTGAAGAGTTTGAGCGCCGGCGATTTCCTGCTCTGAGAGTGATGTCCATCCGGACGGAATCGCCCCGTATCGGAGTCAGCCGGTCTCGCCGCCGCGCATCGCCTTCGGCCCGCGGGCCCGCAGCTTGACCAGCGCGTCGCGCACCTGGCCATAGGCGCCGGGCGCGACGCCGCGGACGAACAGCGAGCCGGCGCGGGCGGGGGACAGCGCGCCGCGACGGACCGCGTCTGCGATCATCCGCGTCGCCTTCACCGGCTCGGCCCGGATCAGGCGCGGCGCGAGGTAGCGGGCGAGAAAGCCGCTATGCGCCTTGTCGGTCATCAGCGCGCGGCGGCTGTCGGCCCAGGCCGCGATCTGCGCGCCCTGGATGCCGTAGCTGATCCTGCCGGCGACGGCCACGTCGTACCAGATCACCTGTTCGTCGGGCAGCATCCGGAACCGCGCCCCCGCCGCCTCGAGGCGCAGGCAAAGGTCGAGATCCTGCAGGTTGCGCAAGGCGGGGTCGAATTTCACCCGGTCGAAAAGCGCTTTCGGGATGACCAGGGTCGAGGTCTGCATCATGCCGTCATAGGCGAAGAGATAGTCGCCCACCGGCTCGTCGTCGCGGATGGCGCGGTCCGGCTTGCGCAGGCTGTTGCCCTCGCCGCGGTGAAAGCTGAGCGGAGAGTACCAGACGATGTCCGCGAGGTCGGCGCCGTCGCCCGCCTCGATCGCGGCGTGAAACGCGGCGAGCTTACCCGGAAGGAAGGCGTCGTCGGAATCGAGAAAGGCGATGAAGCGCCCGCGCGCGGCTGCGGCGCCGGTATTGCGCGCCGCCGCGCCGCCGGCGTTCGCCTGCCGGATATAGGAGATCCGCGGATCGGGGTAGGCGCGCACGACCGCCTCGGTCTCGTCGGCGGATCCGTCATCGACCACCACGACCTCGAAATCGCCGAAGGTCTGGGCGAGGCAGGAGTCGAGCGCGCGCCCGATGATGTCGGCGCGGTTGTAGGCGGGAATGACGACGGAAAAGAAGGGATCGGGGGAAAAGAAGGGATCGGGCACGATGGCGTCGTTCTCGGTCATTCGTTACGCTTCCCTTGCAATGGCACGTCCGGTCCGTCCGCGTGGCGAAGGTGCCCAATGGTGTGTTAGTGCCCCGGATGGGCCACATGCCGGCCCGAGGGGCCGGCGCCGTTCTCGCGTCGCGGGTGGTCGGCAT
This sequence comes from Amaricoccus sp., assembly GCA_044225035.1. Lineage (GTDB taxonomy): Bacteria > Pseudomonadota > Alphaproteobacteria > Rhodobacterales > Rhodobacteraceae > Amaricoccus. The sequence continues at coordinate 14,364 of JBGAJI010000010.1, read as the reverse complement.
CAAGGATTGGGCGAAAAGCCGGGCGCGTCAAGGCGCGCTTCGCGGCCAGTGGCCGACGTGCCACACCCACCGCCTTGGTTAACGGGGCGTTAACGGGCGAGGTTGACAGCGGGGCTACCGCGAGGCAAAGAAAATACTGCACCGCAGCATAAGCCGCGCGGCGCGTGCAATTTGCGGTTGTATAGCTTGTATCGTGGGTTGTGGCAATGGCCTTAGCGCCTGGCGTTTCACGGAAAAGATTGCCGCGGTACGGCATCGCGGCGCCGGATTCGCGCGGATCGCGCCAGCCCCTCGTCGCAACTGAAGTGCCGACGTGGCGCGCCTGAGGTCATGGGTCGGCGCCTCCGCCGGGGATGTCATCATTCGCCTCGGGGCGCAGGTGCTCAGCACCATCGTCATCGCGCGCATTCTGTCGGCGGAGGATTTCGGCGTCGCTTCGATGATCCTGGCCTCGGTCGCGATCGTCGGAGCGCTGGTGAGCCTGCCCTTCGAGGAGGCATTGACGCAGCGCGACCATCTCACGACCAAGCATCTGGAATCCGCGCTGTTCGTTTCGCTGGCGCTGACGCTCGGCGCGGTGCTCCTGTCGCTCGTCGCCGGCCCGGCGCTCGCCCGGCTGAGCGGCGCGCCGGAGCTCGCGTTCTGGTTGCCGGTTTCGACGCTGTTCCTGTTCGGACAGGGGCCGGGCTCGATCGCCCGCGCGGTGGCGCGGCGTCGGCGGCGGTTCGTCGACATGGCAATCGGCCAGTCGAGCAGCGTGATCATCGCCAGCCTGATTTCGATCGGCGCGGCGCTCGCCGGAGCCGGAGTGCTGGCCCTTGTGCTGCAGCGCATGCTGCCGGTGGTGATCTATCCGGTCATCGCGGCGCTCGCCAGCCGATGGCGCGGGCGTGGCTGCGTTGTCTGGCCGCGCTGGGATCGGGCGCGCTTCGCGGACATCTTCCGCTTCTCCTGGTTGCATCTGGCGCGAGTGACGATCGACTATACCTCGCCCGCCGTTCTGACCTTCATGACCAATGCCTATTTCGGCACGGCGGTGCTCGGTCAGCTCAACGTCGCGATGCGGGTGACCGAGCCGCTGCGCTCCGGCATTGCCAGCGTCGGGCACAATCTCGTGCTGTCCTTCCTCGTGCGCCTGCGCGCCGATACCGAGGCGCTTGCGACGCGCACGATGGAAACCGTGGCCAATTTCGCCTCGCTGGCGGTGCCGGGCTTCGTCGGGCTCGGCATTTGCTCGCCGCTCCTGCTGCCAATCCTCGTCGGGCCGGGCTGGGACGCGGCCATTCCGCTGGCCAAGACGGTCTGTGTCGCGGCGGCGATCTCGGTGCCCTTCCGCTATTCCTACACCGGCTTCTCGGCGCTCGGGCGCCCGGAATTCAGCGTGGCCTGCACCGGCGCGGGCCTTGCGACGCTGATCGCGGGCATGACGATCATCGGGCGAACCGGCGACGTCGCGGCGCTCGGCATACCCATCGTGGCGACCGAGGCGGCGGCGGCGGCGCTCGGGGTGTTCTTCTATCTCACATTGGCGGGTCGCGTCATCGTCCGCCCGCTGTTCCATGTCCTGCGTATCTGCCTCGCCACCGCGCTGATGGCGCTGGTACTGCACCTGATCACGCCTTGGGCGGTGGGTTTGAACGCGCCGTTCCTCGGTCTTGGTGCGCTGGTGGTCGTCGGGGGGGCGGTCTATCTGCCGCTCCTCTTCGCAATCTGCCGGCCCTGCTTTGATATGCTCACCGCGTTCGCGCGGCCACGACGGAAGGAATAAGAAAAAGATGTTGGCTTTCGTGACGTGTGGCGCACATCAATACACCGTCCGGGACGTCCTCGAGACCCGGTCAAGTGCCTTTCAGGGCTGCGTCATGGTCCTGTCTTACCGGGACTTTCTCACCTTCGAGTCGCTGCCGGTCGCCGACTATGTGCTGGTCGACCTCGAGCGCATCGATGATTGCGTCATTCGCGCGGCCGCGAAGCGGGTCGAGGATCTGCGCCGCGCCGTGCCGGGGCTGCGGGTGCTGAACGCGCCGAACGTCGGTCTGCGGCGGCTGGCGGTGAGCCGCCGCCTGGTCGCCGCCGGGATCAACCAGTTCCGCGTCGCGCCGATCTCGGCGATCCCCGCCGACCTCCGGTTCCCCGTGTTCGTCCGGCGGCTCGACGACCACAACGGCCCGCTGTCCGGCCTGATCGGCTCGCGCGCCGAGCTCGACCAGGTGTTGGCGCGGCTGCGCCGGAACGACGCGAGCGACGCGGATCTCGGGGTCACGGAATTCGTCAATACCCGCGACGCCGAGGGGCGGCACCAGAAGCTGTCCTACTTCCGGATCGGCGACAGCTATTTCCCCGGCGCGATGAACTGGAGCGCGGACTGGGTCTGCAAGGGCGTCGCGGGCGAGGGCGAGACCGAAGCGATGCGCGACGCCCGGCTGGCGTTCCTGACCGGGAACCCGCACATGGCATTGATGCGCGAGGTCTTCGAGGCCGCCGGATTGTCCTATGGGCGCGCCGATTATGCGATGATCGACGGGCGCCCGCAGATTTTCGAGATCAACACCAATCCGATGATCGTGCCGCCGACGCGCGTTTCGGCCGAGAAGCGGATCTTTGTCGAGACGATCCTCGCGAACTGGTTCGCGGCGCTCGGAAAATTTTCCGCGCCGACCGTCCGCGAGACGCCGCGCTGGGTCGAAGTGCCGAAACTGGACGTAACGCCACCGCCGATGGAAGGGCCGATCGGCCGGCGGATCGTGCATCGCGTCCTGACCGCGACCGATCAATTGCACCGCGAGACGGCGTTCATGAGGCCGTTCCGCACGCTGCGGCGCGAGGCCGCCGCGTTCCGACCCTTCCGCGCCCTGCGGACGGTCCTCTAAAGCCATGATCCCGACCCCGTCCCGCGAAGCCACCTGACAGGAAAAACGATGAAAGATCACAATTATCACGTCGGTGAACATCGCGATCAATCGTATGAAAAGGGGTTTACCCTCAGCGATCTCTTCTCGGTGATCTGGCGGTACAAGTTCCTCATCCTGCTGTTGACGGCCGCGGGCGGGGCAGGGGGTTACTGGATCGCCAAGGGCCTGCCCGACCGCTACGCGGCCGAGGTGACCCTGATCTCCGACACCGAGCGGTCGGGCATCGTCGATACCGGCGGCAACGCGACGGTCGCGATCGTCGATCCCTCGGCGACCACCACCGTCGTCGAGACGATCGGATCGCCGGTCGTGCTGGAGCGGGCGATGGCATCCCTGTCGCCGGAGACGCTGGCGCGCCTGACCGAGGCGGCCAAGCTTGGTCCCGAATTCGACGATGCGACGCCCGAGGAGAAGCACGCGGCGATTCGCCGCTACCTGTCGCGCAATCTCGATGTGTCGAACAGCGGCCGGTCGTATGTGATCAAGGTCAGCTACGGTTCGCCCGATCCGGTGCTGTCGGCGGATGTGGCCAATGCGACGGCCAATTCGTATCTCGGCTATCGCAGCGAACTGAAGCGCGACGTCTATTCCGACGTGCTGAACGATCTCGGCGAAGAGCTCGACTCGCTGAAGGCGGAGTTGCAGGCGGCGGACCGCACCGCGCAATCCATGCGCGAAGAGGCGCGGCTGGTCGCGAAGCGGTTCGATGCCTTGACCGGGTTGCAGCAGGAGGGCGCGATCGACCAGACCGCCAGCCTCTACGCCCGCCAGCGCGAGGCCGAGCGCGAAGCCGACGCCACCGCCCAGGTCTATGAGCGCCTGCTGCTGAAACAGCGCGATATCATGAGCCGCATGGAAGGGCCGGAGATCAACGTCCAGCTGTTTTCCAGCGCCGTGGTCCCGACGCGTCCGAGCGGTTTCGATGTGAAGCCGGTGGTTCTCGCGCTCGGCATTCTCGGCGGCTTTCTCGTCGGCGTCTCGCTCGCCGTCCTGTTCAACGCCGGCCGGCGCGCACGTTCGTAAGGAGATCACGCTGTGACCACCACCCCCGACCTTTGCGTCCTGATCCCGGCCTGGAAAGATCAGGCCGGCCTGCTCAGCACGCTCGAGACCCTGGCGGCGGACGAGCTGCCCTTCGACGTCGTCGTCATCGACGATGGATCGCCGACGCCCCTGACCTGTCCCGAGCGGTGCGGTTCGCACGAGATCATCTTTCACCGCCTGCCGAAGAACCAGGGCATCGAGCACGCGCTGAACAAGGGGCTGGAGATCATCTTCGAGCGCGGTTATCGGCATATCTCGCGGCTCGACTGCGGCGACCTGCCGATGCCCGGCCGGCTGGCCCGGCAGGTGGAGTTTCTCGACTCGCATCCCGAGGTCGGCATCGTCGGCACCTGGGCGCGCTGCATCGACGACGATGGCAAGTATCTCTTCACGCTGCGCTTTCCGACGGAGCACAAGGCCATGCTGCGCAAGCAGCGCTACGTCCCCGCGATGCTGCATCCGACGGTGATGATCCGCGCCGAAGCCTTGCGCAAGGTCGGCACCTATTCCGACCGCTACAAGACCTGCGAGGATTACGAGCTCTTCATCCGCATGGGCAAGCACTACAAGCTGGCCAATATTCCGGAGGTTCTGACGGAATATGTGCTGAGCGAAGGCGGCACCACGACGTCGCGCCGCCGCGGAAACCTCGTGACGCGGCTGCGGGTGCAGCTCGATCATTTCGGCTGGCTCGATCCGCATGCCTATCTCGGCGTCGGCCGGACCGTCGCCTTCACCATCATTCCGTTCAGCTGGCTGAACGCGGCGAAACAGGTCGTCTGGAAGTAGCGATTTCAGGGCCCGGGGGCGCCGGTTCGTCCGGCGCCCGGACGCGGACGATGCGCGGACCGCTTGGGGAAGACGACCCCCGAGGTGCGCGGCGGCATAGTCGGACGGCGATTGACGCTGGCCGACATTCCTCAGATGCGACCGGTTCTGGCGCTCGCCAGGCCCGCCGTCGCACCAAGAGCAATATTTCAACCGAAAGCTGCAAGTAACTGTGCGACTGCGAAGGTATTTCGCAGCGGCGTCAGGTCTATGTTTCTCTCACGCCAAAGATCAGCTATGGTTAATATGGTGGGTCGCGATTTGGCGGCTAGGGGTGTTGTACAGGGGGAACAGGGGTTTCCGCCAGGATTGCGTCGCCATTGCGTGACGGCTCTCCGGCCGGTGCCCAAATCCGACATATGATCGCATAGCGAGAAAGGCTCCCCGTCGTTGGTCGAGCCTTACCGGACGTCTTATCCGACAGAGCATGGCGGGAGATCGAGCCCGCGACCTTATTTTTTCGAGGACAATTGCCATGGCGCTGCAAAGCATTCCTTTCACTCTTCAGGCAGAAGACGGGACGATCGCCAAGAACGCGGCGTCGGGCACCGTTGTCAGGGATATAGCGAACCCCGAGCCGCCGGCCGTCGGCAAGACGCTCGACTCGAACGGCCTGCGCCCGAACAGCACCGGCGACGGCTATCTCGATTTCGGCGCCGGCGCCTCGTCGCTTGGCGACTCGCTGACTTTCAGCTTCGAGCTCGCCACCGCGGGCACCTATACGCTGCACTTCCGCTATGCGAGTGGCGGCGCGGCGAACCGGCCGCTCGCCCTGTCGGTCAATGGCGGGGCCAACGGCGACCTTCCCTTCGTTTCGACCGGGACGACCGACGCGGCCTGGGGCAACTGGCAGGTGCAGACCGCGACCGTTACCCTGGCCGCCGGGACCAACACGGTGAAACTGTCGGTCGGCGCCGGCTCCCTGACCGGGCCGAATATCGACGCCTTCGCGGCGACCGCCGTGGGCGGCACGCCGGTTTTCGGCGCGGGGTCCCCTCCCTCGGACGTGACGCTTTCCGCGAGCACGGTGGCCGAGGACAGCCCCGGCGCACTGATCGGCCTGCTGGCCGCGACCGACCCCGATGGTGGCGCGGTGACGTTCGGCGTGACGGATACCCGCTTCGCCGTGGTCGGCAACGAACTGCGTCTCGCGCCCGGCACTTCGCTCGATTTCGAGGCGGCGTCCTCTGTCAGCGTGGCGGTGACGGCGACCGACGCGACCGGGCTGACCAAGACCACGACGTTGCCGATCACGGTGACGAACGTCAACGAGGCGCCGGTGCTCGCCGCCGGGGCGGCGATCGCGCCGGTGACGGTCGCCCAGGGCGCACAGGCCACGGTCAATCTCGCCACGGCGCTGAATGCGACCGATCCCGAAGGAACGGCCGTCACCTACGGCGCCGCGGCGGCGGGGGGCGGCGCCTTGCCGGCCGGCATCACGGTGGCGGGCGGCGTCCTGACCGTCGGCGCCTCGACGGCGGCGGGCACCTATTCCCTCCAGGCGACGGCGAGCGACGGAACGCTGGCCTCGACGCCACTGGCCTTCACCGTGACCGTCGGCGCGCCGACATCCGGCCCCACGGTGGTGCAGGCCGAAAGCGCGACCATCACGCTCGCCACGGGCGCCGGGACCGTGACGCTGGTCCGCGACGCCGCCCATCCGGAGCCGGGGCTGTCGGGCGGACTGCGGCCCGGGTACAATGGCACGGGCTATGTCGATTTCGGCGACGATCCGGGCGACCGGGTGACCTTCACGGTGACCGTCGCGGAAGCCGGCGCCTATGATCTTAATATCCGCTACGCCTCACAGGATTTCGGCGGCCAGGCGCGGGCGCTGTTGCTGGCGGTGAATGGCGGCACCGGCGTCAGCACGATCTTTCCGAGCACCGGTCCGACTTCGGGCGCCAACGCGGGCTTCAATGTCTGGGGGGTGCTGACCGAATCCGTCACCCTGCAGGCCGGCACCAACACGATATCACTGTCGATCCCGCCGGGGATCACCTATGGGCCGAACATCGACCAGATCGAGATCGCGCCGTCGGGAACCAGCGGGCCGGACACCTCGGCCGACGAGGATGCGACGCCGCTCTTCCTCAGCGGACCGGACGGGCCCCTGACCGGCGCCGCGGCGGCTTCGATCAATTTCAACATCGCCGGCCGCGACAGCGACATCGTGCTGACCCAGGTCAGCTTCGACGGCGCCACGAAGACCACCGTCCTTCCCGACGCGGACGGCGATTTCACCGTGAACGGCTCGGCGCTCGCCGACGGCACGCATATCGTCCGGCTGTTCGTGACCGACGACGCCGGCAATCTCGCCGAGACGAGCATGCAGATCCTGATCGGCGAGGACGACGGCTCGTTCGACCTGACCTTGCAGGCGGAGACCTTCACCATCGTCGACGCGGACAACGACTCCCGCGCCCGGACGACCTCCGGCAATCCCGAGCCGGCGGCGGGGGCGGGCAACAGCGGCCCGGGCCTGACCTACGACTCGTCGGGTCTCTGGCACAATTACACCGGCACCGGCTATCTCGACCTTGGCAACGACATCGGCGATGCCGGCCGCTTCCAGGTCACGGTCGATGAGGCGGGCATCTATCAGCTGACGGTGCGCTACGCGCTCGGCGCCACCGCGCGCCCGATGAATGTCGTGGTCGACGGCACGACCTATGCGATCCAGTTCCCGACGACCGGCAACTGGAGCACCTGGGGCGAGGCGACGGTCGACATCCAGCTCACCGCCGGAGCGAACACGATCTCGCTGACCAACAGCATCGCCAACGCGCCGAATATCGACAGCGTCTCGCTGCATCGCGACGCGCCGATCGTCGATCAGGACGAGGTCCGCTACGAAGCGATCGCCAAGATCAACTTCGAGCCGGCGGCGGGGACCGGCGGCAGGCCCGCCGACTATGTGACTCCCGCCGGTTATCTCGCCGACACCGGCGAGGCCTATGGCGCGCGCGGCAACGGCCTCAGCTATGGCTGGGTGACGGAGGCGAGCGTCGCGGACGGGACCGCGAACGGCACGGTCGCCTCCGCCCTGTCGAGCGGCGCTCTTGCCTACCACGGAACGGTGGCCGGGGCCCCGAACCTCCAAAAGACACTGGCGAATTTCGAGGGGGACGGCGCCGCGCGGGCCTGGGAGATCGGGGTCGAGAACGGTACGTATCAGGTGAAGGTGTCGGTCGGCGATACCAGCGGCGCGCTCGGCAATCTCTATGCGCTGAACATCGAGGGCGTCGAGGCGATGCCGGACTGGTCGCCGACCGCCGACATGCGCTCGACCCTGGTCAGCGCCGTGGTCGATGTGAACGACGGCCGGCTGACCATCGATTCGATCGGCGGGCTCGACACCGAAATCCAGTATCTCGAAATCGAGAAGCTGCCCGATCTGACGCCGACCAACGGCCAGCCGGCGAGCGCCGATTATTCCTATTTCTCGGCGCCGGTGGCGGATTCGCTCGAGGATGGCCAGGTTTCGATCGCCATCGGGCCGAATGGCGAGCTTCCGACCGACATCGACCCGAGCTCGACGCTGGTCGTAGGCGTGGTGCTGCGCGGCCAAGATTATCGCGGTCCGAGCATCGTTCATACCGAGGACGTGAAGCTGGTCGAGACGCTGACCGGCGCCGAGGTGGCGATCGCGGTGCAGATCTCGGGCGGCGCGGACACGCTGAACGTGCGGCCGATCAATTCGCTGAAGGAAAATACCAGCTATACCCTCAAGATCGAGAAAGTGCTCGATCTCGGCAGCTTCAGCGACGCCGACGCGCCGCTGCGCCAGATGCACGACCTGACCACCACCTTCGTCACCGGCGACGCGCCGGAAGTGGTGCAGTCGAGCGTCGCGTTCAACACGACGACCCTGCTCGACGGCTTCTCCGACGGCGCGGCGGGCTTTACCACGGTCGAGATCGGACCGGACGGCAAGCTCTATGTCGCGACCATCAATGGCGAGGTCATGCGCTGGTCGGTCAATTCCGACGGCACGATCAACGAGACCACGAAGGAAACCCTGACGCTCAGCCATTTCGACGCCGGCAACGGCCAGCGGCGCGGCATCATCGGCTTCACCTTCGATCCCGACGACCCGCGCACGATCTGGGTCACCGACAACGCCCCGATCCCGCGGGAATCAACCGCCTTCAGCACGACGGAGTTTTCCGGGCGGGTCAGCAAGATCCATCTCGGCGCCAATCTCTCCTTCACCGGGGCGACGGCCGATACCTATATCAGCGGGCTGCCCCGCTCGGGTGGCGACCATCTGACCAACAGCCTCGAATTCCGCGTCAATCCGAACGCCGGTCAGTCGGGTGAGCCCGATCATCTGCTCTATCTGACCCAAGGGTCGAACAGCGCCGCCGGCCAGGCGGACCCGGCCTGGGGTGGGCGACCCGAACGGCTGCTCAACGCCGCCGTCCTGGAGATCGACCCGTCGCGAACCGCGCCTTTCGGCGGTTTCGACGTGCGGACCGAGCCGGTCAATCCCGGCGATCCGCCGACCACCACCTTCCCCGCGAGCCAGTTCAACGCGGATGGCACCTATCCCGGGATGTACAATCCCTTCGCCACCGACGCGGTGCTGAAGATCTACGCGACCGGGGTGCGCAACGCCTATGATCTCGTCTGGCATTCCAACGGCCATCTCTATGTGCCGGCCAATGGAACGGCGGCCGGCGGCCATACGCCCGAGGATCCGACGCAGCCGGGCTTCGACACCACGATTTCGAACTCGCCGAAGCAGCAGGATTATCTCTTCACCGTGGACGCGGGCGGCTACTACGGCCATCCGAACGCCTTGCGGGACGAATACATCCTGAACGGCGGCAATCCGACCAGCGGCGTCGATCTGGCCGAGGTGGTCGCCGGCAATGACGGAAACCCGTCGACGGACGGCTACGCGGTCGGCGTCCTGCCGGACGAGCATTATGACACCGACGGCGTCTATGCGCTTGGCTACAACCGGTCGCCGAACGGCGCGATCGAATATCAGAGCAGCGTGTTCGGCTCGGATTTCCGCGGCGCGCTGATCATCGCCCAGTTCTCGGTCGGCGACAATCTGCGGGTGCTGAAGCTCGACTCGGCCGGATCGATCGTCGGCGACGACGTGCTGCGCCGGCCGGACGGGACGGTGATCAACGACTATATCGATCCGCTCGACCTCGTGATGAATCCGTTCAACGGCCGCATCTACCTCTCGACGCTCGATCGGGCGACGGGGGCGAGCCAACTCGTGTTGCTGACGCCTTCGCCGGGCAGCGGCGACACGACGGCCGATGTCGGCGGCGATCTGGCGCTGGTCGGCGTCGATCTCTCGAACCGCTCCGCCGCGATTTTCCAGGTGAACGGGCTCGACAGCGACATCGTCTCGCTGCGCGTGTCGTTCAATGGCGGACCGGCGCAGGACGTCACGCTCGGCGCCCAGAACCGTTTCACGCTCGACATCAGCGGTCTGCCCGCCGGCGACAATACAGCGGTGCTGACCGTCCAGGATGACAACCTGAACTTCGCCGAGGATTCGCTCAGCTTCTCGATCAGCGGCGAGGATCCGATTTTCACCCATCTCCTCACCGTTCAGGCCGAGGACCGCACGCCGGGCGACGGCACGGCGGTGACGGTGGCCACCGGTGGCGGCGCGCAGATCGTGATCCGCGACGTGGTGAACCCGCAGGTCCCCTCCGGCGGCGGTCAGGTCAATGGCCTCTATCCCGGGGCCTTCGGCATCGACGGTAACACGAACAACACCGACGGCGTACCGGGCGGCTATGCCGACTTCGGCGCGACCAATGCCGACTTCATGACCTTCACCTTCAACGCGCCGTCCAGTGGCCCGGCTTTGCTCGACTTCCGCTATGCCAACGGCGGAACGGCGGACCGGCCCCTGCAACTCGTGGTCAATGGCACGGTGGTCGAGACCATCCCCTTCGGCTCGACCTCGAGCTTCTCGAGTTGGCAGACGGTCGAGGTGTCGGCGAACCTCCTCGCCGGGGCGAATACCGTCACGCTCCGGTCCGTGGCCAACACCGGCCCGAACATCGACCAGCTGGAGGTGAAGACGGTCGGCTTCACGCCGATCTCGCATCACGTCACCAACAGCGCGCGGCTCGAGCTCGAAGCGACCGACAGCTCCAGCTATGTCGAGGACAACGACACGATCCACTTCTTCTTCAACGTGGCGGAGAGCGGCGTCTATCGCCTAGACACGGCCGCGAATGTCGGCGCGGCGAACGGCGCCGGCCTGAGCTGGACCCTGAACGGCACGGAGATCGAACAGACCCCGTGGCCGGGCAGCGGTACCAGCGGCGAACAGGCGCTTTACGTGACGCTGGAAGCCGGAACGCATTATCGCCTCGCGCTCGATTCGGATGCGCCGGGCGCGAACCAGCTCGATTATCTCGACATCGGCAAGGTGACGACCAATGCGAACGCCGATATCGCGGTGCAAAGCCTCGACCCGGCCTATTTCGACAATCGCCTGCAATTCAGCATCCTGGAGAACCCGGTTCAGAACGGCTTCAGCCGCGACATGAAGGAGGACGCGACGGTCCGCATCTCGAATACCGGGACCGCACCGCTGCAGATCCTCGATGCGATCATCGACGGGCCGTTCAAGCTCGCCAATCCCAATGCCTTCAACAACCTGACACTGGCGGCCGGCGCCTCGGTCAATGTCACCGTGCTGTTCGACCGGGCGCAATATACGCCCCCGACCACGAGCATCAGCGGCACCTCGACCCTGTTCGACGGCAAGCTGACCCTCGTCACCAACGACCAGGACAGCCCGGTGGCCGAGATCGACATGTCCGGCTTCTGGCAGCAGACCTGGGAGAACGGGCAGGAGCCGAACGTCAACGAGATGTGGCACATCTTCGGCTTCGGCAACCGGATCGAGGGGCTCAGCCTGATCGATGGCGGCGGCGGATCGACGCTCAGCACCAACGACGTCTATATGAAGAACGACCCGACCGAGATCCTGTCGCCCTATTGGCAGATCGCCGACGGCGTGACGACGGCGAGCGCCACCCAGCTCGCCGCCTTCCATGGCGTGACGCAGGCGGCGCTGACCATCCATGCGCCGGGCAGCCGGAGTTCCACCGTCCAGTTCTGGAACCATACCAGCACCGACAACCAGCGCATCCTGCCGAACATCGTCGGCAGCGAGACGGTGTTCGCCACCAAGACCTTCACCCGCGCCGACATTCCGGACGCCTGGAACGGCGACGACGTGTTCGGCATCATGATGGCGGGCGGGTCGACCGATCCGCGGCTGAACTCGCGGGGCAACGTCCTCGTTCCGGGGGCGCAGCAGGGCCACACCGTCAAGATGTTCCAGGCCTATGACGAGCACGGCAATGTCCTGCAGAACGTCTATCTCGGCATCATGGACTACACCGGCATCAACTACGACTATAACGACAACCTCTTCATCTTCGAAGGGGTAAAGCCGGTCGGTGTCGGCCCGACGGCGACGCTGGCGGGCAGCTATCCCGACCCCGCCGGCACGCCGGTCAACGACATCCCGCTGTCCGCGAGCCTTCAGGCGGACAGCGACAGCCTGTTCTGACCGCCCGCCGGGCGCGCTCGTCACGGCGCGCCCGGTAAGGTCTTGTTCACCGGTTCCGCCAGAGAATGCCTCCCGGCCTGGTCGAGGAGGATCGCCGTGGGTGCGCGCAGGAATTTCCCGATCGAGCCGCCGGGGCGCCGCGCGTGAAGGTGGCCTTGGTCCATTACTGGCTCGTCGGCATGCGCGGCGGCGAGAAGGTGCTCGAGACGCTGTGCCGGATCTTCCCGCGGGCCGACATCTTCACGCTGGTGCTCGATCCGGCCCAGATTTCTCCCACCATCGCCCGTCACCGGATCGAGACCTCGTTCCTGCAGCGGATCGGCGGCCGCCGGCATTATCAGAAGATGTTGCCGCTCATGCCCTTCGCGCTCGAAGCCTTCGATCTCACGCCCTACGATCTCGTTGTGTCGAGCGAGGCGGGGCCGGCGAAGGGGATCATCCCGGCGCCCGACGCGACGCATCTCTGCTATTGCCATTCGCCGATGCGCTATATCTGGGATCTCCAGCCGCAATATAGCCGCGAGGCGGGATGGATCACCCGCAAGATGCTCCAGGCGACGGGTCCCTTGTTGCGGCAATGGGACGTGACGACGGCCGCGCGGGTCGATCACTTCGCCGCCAATTCGCAGTTCGTGGCGAAACGGATCGAGAAATATTACCGCCGCGAGGCGAGCGTGATCTATCCGCCGGTCGATCTCGATAGGTTTTCGATCAGCCCGGATGTCGGCGACTACTATCTCTGCGCCGGGCAGATCACGCCCTACAAGAAGATCGAGGTCGCGGTCGACGCCTTTACCCGCAGCGGCCGCCCGTTGGCGGTCATCGGCGGCGGCGCGACGGCATCCTTGCGCGAGCGGGCCGGGCCCAACGTGACCTTCCTCGGCACGGTCGATGATGCGACGATGGCGGACCGGTTCGCGAAGTGCCGCGCCCTCGTCTTTCCGGGCGTCGAGGATTGCGGGATCGTTCCGCTTGAAGTGATGGCCAGCGGACGGCCGGTGATCGCCTTCGGCCGCGGCGGCGTGGCCGAGACCGTGGCGGACGGCGAGACCGGGCTTTTCTTCCACGAGCAGACCGCCGAGGCCCTGAACGACGCCGTGGACCGCTTCGAGGCGAGCGCGGGCGCATTCGAGCCCGAGGCGATCCGACGCCACGCGCGTAAGTTCGGCGGCGTGGAATTCGAGCAGAAGCTCGCCGCCTTCATTTTCGACAAGCTCGGCGGCGATCGGCGGAGCGCCGCGCATCGGCCGCGCCCGGTTCCGAGGGCGAAGCCGCCCGGCGATGCCGCGGCCTGACTCGCGTACCGCGCGAGCAGGCCGGAGCGGGCCTTGCAGTCGCCCGGGGCCATGACTAATCTTGCAGCACCCGGCGTGCCCGAACGGGGCGCCCAAGCAGCCACAGGCAAGTTTCCCAATGAAAGATCCGGTTGAAACCTTTATGAGCCTCGTGCCGATGGTGGTCGAACAGACCGCGCGGGGCGAGCGCGCCTATGATATCTTCTCGCGGCTTCTGAAAGAGCGGATCATCTTTGTCTCCGGCCCGGTCCATGACGGGATGTCGACGCTGATCGTCGCGCAGCTGCTGTTTCTCGAGGCGGAGAATCCGAAGAAGGAAATCTCCATGTATATCAACAGCCCGGGCGGTGTCGTCACCTCCGGCCTGTCGATCTACGACACGATGCAGTACATCCGTCCGCCGGTCTCCACGCTCTGCTGCGGCCAGGCGGCCTCGATGGGCTCGCTCCTGCTGACCGCCGGGGCCAAGGGCATGCGCTACAGCCTGCCGAACAGCCGGATCATGGTGCACCAGCCGTCCGGCGGCTTTCAGGGCCAGGCGACGGACATCATGATTCACGCCCGCGAGACCCAGGCGCTGAAGGACCGGCTGAACCAGATCTACGAGTATCACACCGGCCAGACCTTCGAGGCGGTGGAGCAGGCGCTGGAGCGCGACCGGTTCATGACGGCGCAGGATGCCAAGGACTGGGGCCTGATCGACGAGATCGTCCAG
>JBGAJI010000123.1:0-8262 GCA_044225035.1 Amaricoccus sp. | reverse complement strand
GGCGCCCTGCTTGAGCACGAACGCCTTCTGCGCCTCCGAGAATCTCGATGCCTTCATCCTTCTCCGCTCCTCCCGGCCAAGGGATCAAATCCGCGGAAAACTCTAACTCGAAGCGGTCCAGATTTCAGGGCTCACATCAGGTTGCAGCTCTTCGAGCCGGAAATGGTGATGTTGAGCGTGCGCATCTTTTCGTCACCGATGCGATTGTAGCTTACGGCGATCCCCACGCGGCTGAAGCCATCGGCGCGGCGGAAGATGTTGTTGGGCTTCAGATATCGGTCGGCGACCTCCTCGATGTCGTCGTCGGCCGCCACCTTCAGAAGAAGCTTCCGGCTCCATGAGCCAAGGCGGATTTCAGCCTCGAGGACGCGCGCGTCCGTGATCTCGTATCCAGAGATACGCGGCAGATCGAGCCGCAGCGAACTGCGGAAACGCGAAAGGTTGTAGCGCTTCCAGGTCAGCGGCTTCTGCGAAACGTCGTGCCCCAGCGCCTCCTCGGCGAATGACCCGGCAACGCCCTGCCGCACGACCGGACTGTCTGCGCAGACCTCGATCTGTCGGATGGAGGGTGTGTAGATGAGAGTGGCCTCGTTCGGCGGACGATAATAGATCGTGCCCCGACGCCCGTCGTCACGATGGTCATGGACGCTCGAGAGCGGCCCGCCGTGGCGAACGATCAGCATGATCGACGCTGGGTGCGCGGCAGTGGCGGGCAAATCCAGCGCCTTCACCGTGCAAGCCGTCTTGAGTTGCAGAACCGAGGTGATCTTCGCGGCCAGAGCTTTCTCGTCGATCGACCCCGAATTGAGGTTGACCACTTTTTCGAGTTCCACCTCGAAGGCATCGTAAAGCTTGCCATAGTCCCTGAATTTGCGGGCGAAGTGGAAACTCTCGGCGTCCTCGAATGTCTGGCGGGCATTCAGAAATGCCCAGATGCTCTTGCAGAGCGGATCGGGTTGCCGATCGAACTCGAGCGTTTGCTCATCGTGGAGTTGTTGTTCGGTGATTGCCGTGAGCGAATCGATACCCTTGCCTTCGGCCAGTGCCAGGACACGGCGTGATCTCTGCTCGGCGGGCCGCAACTCGTCTGCATCGAATTTCGACAGGATTTCCAACAGGCTCTGCCGAAACCCGTGAGTCAATTCCTCATCCGAGGGATCTGGAACATCTGTGGGCAGGCCGAAATCGGGCTCGCTGTTGCCCTCTCGCATCGCGAGGACAGCCCGGACGAGGTCAATGCGGGCATCCTCGATCAGGCTATGGATGTGCGGGCCAACCGGGGATGCCTTTCGCGCCATGAAACCACCTCAACGAATACATTCTCTTGTTTGATTCAACTTCCGATAATCGTGGACAAAACTTCGCCCTGCAAGCCCAGACGTTCTCAACCTGTTCGCATCCAGGAATGTCGTGACGCCGTGATGTCCCGTTGGCACCCGCCAGGTGGCTTTTGATCGGTAACAGCACCACCGATCACGGCTACCACGACATGAAACGCCCCAATCCGCTGCCGCCCGACCAGATGAGCGCGGCTGAGCGCCGTGCCGAACTGTGCGGCCTGCTGGCGTTCGGGCTGGTTCGGCTGCTCGGGCAGGATGGGGTCGAAGTATCTGACAATACTGGAGAACGTTGCCTACACTATCCGCTCGACCAATGCCGTCATGCAACTCCAACTCACCGGAGAAACGCATGACGAAGCCCGATCCCACCCCCGCGCGCCTAGCCGCGTTGAAGTCCATGTCCGTCACCCAGTTGAAGTCGGAGTGGCAGACGATCTTTGCGACAGCGGCGCCGAACAACAGCAGAGCGTTCCTCGAGAGCCGGTTGGCCTACCGCATCCAGGAACTGACGTATGGCGGTCCTGATCGCGAAACCCGACGCATGCTGGACCTGCTGGCCGACGAGGTCAGCGGCACCCTGACACGCAAGAGCCAGATCGCCGATCCTCGCAATCCCGTGGTCGGCACGAGGTTGATCCGCGAATGGAACGGGGTCGAGCACACGATCACCGTCTTGCGGGATGGGTTCGAGTGGCAGGGGCGACCGTACAAATCCTTGTCCGCAATCGCGCGCGCGATCACCGAGACGCGTTGGAATGGCTACCGCTTTTTCGGGTTGCGCGAACGAAAGCGGGGGAATGATTGATGGATCAACGCGCAAATCCCATCCGCCGCCAGCGCTGCGCCATCTATACGCGCAAATCCTCCGAGGAAGGGCTGGAGCAGGAATTCAACAGCCTGCACGCCCAGAGAGAGGCCTGCGAGGCCTACATCGCCAGCCAGCGCTCCGAGGGCTGGGTGCTGGTCCGCGATCAGTACGACGACGGCGGCATCTCGGGCGGGACGCTGGAACGGCCCGGCCTCAAGCAGCTTCTGGCCGACATCGAGGACGGCCTGATCGATGTAGTGGTCGTCTACAAGATCGACCGCCTGTCGCGGTCGCTGATGGACTTCTCGAAGCTGGTCGAGGTCTTCGACCGCAACGGCGTGACCTTCGTCTCGGTCACGCAGTCCTTCAACACCACCACGTCCATGGGGCGGCTGACGCTGAACATCCTGCTCAGCTTCGCTCAGTTCGAGCGCGAGGTCACAGCTGAGCGCATCCGCGACAAAGTCCGCGCCTCTCGCATGAAGGGCATGTGGATGGGCGGCTACGTCCCGCTCGGGTACGATGTGAAGGACCGCGAGCTCGTGGTGAATGAAGACGAGGCTGCCACCGTGCGGGGCATCTTCGAGAGGTTCGTCGAGGTCGGATCAGCGACCGTGCTGGCTCGCGAACTGCGCCGCAAAGGGCTCCGCAACAAGCAGGGCACGTTGGTCGACAAGGGATATCTCTACAGAGTGCTGATGAACCGCGTCTATCGCGGCGACGCCGTCCACAAGGGCAAGGCTTATCCCGGCGAGCATCAGGCCATCATCGACCAGAAGCTGTGGGATCAGGTCCATGCCATCTTGCGGGAGAGCCCCCGCAAGCGCGCCAACAACACCCGGGCGCAGGCGCCTGCGTTGCTGAAGGGCCTTATCTTTACGGCCACGGGCGCGGCCATGACCCCGAGCAGCACGAAGAAGGGCGCGCGGCGATACCGGTACTACGTCTCGATGGACGTCATCAAGAATCGCGAACCCAGCGATGAGGGCATCCCGCGCCGCCTTGCTGCCGACCTCGTGGAAGCGGCCGTGGTGACCGAGTTGCGGCGGGTGATGCGCGCCCCCTCGATCACGGCGCAGGTCATTGCCCACTTGGCGCGCGAGGGACACGCCTTCGCCGAGGCCGACGTAATCTCCGCGCTGCAGACGTTCGAGGACGTCTGGGGCAAGTTGTTTCCTGCGGAGCAGACCCGGATCGTGCAGTTGCTGGTGCGCCGGGTCACCGTGACGTCCGAGGGGCTGGTCATCGATGTCCGGACCGACGGCGTCTCGGGCGTCATGCGCGACATGATGGCGCCACGAAAGAAGGTGGCGGCGGAATGATGAAACCCGACGAGTCCATCCAGATCTTCGTACCGCTCAAAGTCCGCAAGCAGAACGGGCGGCCGAAGATCATGCCGCCCGCAACCTACCTGCCCAGTGAAGACCGGACGCAGGATCCGCATATCCTGCGCGCCATCGGCCGGGCGTGGGGCTGGCGGCGGCGCATGGAGGCTGGTGAATTCAACACGGTGACCGATCTGGCGAAAGCCGTGGGGCTGGCAGAACGCCATGTCAGCCGACAGCTGCGGCTCGCCTATCTCTCGCCGGGTGTCCTCAAGCGACTGGTCTACAAGCGCGAGGTGCCCGCCGTGACCCTGTTGAAACTGACCGATGTCGCGGCCCTGCCATGGCACGAACAGCCGGAACGGGTGTTCGACTGAGGCTCAGTGAAAGCTCGCCTGAAACGTCGTCGCCGTCAGCGAGACATGCGCGTCCAGCGGCGGATGCAATTCGAACGCCTTCGGCTCGCGTGAGAAATTCCACAGCCGGAACAGGCACCATTCCGACCGCCGCTCCTCGGCCACGGCCAGTTCGTTGCGGGTGATGTGGAAGGGCGTGCGCTCCCATCCGTTCGTCGTCTTGACCTCGATTAGCCGTGCCCGGCCGTCCGGCCCGAAACTCGCGATGTCGTAGCCCGCGCCGTCGCCATCCTCCTCCGACACCCAGCGCACCTTGCGCGCCAGATCGTCCCGTCCCGCCGTCCGCAAGGCGGCGCGCTCATGCGCCAGCACGCACTCCTCGCCCGCGCGGCCGAGGGCCCGGTTCCGCTCATCCCGGCCCGCCACGTCGAACTTGCGGGCGATGTGCAGCATCTGCTCCAGCTCCTGCGGCGGCGGCTGGTTCGACAGCGTCGGCGGCGGACCCACCCAGATGTGCGCCGCCTCGCGTAGGCCAGCGGCGGTTTGCAGCTTCGGTTGGCGCCCGAGCCAGGCCGGGTTCAGCGCCAGCCACCGCGCCACGGCATCCACTAAGGTCATCTGGAAGTTGAACGCGGGCTTGTAACCGGGGATCCAGTCCTCGCCGAGGCCCTTCAGCACCGCACTGATGTTCTGGTGCTTGAACTCGACAGACCCCTCGGACCGGTCGTTCAGCAGCGGCAGCAACGCGCGACGGTGTTCGGCCTTGCTGTAGCGGCGCGCGGAGATGTCGTCGGCCAGCATCGCGAAGTAATCCGCGACGATCAGGTCGTTCTCTTTATCTGTCCACGCGCCGTTCGACATTGCGCCAGGCTATGGGCGCGAAGTCTGTTTGTCATCAGAGACTTCTGGCAGGGTCTTGGCTCGCTTCGAACGCTGCCGCCGGAATTGGGATCGGCCGCCACAGAGCCGTCCTTATGACCGCCCTGCGCCTTCGTGTCGGTCTCTGTTACCGGATTATCTCGCGAACGGGGCGACCCCATGAACCCGGCAACCCATTGGAAATGCGAGGATGTTTCACGCCGTCCCATGGTCGTCGAGGGGCGCTCGAAGAGAGACGCGGGCCATTCGGAGACCCATCCTGCGTCACGCGCCCAGTCTCCGAAGGGCGGATGGCCCTGCCAACGCCCTTTGAAACCAAAAGAAAAAAGGCCCCAATCGGGGCCCTTGGACGGATTCAGTATCTGAATGTGGCGGGGAGGAAGGGATTCGAACCCTCGAGACGGTTACCCGTCTGCACCCTTAGCAGGGGTGTGCCTTCGACCACTCGGCCACCTCTCCGCCGACCCTGATACTGGCTTGATCCGGAAAGGACAAGCGCCGAAATCGCAGCCTTCGCGCCCCGGCCCGCGTCAGTTTCGGAGCACCATGCAGGCGCCGCCGGCGGCGCGGAGGCGGGCGCAGAGGGCCTCGGCCTCGGCGCGGCTGTCGCGGCCGACCTGGGCCATATGCAGGCGGCGCGGCATGCCGGGGGGGCGGGAATGGGTGTAGGAAACCTGCTCGCCGCCGAGGATGGCGGCGTAGCGGTTGCTGAGGCGCGCCATCTGCCGTTCGGCGCCGTCGCGCTCGCGGTTCGAGGCGAGGATCACGCCCCAGGGCCGCGGCGGCGGGGTATTGGCATATTCGCGCCAGCGGCGTTTTTCGGCATGGGCGACGCAATTGGCCTGAAAGGCGCCCTCCTTGGCCAAGGCGAGATCGACGGTCGCGGGCGGCGCGTCGCGCCAAGCGTCGGCGGAAAATCCCGTGATCGCAGAGACATAGGCGCGGGTTTCCGGGGCGAGGCCGCCTTGCGACGCGACGAATTTCTCGGCGCGCGCCTCGCCGCCGTTATAGGCGGCGGCGGCGAGGCCGATATTGCCGAAGCGGGCGCTGAGATCGGAGAGATAGCGGGCGGAGGCCCGCAGGGCGTCGACGGGGTTGAACGGGTCGTCGAGACCGCGCAGGCGGGCGGTCTCGGGCATGAACTGCGCGATGCCTTGCGCGCCGGCCGGACTGATCGCGGTGGCGTCGAACAGGCTCTCGCGCCAGACGAGCCGGGCGAAGAAATTGGGATCGAGCGCGTTTTCAACGGCTTCCGCCTCGATGATCCGGCAGACATCGGCGAGATAGCTGGTCGAGACGATGCAATCGGTGCCGTCGGCGGCGCAGGTCGTCTCGGGCGCCGGGCGGGCCAGGGGCGCGTCCGGGGGGACCGGCGCGGCGATGGCGGCGGCGGTCGTGAGGGCGAGGGCGAGAGCGGCGAGGCGGATCATGATGCGCGGCAATTTAGCCAGATTTTTCCCACCGCTCCAGCCGGCGCCGTCCCCCTTCGCACCGCATGATTAACGAGGCGTTGATGCGAAATCGTGAACGGTGGAAAACTTGGGGTCAAGGCGCTGAAAGGGCGGGATTTTCCGCGTATGGAAAGCGTATGGAATCGATATGGAAAGCGTATGGCAGTTAATGCCATATCGCGCGCCTTCGGCCGAGATTTTTCCGCGCCCGCACCTTGCCGACCTGCCAGTGGCAGGTCGCGCGGGCGCGCGGCCGGAGCAAACTTGCGGAGGGCGCGAGGGGTTTAGATTTCCCTGGTGCGTGGAATCGGGGCGGGCGTGCCCGGCTCGTCCGTTGTAAACGGACGTGCCCCCGCAGGGCACGCCCGTCACGATCTCGCCAACGGTCGATCTCGTGAAAGGGGATGCTTCGAGGGCGCGCGCCGTCCAGTCCAATGCGCCGCTTCACAGCGCCGCGGGACAGGCGAGGCCGCGGAGCAGCGGGCGGGCGGAGACGGGGTTCGAGGCGGATTGGAAGGTGACGCGGAGATAGGCGCGCGCTTCGCCGAGCCGCACGTCGATCAGGTAGCGCTGGCCGCCGTCGCGCTCTCGCAGGCGGAGGCCGTCGAGAAAGCGCAGCAGGCCCCAGGCGCCGGGGTCGCCGTCGCGCGCGCCCCCGGTGAAGGCGATGGCGACCCCCTGCTCCGGCGCCGGCCCGGGCCAGGCCAGGGTCGCCGGGCCGCCGGAGGTGTCGATGGCGGCCTCGGCGCCGCCGAGGGTCAGGCGGGCGCGGTCGCGCTCGGCCAGCGTATCGAGGGTGAAGGGCGCGGAGGCGAGCGAGGCGTCGGCGAAATAGACCGGGCCGATCGCCGCGACCCGTTCGAAGAAGGCGGCGCTGTCGGGTGAAAAGCCGGAGAGCCGCGCCTCGGGCTTCCAGCGCCAGGGGCTTTCGCCGGTGTCCATCAGCGGCGCGAGGCGGTCGCGGAAGAAGGCGGTGACGAGGCCCTGGGGACCGAAGAGGCCGGCGAGTTCGGCCGGGTCGGCGTCCGGCCCCTGGTCGAACGGAAAGCGCCCGGCGACCGCCGCGGCGCAGGCCGGGCCGATCGACCCGCGCCAGAGCACGGGCTCCGGGCGGCGCCCGAGCGTCGGGTTGGCGGCGGCGGTCTGGGCCAGCACATCCTCGATGATCTGGCCGACGAGGGTCGGCGCGAGGCGCAAGGTGGCGATGGAGGCGGCCTGCGACTGCACGGTCATCAGGCGCTGCTGGCGCAGGTCGGCATCCTCGCCGAGCGCGGCCAGGGCGACATTGAGACCGGCGAACAGCCGCGAGACCTCGGCCATGTGGCCCTGTTCGACGAACTGGATCGCGGGCCCGAATTCGGCGGCGACGCGGAGCTGCTGGGCATGGGTCCGACCGCGGTCCTCGCCGCCTGTCTGGCGCCAGACCTGGGCGATCAGCGCCGAGAGCGGCGAGTCGCGGGTGGCGAGCGCGCCACTGATGAGGACGGCGCCCGGCTGGTCGGTGAAGGGGCGCACCCGCAGGTCGGCGAGAAAGCCGCTCCAGACGTCGAGGGTGCGCGCCTGCAGCGCGTCGAGCACCGCTTGCGGGTCGGCTTTGTCCGGCGCGCCGAGGAGGCGCCCCCCCTCCTCCGCCGCCGTGGCGATGGCGGCGTCGGCGGCGCCGTCGCGGGCCAGCGTCCAGCCGGCGGCGGTGTAGAGCCCGGGGATCCCTTCGTCAAGCGGCCGGCCGGAACGGCGGATGAGCACGGGCGCGAGGGCCGGCACCGCCTCGGGCAGGCGCCAGCCGGCGACGGCGGCGGCCGCGTCCGACCGGCGGAGTTCGAGGAAGGCGCGGCCGGCGGGCGTGCCCTCGGCCGCGAAGGCGCGGGCCTGGGCGACAAGCTCCGGATCCTCCGGCACGGGGGGCGCGGCGGGACCCGAGAGCGCGGCGACATGGGGCGCGAGGCCGGCGAGGGCCGGGATCTGGGACTGTCGCTCCGCCGCCCAGCCGGCGAGGAAGCGCGGTTGCCAGGGCGAGCGGTCCTCGAGGATCGCCCGGGCGCGGAGCGTGTCATAGAGCGCGTCCGGGTCGCCCTCGGTGGCGATCGCGGTGGCGAGCCCGTC
>JBGAJI010000122.1:0-8293 GCA_044225035.1 Amaricoccus sp. | reverse complement strand
TGTTCCAGACCGCCTGCCAGAAGGCCGGGTCGGTCAGGAAGTAGCTGTAGTTTTCGAACCCTGCCCAGCCGCCGGCGGCGGGGTTCAGGAGGTTGTAGTAGCGGAACGAGAAGTAGACCGTCATCGCGAGCGGCACGATCATCCAGACAAAGAGCAGGATAATCGAGGGCGCGGTCATCAAGCGTGCGAGCGTGCGTGTCTGTCGAGTTGCCAAGACAGTTCCTCCCTACGGGCGATGGTGGGAAAAGGGCCGCCCAGAAGGTCTGGGCGGCCAGGTGGCGCTGGGAGGAAAGCGCTACTTGCCGTAACCGGCGCGACGCATTGTGCGTTCGGCCGACGACTGCGCCTGGACGAGGGCGTCATCCACTGTGGACTGGCCAGCCAGCGCCGCGGCGAAGATCTGACCCACGGTCGTACCGATCGACTGGAACTCCGGGATCGCGACGAACTGGCCGCCGGTGTAGGGCACCGGGTCGACGGTCGGCTTGGTGATGTCGGCGGCGTTCATCGCTGCCAGCGTCGGCCCGGCGAAGGGGGCGGCCGCCTTGTAGTCGGCATTTTCGTAGAGCGAGGTGCGGGTGCCCGGAGGTGCCGCGGCCCAACCCTCCTTGCTGGCGACGAGTTCGGTGTAGTCCTTGGAGGTCGCCCACTCGATGAACGTCTTGGCGGCGTCGGCGTTCTTGGACGAGGCCGGGATCGCGAGGTTCCACGACCAGAGCCAGTTGCCGTGGTTCTCGACGCCCGCCTTGTTCGGGAAGAGCGCGAAGCCCACCTTGTCGGCGACCGTCGAGGTCTTGGGGTCGGTGACCATGGAGGCGGCGACGGTGGCGTCGATCCACATGCCGCACTTGCCCTGCTGGAACAGCGTCAGGTTCTCGTTGAAGCCGTTCGAGGAGGCGCCGGCGGGCCCGGCATCCTTCATGAGGTCGGCGTAGAACTGCAGCGCTTCCTTCCAGGTCGGGTGGTCGAACTGCGGCTTCCACTCGGCGTCGAACCACTTGCCGCCAAAGGAGTTGTCGAGCGCGGTGATGAAGGCCATGTTCTCGCCCCACCCGGCCTTGCCGCGCAGGCAGATGCCGTTGATGTCGGCGCTGCGGTCGGTGATCTTGCGCGCCGCGTCGGCAATGAAGGCCCAGTCCGGCTTCTCCGGCATGGTGAGCCCCGCCTTCTCGAAAAGGTCGGTGCGGTACATGATCATGGCGCTCTCGCCGTAGAACGGCGCGGCCAGGAGCTTGTCATCGACGGTCAGGCCGCCGCGGATGGCCGGCAGCAGGTCGTCGACGTCGTAGCCCGCGTCGAAGTCGAGCGGCGTCAGCCAGCCCTGCTTGCCCCAGATCGGCACCTCGTAGTTGCCGATGGTCATGATGTCGTACTGCCCGCCGCCGGTGGCGATGTCGGTGGTGACGCGCTCGCGCAGCACGTTCTCCTCGAGCGTGACCCAGTTCACGGTGATGTCGGGATGGGCCTTGGTGAACTCGCCCGTGAGGCCCTGCATCCGGATCATGTCGGCGTTGTTAACCGTCGCGATCGTGATCGTCTGCGCGTCGGCGACCGCGGCGATCGCAAAGGTCGACGCCGCTCCCAGAAGAAGCGTGAAGTGTCGCATGTTTTCTCCCCTTGGTACCCGAAATGGGCGAGTCTTGTTGTTGCGGGAAGAATTGCACCCGAAAGAGAGTCTGTCAATCGAAATTGGGCAAAAGCCCGAAGGTTGGGCAAATGACCTATGGGCCTTCGGCGAGCAGCGCCTCGGCGGTGGCCTCGTCGGTGATCAAGCCGTTGATCATGCGGCCTCGGATAGCGGCGGCGATGGATCGCAGCTTGCGCGGACCCTTTGCCAACGCGATCACCGTGGCCCGGTTCCGATCGGGGATCGGCGCGCTCGCGGTGCGCGCGTTCGAGCCGCCGGGCACCAGCGCGCCCGTTACGTCATAGACCCAGCCGCAGATCTCGCCGATCGCCCCGGCCGCGCGCATTTCGTCGAGCTGGCGCTCGTTGAGAAAGCCGTCGAGAAACAGCGGCGCCCGGTCATTGTCCATCTCGCCGATGCCGACGAAGGCGACGTCGGCGGCGGCGGCCAGCTCCAGCGTGCCGCGGATCAGATCCTGGGCGTGCATCAGCGCGCGCTCGGCCGGCGAGGCGACGAACACCGGCAGCGGCATGGGGAAATGCCGGGCATCGACCGCCTCGGCCATCGAGAAGATCACGTTGTAGTAGGCGGCCGATCCGTCGGGACCGATATTGCCGGTCAGCGACACGATCCGGTGCCGGGGGCAGACGATGGGCGGCAGATGGTCGATCGCCGCCTTCAGCGTGCGTCCGGTGCCGACCGCCATCACGATCGGCTTCTCCGATTTCAGCCAGCGCGTGATCTCGGCGGCGCCCGCCTCGGCGAGGCCGACGGTTCCGCCCTCGGCGCCGGGGTCGGTCGGCACCACCTCGGCGTGGATCAGCCCGAACCGCTCGCGCAGCCGCGCGGCGAGATCGAGGCAATGCGCGATCGGATGGTCCATCCAGACGCGGATCAGCCGCTCGCTCACCGCCAGTGATACGAGGCGCTGCGCGGCCTGGCGCGAAATGCCCATATGGGCCGCGATCTCGTCCTGGGTCTTGCCGGCGATATAATAGAGCCAGCCGGCGCGGGCCGCGTCGTCGAGGCGGTTGCTGGACACCCGGGTTCGCGACATCTCTCCCCCAGGGCTCCTTTCAAGCACGAACCGAGGCCCGAACGGGCACAACGCGTGCCCATATCCTATGCAATCACCCCCGCCGCGCGCAAGCCGCGCAACCGGGGTGAACCGCCCGGGCCGCCGCCTTGCAAACGCCGAGGGGCGAGGATAGTGTCCGCGCGCAATTCGAGCCGGTCCCATGGCGCAACGCCGAGCGCCGCGCCGACAGGAAGGAAATCAGCCCATGTTTGCAACGCCCGCCTTCGCCCAGGCCGTCGCCCCGGGGAGCGCCGCGAGCACCCTGATCGGAATCGCGCCGTTTCTGCTCATCTTCGCCATCATGTACCTGCTCATGATCCGGCCGCAGCAGAAGAAGATGAAGGAACATCGCGCGATGATCGAGGGCCTGCGCCGCGGCGACCAGGTGGTCACCTCGGGCGGGTTGATCGGCAAGGTGGTCAAGGTCGCCGACACCGAGATCGAGGTCGAACTGGCGCCGAACGTCAAGGTCCGCCTCGTGCGCGCGAACGTGACCCAGGTACTGAGCAAGACGGTCCCGGCCGAGGCCTGACGGCCGCGGGCGCGCCCCGAACCCGGCCGCGAGTTCCGCCGTTCCGGCGCGCCCACACACGAGAAACAACTCCCCATGTCGCACTTTCCGCTCTGGAAGAAGCTCCTCGTCATCGCGATCTGCGCGATCGGCGTGCTGATCGCCCTGCCGAACCTGTTCTACGACCGGGTCGAACGCTCGAACGACGCGATCGCCGCGATGGAGCGGGGCGCGCCCGAGACGCCGGAGCTGGCCGCCGACCGCGCGCTCTGGCCGAGCTGGATGCCGAGCGAGCTGGTCAATCTCGGGCTCGACCTGCGCGGCGGCGCGCATGTCCTCGTGGAAGTCCGCATCGAGGACGTGCATGCCGAGCGGCTGGAAGCCCTCTGGCCGGTGCTGCGCGACAAGCTCCGCGAGAGCGAGCAGGTGGGCACCGTCCGCCGGCTCGAAGGCACCAAGGACGAGCTTCGCATCCGGATCGGCAATCCCGCGGGCATGAAGGCCGCGCTTCAGGCCGTGCATGACGCCTCCCAGCCGGTCTTCTCGCTGACCTCCGCCGGCGCGCGCGACTTCCAGGCGACGGCGGAGGGCGACGTGCTGGTCGTCAGCCTGACCGACGCGGAAAAGGCGGCGGTGGACGAGCGCACCATGCAGCAGGCGCTCGAGATCATCCGCCGCCGCGTCGATGAAACCGGCACGCGCGAGCCCTCGATCCAGCGACAGGGCGCCGACCGCATCCTCATCCAGGTGCCGGGCATCGGCTCGGCCGAGGAGCTGCTGGCGATCATCGGCAAGACCGCGCGTCTTTCCTTCCATCCGGTGGTCAGCCGGGCCAGCGATCCGAACGCCTCGCCCGGCCTCGACAATGTCATCTATCCCTCGATGAACGAGAAGGGTGTCTACTACGTCCTGAACAAGCAGGCGGTGGTCACCGGCGACCAGCTCGTCGACAGCCAGCCCGCCTTCGACCAGAACGGCCAGCCGGCGGTCAATTTCCGCTTTGATCCGGCCGGTGGCGCCGCCTTCGGCAAATACACCGCCGACAATATCGGCAAGCCCTTCGCCATCGTGCTCGACGGCCAGGTGATTTCCGCCCCGGTCATCCAATCGCACATCGCTGGCGGGTCGGGCATCATCACCGGCCATTTCAGCGTCGAGGAATCGACCCAGCTCGCCAT
This sequence comes from Amaricoccus sp., assembly GCA_044225035.1. GTDB lineage: Bacteria > Pseudomonadota > Alphaproteobacteria > Rhodobacterales > Rhodobacteraceae > Amaricoccus. The sequence goes on along the minus strand of JBGAJI010000122.1, from coordinate 3,899 downwards.
CCTGCTGCGCGCCGGCGCCCTGCCGGCCGAGATCACCGTGCTGGAACAGCGCACCGTCGGCCCGGAACTCGGCCAGGATTCCGTCGACGCCGGCATGCTGTCCGGCCTCGTCGCGCTGGTCGCCGTCGCCATCTTCATGGTGCTGGTCTACGGCCTCTTCGGCCTCTTCGCCAATGTCGCGCTCCTGATGAACATCGTGCTGATCTTCGCGCTGATGACGATGATCGGCGCGACGCTGACCATGCCGGGCATCGCCGGCATCGTGCTGACCATCGGCATGGCGGTCGATGCCAACGTGCTGGTCTTCGAGCGCATCCGAGAGGAATTGAAGACCGCGCGCGGCCCGTCCCGCGCCATCGGCCTCGGCTTCGAACGCGCCTTCGTCACCATCATCGACGCCAATGTCACCACGCTGATCGTCGCCCTCGTGCTCTATCTCATGGGCTCGGGGCCGGTGCGCGGCTTCGCGGTGACGCTCGGGCTCGGCATCGCCTGCTCGGTCTTCACGGCGGTCTATGTCACGCAACTGATCATCGGCGCCTGGTTCGACTGGCGCCGGCCGAAGCAGATCACGGTCTGAGGAGGACGTCATGCGCCTGCGGCTGGTCCCGGACGTCACCAATATCAATTTCTTCCGCTACACCAAGTTCTGGCTCGGGGTCTCGATCCTCGGCATCCTCATCAGCTTCGGCTCGCTCGCGGTCCGCGGCCTGAACTATGGCGTCGATTTCCGCGGCGGCACGCTCATCATGGCCTCGACGCCCGAACCGCGCGACGTGGGCGAATTCCGCCAGCTGCTCGACGGGCTCAGCATCGGCGAGGTCAATGTCACCTCGGCCTCCGGCACCGACGACCGCGCCGGCAATGTCGTCATGATGCGCATCGGCGTCACCGAGGACGGCCCCGACAGTCAGCGCGCGGTGATTGGGAAGGTTCAGACGGCGCTCAACGCCGCCTTCCCCGGCATCAGCTACCTGCAGATCGACAGCGTCGGAGCCAAGGTGTCGAGCGAACTCGTCACCGACGGCATCCTCGCCGTGCTGCTGTCGGTGCTCGGCATCATGTTCTACATCTGGCTGCGCTTCGAATGGCAGTTCGGCCTCGGCGCCGCCGCGTCGCTGCTGCATGACGCGATCGTCGTCGTCGGCATGTTCAGCCTGTTCCAGCTCGAATTCAACCTGACGATCGTCGCCGCCGTGCTGACGGTGATCGGCTATTCGATCAACGACACCGTCGTCGTCTTCGACCGCGTGCGCGAGGTCCTGCGCAAATACAAGAAGATGCCGCTGGTCGACGTGCTGAACCTCGCCTTCAACGAGACGCTCAGCCGCACGGTTATGACGGTCGCCACCACCATGCTCGCGCTCCTCGCCATCTTCCTCTTCGGCGGGCCGACCGTCTCGGGCTTCGCCTTCGCGGTGATCTTCGGCATCGTGATCGGCAGCTATTCGTCGATCTACGTGGCCTCCGCCGTCGTGCTCTGGTTCGGCGTCAAGCGCGACTGGAGCAAGCCCGCGGCCGAGGCGGGCACCAATTTCGGCGCGCGCGAGAAGGCCTGACCCGGTGCGGGTGACCGAGGTCTATTACCCGGGCAGCCCTCCCGTCGACGGCTACGGCCCCGGCTTCTTCCGCGTCGGCGGAGCGATCCTCCACGGCGCCATCGCGTTGCTGCCGGCCGGGCCGGTCGCCTGGGCCGGCCTCGCCGATTCCGGCCCGATCCTGGAACAGGCGGCGGCGATCGACGTTCTCCTGATCGGGATGGGCGCCGAAATCCGGCCGCTCGATCGCGGCTTGCGCGCGACGTTGGAGGCCGCGGGCATCGGGGTCGAGATCATGGCGACGCCGCCCGCCTGCCGCACCTACAACGTGCTCCTCGGCGAGGGGCGCCGCGTCGCGGCGGCGTTGCTTCCCGTCTAGCGACCTTTCGGCGTTGGCCGGGTGAACTCTTTCCGGCGCGGCGCATTCCGTCTAGAACCGGTGCGGATGATCCGTCATCGACAAAAAAGCGAGGTGGTCAAATGGCTTTCGAACTTCCCGATCTCCCCTATTCGCACGACGCGCTGGCCGCGTCCGGCATGTCCAAGGAAACGCTCGAGTTCCATCACGACATCCATCACAAGGCTTATGTCGACAACGGCAACAAGCTGATCGCCGGCACCGAGTGGGAGGGCAAGTCGGTCGAGGAGATCGTCAAGGGTACCTACAAGTCCGGCGCCGTCGCCCAGTCCGGCATTTTCAACAATGCGAGCCAGCACTGGAACCACACCCAGTTCTGGACCTGGCTCTCGCCGACCGCGCAGAAGATCCCCGGCGCGCTGGAGAAGGCGCTGACCGAATCCTTCGGCTCGGTCGACAAGTTCAAGGAAGAATTCTCGGCCGCCGGCGCGGGTCAGTTCGGCTCGGGCTGGGCCTGGCTCGTCAAGGACGCCGACGGTTCGCTGAAAGTGACCAAGACCGAGAATGGCGTGAACCCGCTCTGCTTCGGCCAGACCGCGCTGATCGGCGTCGATGTGTGGGAACATTCCTACTATATCGACTTCCGCAACAAGCGCCCCGCCTATCTGACGAACTTCCTCGACAAGCTCGCCAATTGGGAAGCCGCCGCCGCCGGTCTGTGACGGCGACCTCCGCGATCCCGCGGGAGCAACGGGGCCCCGGGTACGACCCCGGGGCCGCGACCCGTTGCGTGGGACCGGTCTTGGCAAGAGCCCGGCGCGGCGCCATATCCGGAGAGTTCCGGCGCATGGGCGCTTGAAAGGAGATTTTTAATGCAGACGCGCAACAAGATTCTCGATGACCTCAGCCAGCTGATGACCAACGCCGTCGGTGTCGCGCACGGGGCGAAGGCCGAGGCCGAGACGGCGATGAAGAACATGCTCGACCGCTGGCTCGCCGACCGGAACCTCGTGACGCGCGAGGAGTTCGACGCGGTTCGCGCGATGGCCCAGAAGGCGCGCGAGGAGAACGAAACCCTGCGCGCGCGGCTCGACGCGCTTGAGGCCACCGGCAAGGGAAACGGTTGACGGCGGACCGGTCTGGGCCGTCCGGGCATTCCACGCGCGCGGGTTTACCGTAAACGAATGTTCACAAAATTTGACTTTACAGACCTTCGCGGTTGACCCACCATATCTTGTAGATCAGCGGTTTCGGCGGTTGATCTATTGTTAACCTCACAGCCCCCGCGCGGGGTCTTGCCCCCGCCGGCGGCCAAACCAGAGGCACCGGGTATGGGCATTGTCGAGCGTGATTTTGACTGCGAGGAAATCCACCCCATCGATATCGTTGAAACCCTGGCCGAGGAACGGTCCTGGGATTTCGATCGCGTCGCCGAGGACCAGATCGCCATGGCGGTCGAGGGGAGCTGGACGACCTATTCCGTGACGCTTGCCTGGTCCGCCCAGGACGAATCGCTGCGCCTGATCTGTGCCTTCGAGATGGTGCCGCCTGCCAAGCGGCTGGGTGCGTTCTACAAGGCGATGGCGCTGGCCAACGATCGCTGCTGGTCCGGGGCCTTCACGCTCTGGTCCGATCAGAAGATGATGGCCTACCGCTACAGCCTCAATCTCGCCGGGGGTGCGATCGCGAGCTCGGCGCAGATCAACGACATGGTGCTCGACGCGGTGCTGGCCGCCGAGCGGTTCTATCCCGCCTTCCAGCTGGTCGCCGCCGGCGGCGAGACGCCGGAGAAGGCGCTTGGCATCGCCATGAGCGAGGCTTACGGTCGGGCCTGACGACCGGCCCCCTTTCCGCGCCGTTGGGCCGGAAAGGGGGCGTTTCATGGACAGTGTCGGAGACCTTTCCGGGATCGCGTCGCGCGGGCTCGTGCTGCTTGGCTGCGGCAAGATGGGTTCGGCGCTGCTCGAGGGCTGGCTGGCCAGGGGTCTGCCGCCGGCCGCCTT
>JBGAJI010000121.1:0-8352 GCA_044225035.1 Amaricoccus sp. | reverse complement strand
GCTCGGCCTGCCGGCCTTCGCCGAAGACATGGCAACCGACGCCATGGCGCCCGCCGCTGCCGACGCTCCCGCCAATGCGCTCCGGATCGCCGACGGCTTCACGCGCGCGACGCGGCCGGGCGCGCCAGTCGCCGGCGGCTTCATGGTAATCACCAACACCACCGGCCATGACGATACCCTCGTCGGCGCCGCCTCGCCCGTCGCCGACGTCATGCAGATCCACGAGATGGCGATGCAGGATGGCATCATGAAGATGCGCGAGCTCGCCGGCGGCCTGCCGATCCCCGCCGGCCAGTCGGTGACGCTGAAGCCCGGCGGCTACCATGTCATGTTCATGGGCCTGAAGGAGCCACTGGTGCAGGGGAAAATGGTCGACGTCACCCTGAAGTTCGCTCACGCGGGCGACGTCGCGGTGCCGCTCGTCGTCCTCGCGCCGGACGCCGAAGGCTTCGCGGGGCACTGAGGTGGAGCGGACGCGCACCCTCCTCGCCGTCTTCTGGGTCGCCGCCTCCGCGGCGATCCTCGCGGCGGTCTGGGTCGTGTTCCTGCGGGAGCCGACCACGCTCGACGGCGGGCGGGAGACCCTCGGCCGCGGCCCGTACCACCTCGAGACGACGGACGGCGGGGAATTCACCGAGGCGGCCCTCGCCGGGCACCCGACGGCGGTCTTCTTCGGCTTCACCCACTGCCCGGACGTCTGTCCGACGACGCTCGGCGAGATCGGCGTCTGGCAGGAGGCGCTCGGGCCGGCGGCGAAGGACCTGCGCTTCTACTTCGTGACCGTCGATCCCGAGCGCGACACTCTCGACCTCCTCCGCGACTATCTCTCGTGGACGCCCGGCGTCGTCGGCGCCGCCGGCCCACGGGCGGAGGTCGACAAGGCGATCACCGCCTTCAGGATCTTTGCCCGCAAGGTGCCGCTGTCGGACGGCGGCTACACGATGGACCACACGCCCTACGTGATGCTGTTCGACCGGGAGGGGCGGTTCGATCAGGTGATCGCCTATCGCGAGGGCGACGAGAGCGCGGTCGCGAAGCTGCGTGCCCTGGTCGGCGCGAGCTGACCGGCCTCAGCCGAGGGCCGCGACGATGGCGTCGAGGCCCTCGGTCAGCGCCGCCGGGCCGGGTTGCAGGATGAGCGGCGACTTGATCTCGACGATGCGGCCGTCCCGCACCGCCGGAATGCCGGCGAAGCCCGGGCGCGCGGCGATGCGCTCGGGCCGTACCTTCTTGCCGCACCACGAGGCGAGGATGACGTCCGGGGCCGCCCCGACGACGGCCTCCGGCGTGACGATGCGGCCGGTGGCGGCGGGCGCGCGCGCGAGATCCGCGAAGACGTCCTCGCCGCCGGCGATGGCGACGAGTTCGGAAACCCAGCCGATGCCGGCGATCATCGGCTCATCCCATTCTTCGAAGTAGACGCGCGGTCGGGGTCGGGCGGCGCGCCCGGCGCGAATGGCGTCGAGGCGGCGCTCGTAATCGGCGGCCAGCGCTTCCGCGCGCACGCCCGCGCCGACGAGCGCGCCGAGGGTGCGGATCATCGCGAGGATGCCGGCGAGGTCGCGCTGGTTGAAGGCGTGGACGGCGATGCCGGCGCGAACCAGGTCGGCGACGATCGGCGCCTGCAGGTCGGAGAAGGTCAGGACGAGGTCGGGGTCGAGCGCGAGGAGCTTCGGCAGGTCGGCCGAGGTGAAGGCCGAGACCCGCGGCTTCTCGCGCCGGACCCGGGCCGGGCGGACCGCGTAGCCGGAGACGCCGACGATTCGGGTGTCCTCGCCGAGGAGGTACAGCGTCTCGACCGTCTCTTCGGTCAGGCAGACGATCCGCTCGGGCGGGAAGCGCCGCACCGACGGTCAGGCGGCGGTGGCGCGGGGCGGCGCCAGCAGTCCGGACACCACCGCGAGGCTGAAGACGAGGCTCGCCGCCGTCACGAGCGCGATCCAGGCGCCGGTGCGCGCCGTTGTCGAGATTTCCCGGACGTCCATCGTCGTTGTCCTCTTGCCGGGTCGAAGCTTCCGCCGCGCGGCGGTGCGCGTCAATGACCCTGCGCTTCCGGTTCGGTTTCGGCGGTTTCCTCGCGACGGTCGAAGGCGGCGGCCCAGCGGTCGAGCAGGGCGGAGCCGCCACGCTCGCGCCGCCGTTGCCGAAGGGCGTTGCGGACGCCGGCGCGGCCGCTCCGGCTCGGCGGCGGCTCGAATCCGCCCGGTCCCCGGCCTGCGTCGAGTGCCGAGCGTACCGCCCTCTTGGCGACGACGTAGTCGGGATCGCCCCAGGCGTCGAGCAGCGCCTCGAAGGCGGCGTGGAGGTCCGGGTCGAAGGCGCGGTCCTCGCCCATGGGACCGATCACCGGATTGCCGGGGTGCAGCGTGGCGCAGGGAACGAGCCCGCGCGGGACCGGCACGTTGGCGGAGTGCGTGCGGCCGGAGGAGAGCAGCTTCGGCAGGACGTGGGTGTGCGGGCCGGCGGGCGAGACACCGCCGGTCTCGGGGCCGCCGATCTTCTGGAAGACTTCGACGCGGCCGAGGTTGGTCAGCGCCACCCGGTGCGGGTGAGCAGCGAGGATCGCCCCGAGCGCCGGACCGCCGGGGGCGAAGACCGGCCGGCCGGCGGCGCCCCGCAGGGTGGCGAGGAGCGCGGGGTCGGTGACGCGGACGCAGAAGTCGACCTGCGGCTGGCCGAGGCCCATGTCGAAGAGGTAGCCGGCGCGATCTCCGGGACGCACCGCCGCGTCATCGGGGCCGAGTTCGGTCAGGACGTCGCGCCCGGCACGCCGCGCCGCCTCGGCCGGAAGGCAGAGGGCGACGGCGACGGTCCAGCGCCGCGGGTTCGGGCTCACGGTCTCGTAGGCGACCAGCTCGGCGGCATCGAGCCCGGTCAGACGGATGGCGCCCCGGTCAGTCGCCCGCTCCAGGGGCGCGGCGATGGCCGGCTCGCCGGCATCCTGATGGAACTCGGCCACCGCGCCCCATGAGCCCATCGACCAGGAAGCGCGCCAGTCGGCGAGACTCGCGGCGGCCAGATCGGACCCGGCGGTCTCCGACAAAGTGGCGGCGGGCATCGGGCCACTCCCTCAGTGGAGCGGGGCGGCCGGACGGCTGACCGTCGCACCCGACTCGCAGATGACGCGTATCCCGTGGATGTCCGCCGTCACACGGGCGGCGCAGCCCGTGGCACAGCCGTCGATCTCGGCGCGGCCGTCAAATCCGAACGTCGGCCCGGCGACCGCGCGGGCCGCCGCGACGGCTGCCGCGAGACGTTGCGCCAGCCGCGCCGCCGCTGGGCAGGGGGCACCCAGCGCCGGGCAGATCTCCGCGGCGGCCGGCATGCCGGATGGATGGAAAGCCTCGTCCGCGCGCGCGGCCGGTCGTGTCATGTCGCCTCCAGCCGGGGCACCCCGCCCGGGTCGTCGTTTCTCCGGCGACGGCAGGTCTCCTGGCTCGCGGGTCGCCGCTTTCCCGATCCTTCCCGGCCCCGTCGGGGCCAGTGGATGCGCTCGGGATCGCTCGCCGCTCACAGTTGCGGGGGCAGCGCCGGTCTCGCACCGGCTTCCCTCTTCGTCCGCGCCGACTCGGGGAGAGCCGCCGCGAAAACCGTCAGGCGCGCAGGATGACCGCCGCGCCGCCCGGCGGCAAGCGGCGATTCAGTCCCAGCTGAGCGCGCCGCCGGTCTGGTACTCGGTGACGCGGGTTTCGAAGAAGTTTTTCTCCTTTCGCAGGTCGATCGTCTCCGACATCCACGGGAAGGGGTTGTCGGTGGCGGCGAAGAGGGTGCCAAGGCCGAGCTGCGCCGCGCGGCGGTTGGCAATGAAGCGCATATAGTCGCCACACAGGTCCGCCGTCAGGCCGAGGAGGCCGTTCGGCATGGTGTCGCGCGCATAGGCCGCTTCCAGCTCCGCCGCCTCGCCGAGCATGTGGCGGACCTCGGTCTGGAAGGCGTCGGTCCAGAGGTGGGGGTTCTCCGCCCTGATCTGGTTGATGACGTCGATGCCGAAGTTCAGGTGCAGGCTCTCGTCGCGCAGGATGTACTGGTATTGCTCGGCGATGCCGACCATGCGGTTGCGCCGGCCGAGCGACAGGATCTGCGCGAAGCCAGTGTAGAACCACATCCCCTCGAAGACGACGTAGAAGGCGATCAGGTCGCGCAGGAACGCGCGGTCGGTCGCCTCGGTGCCGGTGCGGAAGGCGGGATCCTCCAGCGCCCTGGTGTGTTCCAGCGCCCAGGCCGCCTTGTCGGTGATCGAGGGCACTTCGCGGTACATGTTGAAGAGCTCGCCCTCGTCGAGGCCGAGGCTTTCCACTATGTATTGGAAGGTGTGGGTGTGCACCGCCTCCTCGAAGGCCTGGCGCAGCAGGTACTGCCGGCACTCGGGGTTGGTCAGGTTCCGGTAGACGGCCAGCACGATGTTGTTGGCGACGAGGCTCTCGGAGGCCGCGAAGAAGCCGAGGTTGCGCTTGACCATCCGCCGCTCGTCGTCCGAGAGGGCGTCGCCCTTCCAGAGCGCGATGTCGGCCTGCATCGAGACCTCGGTCGGCATCCAGTGGTTGTTGCAGGCCGAGAGGTATTTCTCCCAGGCCCAGCGGTACTTCAGCGGCAACAGCTGGTTGACGTCGGCGCGGGCGTTGCTCATCGCCTTGTCGGAGACGCTGACCCGGCCGCCCTCGCGGTCGATGGCGCCGAGGCCGGTGGTGTTGAGATCGAGCATCGGTTCCCCCGTCACGGTCGCGGTCACTGGCAGGCTTCGCAGGTCGGATCGTCGAGCGCGCAGACCGCCCCGACCTTCACCGCGTTGAGGGTGGCGTCGGCGCCGGCGAGCGTCGACTTCTCGACGCGGGTCGCGGCCTTGGCGCGCAGGTAGTAGGTGGTCTTCAGCCCCGACTTCCACGCGAGGCGATAGAGCGCGTCGAGTTTCCGGCCCGAGGGCTCGGCCATGTAGAGGTTGAGGCTCTGCGCCTGGTCGATCCACTTCTGCCGCCGGGCAGCCGCCCGAACCAGCCAGTCCGGCGCGATCTCGAAAGCCGTGGCGTAGAGCGCCCTGAGGTCCGCCGGCACCCGCGCGATCGGCCCGAGCGCGCCGTCGTGATATTTGAGGTCCGAGATCATCACCTCGTCCCAGAGGCCGCGGGCCTTGAGGTCGGCGACGAGGGCGGCGTTCACCTGCGTGAACTCGCCCGACATGTTCGACTTCACATAGAGGTTCTGGAACGCCGGCTCGATCGACTGGCTGACGCCGACGATGTTCGAGATCGTCGCCGTCGGCGCGATCGCAAGGCAGTTCGAGTTGCGCATGCCGCGCCGCACCCGCTCCCTGAGCGCGGTCCAGTCGAGCCGCGCGCTCGTGTCGAAGGGCGCGACGCCGCGCGCCTCGGCCAGCAGGTCGAGCGAGTCGTGGGGCAGGATGCCGCGGCTCCAGAGCGAGCCCGCGAAGCTCGCGTAGGTGCCACGCTCGTCGGCGAGGTCGCAGGAGGCGGTGATGGCGTGGAAGCTGATCGCCTCCATGCTCTCGTCGGCGAAGGCGACCGCCGCCTCGCTGGCGTACGGCAGGCGGAGCGTCTGCAGCGCGTCCTGGAAACCCATGAGCCCGAGCCCGACCGGCCGGTGGCGCAGGTTCGACCGCTCCGCCTGGGGGATGGTGTAGAGGTTCACGTCGATGACGTTGTCGAGCATCCGCATCGCGGTCGCCACCGTGCGGGCGAGCTTGGCGTTGTCGAGACCCTGCGGCGTGACGTGGGCCGCAAGGTTGACCGAGCCGAGGTTGCAGACGGCGACCTCGTCCCTCGAGGTGTTCAGCGTGATCTCGGTGCAGAGGTTCGACGAATGCACCGTGCCGACATGGCCCTGCGGCGAGCGGATGTTGCAGGGGTCCTTGAAGGCGATCCACGGATGCCCGGTTTCGAACAGCATCGAGAGCATCCGGCGCCAGAGGTCGACGGCGCGGAGGCGACGGTGGACCTTGATTTCGCCCGAAGCCGCCCGGGTTTCCGCCGCCTCGTAGGCGACGCGGAACGCTTGGCCGGTCAGGTCGTGCAGTTCCGGCACCTCGTCGGGGGAGAAGAGGGTCCAGGGGCCGTCCTGCTCGACGCGCTCCATGAAGAGGTCGGGGACCCAGTTCGCCGTGTTCATGTCGTGGGTGCGGCGGCGGTCATCCCCGGTGTTCTTCCTGAGGTCGAGGAATTCCTCGATGTCGATGTGCCAGGTCTCGAGATAGGCGCAGACCGCGCCCTTGCGCTTGCCGCCCTGGTTGACCGCGATGGCCGTGTCGTTCGCGACCTTGAGGAACGGCACGATGCCCTGGCTCTGGCCGTTCGTCCCCCTGATATGCGCCCCGAGGCCCCGCACCGGCGTCCAGTCGTTGCCGATGCCGCCGGAATACTTGGCAAGCAGCGCGTTGTCGCGGATGCCGCCGAAGATCGCGTCGAGATCGTCCGGGATCGTGGTCAGGAAGCAGGAGGACAGCTGCGGCCGCGGCGTGCCGGAATTGAACAGCGTCGGCGTCGAGGCCATGAAGTCGAAGGACGACAGGAGGTCGTAGAATTCGATCGCCCGCCCGTCGCGGAAGTCCTCGCGGATCGCGAGGCCCATGGCGACCCGCATGAAGAAGGCCTGCGGCAGCTCGAACCGCACCCCGTCCTCATGCAGGAAGTAGCGGTCATGCAGCGTCTGCAGCCCGAGATACTGGAAGGCCCGGTCGCGCTCCGGCCGCAGCGCGGCGGCGAGGCGCGGCAGGTCGAAGGCGGCGAGCGCGGGGTCGAGACGCCCGGCGCGGATGCCGTGCGCGACATAGGCCGGGAAATAGGCGGCGAGGTCGGTCTCCTCCGCGCGCCCGAGCACCGCGCCCATCGCCTCGCTGCGGATGCGGTCGGCGAGCAGGCGCGCGGCGACGAAGCCGTAGGCGGGATCGGTCTCGATCAGGCTGCGCGCCCCGAGGATCAGCGCCTCGTCGAGCTCCGCCGCCGTCACTCCGTCATAGAGGCTCGCCAGCACCCGCTCGGTCACGGCCGCGGCCGAGACGTCGGCGAGCCCGTCGCAGGCCGCCTCGACCCGAGCCTGAACCAGGCCGACGTCGAGCGGCACCCGCGCGCCGGCGGCGTCGTGCATCCAGCGCCGCGGCTCCGGCGCGGCGGCGGTGGCCCGTTCGGCGGCCCGCGCCTCGCGCCAGAGCACGTAGGCGCGGGCGGCCTTGTGGTGGCCGCCGCGCATCAGCGCCAGCTCGGCGAGATCCTGGATATCCTCGATGGCGATGCGCGCCACCTGCCGCCGCTCGATGGCCGCCGAGATCGCCACCGTCATCGCCTCGACCAGCTCGTGCACCCGCTCCGAGCCGCGCGCCGCCTCGCCCTCGACGGCGAGGAACGCCTTGCCGAGCGCCACCGCGATCTTGCTGGCGTCGAACGGCACCAGCCGCCCGTCGCGCTTGATGACCTGGAGGCCCGTTGTCTGAAGGCCCGCCGCCTGAAGTTCCGTCGCCTGCATCAGCTTCCCCGCTGCATGGGGACGAGGCACGGCGGGGCACCGGAACGGCAGCGCCGTCCACGACTCCCACGGGGCACCCCGCCCGGGTTCACGTCCTGTCGCGGCAGGTCTCCTGGCTCGCGGCACTCGCCGCCCCTCCCGCCTTCCCGGCCGCGTGGGCCAGTGGCATGATGGAAGGAGCGCGCCGCTTACAGTTGCGGGGGCAGCGCCGGTCTCGCACCGGCTTCCCTATTCTCCGACCCGTGGTAGTGAGTCGGCACCGTGACATCTATATCTTGTGGATTTTGGCGACTAGATGTCAACAAGTTGAATTCCCGTCGTGATTGAATTTCATGCTCGATCTCAACTCCGCCTATCGGGTGCGAGCAACGGGCAAGGATCCAGCCCTCGGCAGTATCCTCCGCCACTGTCGCGGGGGCAGCAACGGCATCGAACCGGCCTCCCAGTTTCTCCGCGCCTTCGGAAGTGGCACCTTGCGGGATCGGTATATTCGATCGAGCTCGCGCTCCGAGAGCTTCCGATGCCGAGGCTCGCCATACCGGACCGCGGGCTCGCTTACCTCGCGTAGTCACCCCCCTGGCGTGCAGAGCGATCGCCTGCCTGAGATCGAGCTGCTTTCCTCGGACAATCCCAAGTTTCAATGCCGGCGTGACCGCTGCCGGCGTTGTCGTAGCAGCGCCATTTTCGACCGCTGGCTGAAGATCGACTCGATCAACGATCGCCGCCCTTGATGTCGTCTATCGGTCACGTCCGTCAAGGTGGTGGAGATTCCGGTGTCGCCACCTGAGAGCATCGGTCAGGCGGCCTGCGTTGTAGTGCTGAGAAGTGGGTCGCTCTCAGCGGCGTCGATCTGGGCGAAGGCCTCGACCCGCATGTGGCGGT
>JBGAJI010000120.1:0-8731 GCA_044225035.1 Amaricoccus sp. | reverse complement strand
GCCCGCGCCTGAGATCGGCGCCGGTCCCGGGTCGCGCGCCCGGGACCGGCGGCGTCAGGGCGCCACTTCCTCCAGCATCGAATTTTCGTCTGCCAGCGGGTGTTTCGACAGCACCAGCTCGCGCAAGCGCGCGTCGAGCACATGGGTATAGATCTCGGTCGTCGCGATGCTCGCGTGGCCGAGCAACGTCTGGATGACGCGCAAGTCCGCGCCATGCGCCAGCAGGTGCGTCGCGAAGGCATGGCGCAGCGTGTGCGGCGACACCTTGGCGGCGTCGAGACCGGCGCCGCGCGCGAGATCCTTTATCAACAGGAAGAACCGCTCCCGCGTCATATGGCCGCGACTGCCGCGCGCCGGGAAGAGGAAGGCCGAGCGCGGCTTGCTGGCCCGCGCCGCCGTCGCCTCCGCCGCGTCGCGCGTGGCGAGCCACGCCACCAGCGCGTCGCGCGCCGGGGCGCTGAGCGGCACCATCCGCTCGCGCCCGCCCTTGCCGCGCACCAGGATCATCCGGGGATCGCCACGTACCGCCGCGACGGGCAGCGAGACCAGTTCGCTGACCCGAAGGCCGGTGGCATAGAGCAGTTGCGTCAGGCAGATGTCGCGCCGCCGCTCCGCCTCGGTCGGGGCCAGGGTTTCGGCGGCGGCGAGCAGGCGATCGACCTCCTCCTCGGTCAGCGTGCCGGGCAGGGCGCGGACGCGCTTCGGCCCCTTGATGAGCGCGCCGGGATCGTCGGTGCGCCAGCTTTCGAGGAAGGCGAAACGATAGAGCTGGCGGATCGCCGACAGCCGCCGCGCGCGCGTCGCCTGCGCCATGCCGCGATTCTGTTGGTCCACGAGATAGGCTTCGATCTCGGCGCGGCCGGCAGTGGTGAAGTCCTGTGAACGCGTTTCAAGAAAATCCGAGAAGTCATTAAGATCTCTGGAATAGGACAGGATCGTGTTGCGCGCGGCGTCGCGTTCCGCCTGAATCGCCTCGAAAAAGCGCGGCAGCCAGCTGGCGGCGGGCGCGCTCACCCTGCCGCGCCCGGCAACAGCGTCTGCAGCGCGATGGTGCGCGCGGCATGGGCCTGGCCCGCCTCGCGCAGCGCGAAGAGCGCGGCGCGCAGCGCGGGCGGATCGACCGCCGCGCCCTGGCCGACGAGTTCGAGGGCGGCGAGCACCGCCTCGCCCTGTCGCCCTTCGGACAGGTCGCTGGCGAAACCCTGTTCGCGCTCGTCGGCGGGCGGCCGGCTGCGCAGTCCTTCGATCGCCGCGCGCAACTGGTCGCCGTCGGCGCTGGCCGGAAGGGCGCCGTCACCGGCGAGGGCGAGCAGCGCGGCGTGCCGCGCCGTGGGCCGCGGGCTGGCGGCGGCGCGGGCGGCGCGGGTGTCGCCGGCGAGGAGCAGCAGTTCGACCAACGCGCCGCGGGTTCGGTCGGTCGGGGTGAGCGCGGCGAGCTGGGTGCCATATTCCCGCGCCAGCGCCACGCGCAGGCCCCGGGCCGAGAAGGCGGCGTCGGCGGCGGCGAGGGCCGCTTCGACGCCAGTGTTTCCGGTCAGCGCCGCGTCGAGATCCTGCGTCGCCTTGGCCCGGTCCCAGACGCCGCCGGACGCCGCCGGGGCGCCGGAGCGGTAGGCGGCGAACAGCTCGCCATCGTCGAGCGCGCCGGACAGCCACAACCGTTCCGCCGATTCAACCCGCGTCCGCATCGGCACATGCTCGCCGAGATCGCCGCGCAGGAAGGCGAGCGGCAGGGCGCCAGGCGGGCGCGGCAGGCCGACCGCCTCGCGCAGCAGGAAATCGAGCGGCGTCAGCGGATCGGGGACCGGCGGATCCTCTTCTTCCTCGAAGAGATCCGGGTCGAGGAAGCGGGCCAGCAGCCGCTCCTGCTCCGGCGTGATCGAGCCCACGCCCTTGCCGAGCGTCAGGGTGATCTCCGCCGCGCTCCAGTCGCCGCCGCGGGCGAGGCAGAAGACCCGGGCGGGCAGGGTGGGCGACAGGGTCGGCGTCTCACGCAGCGCCTCGCAGGGCGGCTTCGCCTGATCGAGCAGCAGGCCGATGTCGAACCAGCGGCGATAGAGATCGGCCGAGTCCGGCCCGGCCACCTCGATCATCGCATTCGCCTCGTCGAGCGCGCCCATTTCCAGCAGGCGGTCGACCCGCGCCACCAGCACGGTGGAGCCGGCGTCCGACCGTTCGGGCGGATCCGCCTCGGCCAGCAGCAGCCGCTTGAACAGCGCGATCGCCTCCGGCACCCCGGCGCCGCCGTCCTCGAGGATGAGCTCGCGCGCCTCGGGCGCCGTCGCCGGCCCCCAGAGATCGCGCGAGAAGCCGGTGACCGGTGGTGCGAGCAGTCCGACCGCGTCGCGGCTGACCTCGCCGAGCGAGGTCACGGTGATGGCGTCGGGATCGGTGGCGGAGGCCGCGGGCGGGGTCGCGCCGCTCCGCGCCGGCGGCGGCGCCGCGGTCAACACGATGCTCTCCGACAGCCACGGGATGGCGCTGCGCGGCTCGGCCGCTCTCACGGCCTGTGCGACGAGCACGAGCCCGAGGACCGCGGCGCCGGCCAGCGCGCGGTCTCGCGTCACTTCGCCTCGATCGGCAGCACGACTTCCCGGGTCGGGGCCGGCAGATCCGAAAAGATCGCATAGCCCACCAGGCCGACGCCGGCCACCACAACGAGGAAAAGGACAGCCCTCATCAAAATTCGCATCTCGCCCTGCTCTTGTCCGTGCCGGCTTGACCGCCGTGTCTTGTCCTGTTCAATCACGGGCCCAAGCCGCGATCGTCTGATCGCGACCATACCTTGCCCGGACCGGCGCAGCAATTGGCATGATCGAACGACCACCCCTCCTGTCCGCGACCTGCGCGCCGCGTCTGACACGGACGCTGGTGCTCGTCGGGCTGATGGGCGCCGGCAAGACCAGCGTCGGCAAGCGGCTCGCCCAGTTGCTGGAGGTCGGGTTCACCGATTCCGACGCCGAGATCGAGCGCGCCGCCGGCATGACAGTGCCCGAGATCTTCGCCCGCCTCGGCGAGCCGGCGTTTCGCGACGGCGAGCGGCGGGTGATCGCGCGCCTGCTGGCCGAAACGCCCGGGGTGCTCGCCACCGGCGGCGGCGCCTTCGTCGAGCCGCGCACCCGGGACGAGATCGCGCTGCACGGCACGTCCGTCTGGCTGCGCGCCGACCTCGGCCTGCTCTGGGACCGGGTGCGCGACCGCCCCGGCCGGCCGCTCTTGCAGGCGCCCGATCCGCGCGGCGTGCTGTCCGACCTTCTCGACCGACGCTATCCGATCTATGCGCTGGCCGACGTGGTCGTTGACAGCCGGCGCGGCGCCAGCCACGAGACCATGGCCCGCGCGATCGTCGAGGCCGTCCAGGCCTGGGACGCGGCGCGACCGGATCGGCAACCGACGCTGGAGACGAGATGACGCTGACAATCGCGGACGAGACGGTCGCCGTCCCCCTGGGCGCGCGCGCCTACGACATCCGTGTCGGCGCCGGCCTTCTCGCCCGCGCCGGGGCCGAGATCGCGCCGCTGCTCCGCCGGCCCCGCGTCGCCATCGTCACCGAGAGCCGGGTCGCCGCGCTGCATCTCGGCGCGCTCACCGCCTCGCTGACGGCGGCGGGGATCACCTCGGCGGCGCTCGAGCTCGAACCGGGCGAGGCGACCAAGGGATGGCGCGGGCTCGAGACCTGTGTCGAATGGCTGATCGCCCGCGAGGTGGCGCGGGACGACATGGTCGTCGCCTTCGGCGGCGGGGTGACCGGCGATCTCGCCGGCTTCGCGGCGGCGGTGCTGCGCCGGGGCGTCGGGTTCGTGCAGATCCCGACGACGCTGCTCGCCCAGGTCGACAGTTCGGTCGGCGGCAAGACCGGCATCAACTCGCCGCTCGGCAAGAACCTGATCGGCGCCTTCCACCAGCCGCGGCTCGTCCTCGCAGACACCGCGCTGCTCGACAGCCTGCCCGCGCGCGACCTGCTCGCCGGCTATGCCGAGGTGGTGAAATACGGCCTGCTCGGCGACGCGACCTTCTTCGCCTGGCTCGAGGCGAACGGACCGCGGCTCGCGGCCGGCGACGCCGAGGCCCGGCTCCACGCCGTCCGCCGGTCCTGCGAGATGAAGGCGGAGATCGTGGTCCGGGACGAGACGGAGCAGGGCGACCGCGCGCTGCTCAATCTCGGCCATACCTTCGGCCATGCGCTGGAGGCGGCGACCGGTTATTCCGGGCGGCTGTTGCATGGCGAGGCGGTGTCGATCGGCTGCCAGCTCGCTTTCGAGCTCAGCGCGGCGCTCGGCCTCTGCCCGCCGGAGGCGCCGGCGCGGGTGGCCCGGCACTTCGCGGCCATGGGGATGCGCCACCGGCTGCGCGATATCCCTGGCGAGCTCCCCGACGCCGACGCGCTGATCGGACTGATGGGACAGGACAAGAAGGTGCGCGACGGCAGGCTCGTCTTCGTGCTGGCCAGCGCCATCGGCGCGGCCTTCGTCGCCCGCGACGTCGATCTCGGCGCGGTGCGCGACCTCTTGATCGCGCAGGCGTGATCGGGGCGGGAATGACCGAACTCCGTGACGGGACTGCGAAATTTCGCCGCGCGGTCGCGTCGCCGCGCGGCAAGGCTTGCCATCGCCGGTGCGATCTCTAGAACATTCTATTAACCATAACCGGCGTAGGCTCGGACCCATCGCCGTTGACGTCAGGCAACGCATGTCCGCTTCCCTCCCATCGCTCACGCCTCTCGCGGCGGCCCTGTTTTGCCTGGGGTCGCTCGGGGCGGGAACGTTCGGGGCCGCCCCCGCCGCCGCGCAGGAGGAGGACAAGACGCCGGAGGTGGCCGAGGTGGACGGCCGCGACTTCATCGGCACCATCATGCTCGGCGCCAAGAACAAGCCCGCCTATTTCGGCGCGACGGATCGGAAGTATCGTCCCGACATCGACATTCGCGTCGACTTCGTCCGGCTGCCCGGCGGTCTCGAATTCGGTTCCACCCGATCTGTCGGCTATACCGAAGGCTTCGGCCTCGTCGGGTCCGCGCGCTACATCAGCCCGCGCAGTTCCTCGAGCTACGACGACCTGAAGGGCATGGAAAATGTCGACCGAGCCCTGGAGCTCGGCATCGGCGCCGGCTACGAGCAGGAATCCTGGCGCACCTTCGGCGCCGTGCGCTACGCGGTGCTCGGCTACAATTCCTGGACCGGCACGCTCGGCGCCGACGCGATCAGCCGCCCGACCGACTCGCTCATCCTGAACATGGGGCCGCGGCTGCAGTTCGGCGACCAGCGTTTCATGTCGACCTATTTCGGCGTGACGGATCAGGAATCCGTCGCCTCCGGCATGGCGCCTTACGATCCGAACGGCGGCCTCGCCTCGGTCGGCGTGGTGCTCAATGCCGAATACGCCTTCACCTCGCGCTGGGGCCTGCAGGCGGCGGCGACCTATGACCGCCTCGTTGGCGAGGCCGCGGACTCACCGATCACCGAACGCGGCTCGGCCGATCAGTTCGGCGTCATGCTCGGCGTTACCCGGCAGATCAGCCTCGATTTCTGAGCCTGATTTCTGTGCCTGATTTCTGAACCTCAGGCGCCGACCGCCAGGCCATGCTCCCGCCGCGGATGGGCGAAGAGAAAATTGGTCATGCGCCGCGAATCCCGATCCGGGGCGAGCGCGCCGAGCGGGCGCAATTCGTCGCGCAGTACCTGAAAGCCGTCGTAGCCGCGATCGCGCAGAAAGCCGCGAATCCGCGCGAAGCGGCCGGGCTGGCGTGCTTCCTCGACCTCGACGATGATCGCCGGGCTCAGTCGCGACAGCGTGCCCTCCGCGCCGCGCAGGACCGCGAGCTCGTGCCCCTCGACGTCGATCTTGATCGCCGCGATCTCGGGAAAGGCGAAATCATCGAGGGGGCGGCGGTTCACCTCCAGCGTCCGCACCTCGTCGAATTCCGCCGAGACGCGCGGTTCGATGCTGCCGCGCCGGTGCAGGTCGCGGCGATTGCGCCGGGGAATGCGAAA
Organism: Amaricoccus sp.; assembly: GCA_044225035.1. Lineage (GTDB taxonomy): Bacteria > Pseudomonadota > Alphaproteobacteria > Rhodobacterales > Rhodobacteraceae > Amaricoccus. The sequence goes on along the minus strand of JBGAJI010000120.1, from coordinate 2,741 downwards.
CGTCACCCGCCCCGCCTGATCGGAGAGCGCGATTTCGTGGACGCGCGCGCGATCGCCGAAGGTGCTGCGCAGCTTTCGCGTCAGGTCGGGGTTCGGTTCGAATATATGTACGTCGCTGGCGTATCGGCAGGCATGGGACGAGTAAATCCCGAGGTTGCCGCCGATATCGACGAAAGTTCCGCCGTCGCCGAGCAATGACGGAAGCAGCCGCAGAGCCGGTTCTCCCTCCCGAATTTCGCGCCGCGTCCGAATCCCATGCAGCAGCGACTTCGGTAATACCGCTCTGACAAGCTCTCCCATTTCCCGCATTCCGTAGCCCCGTCCCATTGTTCCCGCCTCGAAGAAGGGCGAAACCGCTACCAATGTCCACCCGGCGATCATCGCATTGCGAGTGATGGCCGTTTTCCGCGCAGAAGGGCGCGGTCCCGCGCCGGGTTAAGGCGAAGGGTGGAGGGCGGGAGCTAAGGAATTGTGACCACCGGCGAATTCGACCGGGTCCGTGCCTTCGCAGCCGGCGGCGGCCCTTCGAAGTCGGCCGCCGGATCGGCGGCGTGGCGCCTACGGGCGGCCTTCGGCGCGCTGGCGGGCGAGGCCGCTGTCCTGGTCGGAGACGCCGAGCAGGTTGGCGACGAGGCGCAGGAAGGCGCGCTCGTCGGCGTCGATCCCGTCGGCGATGGCGAGGCGCCACAGGGCCTCGATCACCCCGGCGCGCTCCTCATAGGGAACGGCCTGCTTGATGAGGCGGGTGAATTGCACCGTGTCCGGCGCCGCTTCCTCGGCGATCTCCGCCTCCCGGCGCAGCGCGACGGCGGCCGGGGGTGCGAGGCCGAAATGGGCGGCGAGCAGCGCGTCGATTCGGACCTGCTCGCGCTCGCTGTAGTGATCGTCGCTGCGCGCGAGGCGAACCATCAGCGCGGCGTAGGCGAGGCGGCTGTCGGCCCGCGACAGGGGCGAGGCGTCGGTCGGCACGGTCAGCCGCCGGATCAGTTCCGCGATCATTCCGCCCCCCCGGATAGCTGCCTCGGATCAGGTCGTTGCGCCGCCCGGTTCAAACGCCGGGCGAACAAGCCTCCGAGGTATCAGACCAGCCGCGACTGTTCCAGCGCGGCGCGGATGAAATCGGCGAACAACGGGTGCGGCGCGAAGGGTTTCGACTTCAATTCCGGGTGAAACTGCACGCCGATATACCAGGGATGGCCCGGGATCTCGACGATCTCCGGCAGGCGCCCGTCCGGCGACAGGCCGGAGAAGCGCAGGCCGCAGCTTTCGAGCTTGTCGCGATAGGCGAGATTGACCTCGTAGCGGTGGCGGTGCCGCTCCGAGATCGTGGTGTCTCCGTAGATCTCCGCCACCTGGCTGCCGTCGGACAGCACCGCGTCATAGGCGCCGAGCCGCATGGTGCCGCCCTTGTCGTCGGTCACCTGGCGCTGGACGGTGCGGTTGCCCTCCAGCCATTCCTTGAGGTGATAGATCACCGGCGTGAAGCGCCGCGCGCCGGCCTCGTGGTCGAATTCCTCCGACCCGGCGTTGGCAAGTCCGAGCAGGTCGCGCGACGCCTCGATCACCGCCATCTGCATGCCGAGGCAGATGCCGAGATAGGGAACCTGCCGATGCCGGGCGAAGCGCGCGGCGTGGATCATCCCCTCGGTGCCGCGCACGCCGAAGCCGCCGGGCACCAGGATCGCGTGGTAGCCTTCGAGCAGCGGCGCGATCTCCTCGTCCTTTTCGAAGAGTTCGCTGTCGAGCCATTGCGTCTCGACCCGCACCCGGTTGGCGATGCCGCCGTGGGTCAGCGCCTCGGCGATGGATTTGTACGCATCCTCGAGCTGGGTGTATTTGCCGACGATGCCGATCTTGACCGTGCCTTCGGGATTATGGATCCGGTCGACCACATCCTCCCATTTCGACAGGTTCGGCTTCGGCGCCGGCGAGATGCCGAAGGCGTCGAGCACCGCCTGATCGAGCCCTTCCTTGTGGTAGGCGAGCGGCGCCTCGTAGATCGATTTCAGATCCTGCGCCGCGATCACCGCCTCGGGCCGGACGTTGCAGAAGAGCGCGAGCTTGTCGCGCTCCTTCTGCGGGATCGGCATTTCGGAGCGGCAGACCAGCACGTCGGGCGCGATGCCGATGGCGCGCAGCTCCTTCACCGAATGCTGCGTCGGCTTGGTCTTGAGCTCGCCACTCGCCGCGATGAAGGGCAGCAGGGTCAGGTGCATGTAGATGCACATGCCGCGCGGCTTGTCCTGGCCGTATTGCCGGATCGCCTCGAAGAACGGCAGGCCCTCGATATCGCCGACCGTCCCGCCGATCTCGCAGAGCATGAAATCGACCTCGTCGGCGCCGATGTCGAGGAAGGCCTTGATCTCGTTGGTGACGTGAGGAATGACCTGGATGGTCTTGCCGAGATAGTCGCCCCGGCGCTCCTTCTCCAGCACGTTGGAATAGATCCGCCCGGCCGAGACCGAATCCGTCCGCCGCGCCGCGACGCCGGTGAAGCGCTCGTAATGGCCGAGGTCGAGGTCGGTCTCGGCGCCGTCGTCGGTGACGAAGACCTCGCCATGCTGCGTCGGGCTCATCGTGCCCGGATCGACGTTCAGATACGGGTCGAGCTTGCGCAGGCGGACCGTGAATCCGCGCGCCTGCAGCAGCGAAGCGAGCGCCGCGGACGCGAGACCTTTGCCGAGCGAGGAAACCACGCCGCCGGTGATGAAGACATACCGCGTCATGGGCTTCGGTCCATA
>JBGAJI010000119.1:0-8844 GCA_044225035.1 Amaricoccus sp. | reverse complement strand
TTCTCGGCCGCCTCGGCGCGGGCGACCACCACCGCCGCGGCGCCGTCGTTGAGGCCCGAGGCGTTGCCCGCGGTCACCGTGCCGTCCTTCTTGAAGGCCGGCTTGAGCTTGGCGAGGCCCTCGATCGTGGTGGCCTTGGGATGCTCGTCGGTGGCCCAGGCGACCATGTCGCGCTTCACCTTGACCTCGATCGGCACGATCTGGCTGGCGAAGCGGCCCTCCTTGATCGCCGCCGCGGCGCGGTTCTGCGATTCGAGCGCGAAGGCGTCCTGGTCCTCGCGGCTGATCTGGGTCTCGGCGGCGACATTCTCCGCCGTCACGCCCATATGGCCGGTGCCCATCGGACAGGTGAGCGCGCCGACCATCATGTCGATCGCCGCGGTGTCGCCCATCTTCTGCCCCCAGCGGGCCGCCGACAGGGCGTAAGGCGAGCGCGACATGCATTCGACCCCGCCGGCCAGCGCGAAATCGGCGTCGCCGAGCGCCAGCACCTGATAGGCGGAGGCGATCGCCTGCGCGCCCGAGCCGCAGAGCCGGTTGACGTTCATCGCCCCCGCGCTGTCCGGGATGCCGGCTTCCAGCGCGGCGACCCGGCTCACATACATGTCGCGTGGCTCGGTATTGATCACATGGCCGAAGAAGACCTGGCCGATCTGGCCGCCCTCGACGCCGGAGCGTTCCAGCGCCGCCTTGGCGACATGCGCGCCCAGCGCGGTCGGCGGCACCGCCGCGAGGCTGCCGCCGAAGGCGCCGATCGCGGTGCGCGCGCCGTCGAGGATGACGATGTCGGTTGTCATGAGCGTTCTCTCCCGTTTCCCTCGCCGACACTCTTCCCGCCCCCGCGCCGCGCGCGCAATCCCCCAAGAGGCCCTGCGCGTCAATAAGACGGATGGAAGGGGCGTTCGAAGGTCCGACGGCCCGCTTTTCAAACGGCGGCGTTCGTGTAGTATGATTTCAGCGGCGCGTGGGGGTAGGGTTTTCGCCCGGCGAACCGCGATTCCGCGTAACGATCGTGGCGAATGTATCGGGCGCCGCGTCCCGCGGGCCAAACGGCCGCGGGACGGCGCCGCGTGAGGGCGGGGAACGGGCTTGCAGGTCCTGATCGTGGAGCATAACCGGGACCTCGGCACCGTCTGGGCCGGGTTCCTGACCCGCGAGGGCTGCGTCTGCACGCTCGCCTCGGCCGGCGCGGAGGCCTATGCCGCGCTCAGGGCGCGACCATATGCCGCGCTGCTGCTCGACATGGAATTTCCCGAGGGCGAGGCGCTGGCCATCGCCGACTTCGCCACCTATCGCAATCCGGACATGCCGATCATCGCGGTGACGGCGCGCGGCTTCTTCTCGGACGGCGCGATCTTCGAGCTCATCCCCAATGCCCGCGGCCTGCTGCGCGCCCCGCTCCGCCTCGAGGACATGGCCGCCCTGGTCCAGCATTATGGCGAGAAGCACGCCGAGGCCGGGCGGAAGTAACGCCTTCGCTCAGCCCTGTTCGTCGATCATCCGGCCGATCCGGGCCATCATCCCGTCGAAGAACGGATTCGACATCAGCCGGCCAACCTGGTCGAGGCTCATGGTCAGCGTCCCGGTCTCGCCGCGGGCCGACAGGCTGCCGAGGCTGATCCCGAAATCCTCGCGCCCGTCCGGCGCATAGCCGTAGAGCCCGTCCCACGGTGGAAACGGCAGGGCGACGTGGCTGAGCGAGAAGATGTCGCGCGGATAGTCGGCGCCGAGCGGCGTCGTCGCCTCCTCCGCCGACCCGGGCTCGCGCACCCGCTCCACCGCCGCCGTTCGCCCGGGCTCGGCGCCGATCACCACGGTCCGATAGGGCCGCGCCACCGCCGGCGCCAGCCGCGCCGCCCCGGCGAGCGCCGCCGGGCGCAGCATCGGCGCCATCCGCGCGCCGCGGTTCACGTCATAGAGCACCAGTTCGCTCCCGTTCGCCGGCAGCCGGTCATAGAGATCCGTCACCGCCTGGGCGCTGACCGTCGAATCGACCACCGACTGGAAGGTGAGGACCGGCGCCGCGCGCGCGATCGCGCCGGAGCGGGTGACCGCGTCGAGCCTTTCGCGCACCTCCTCGGTCAGCAGGAAGGACTGCCGGCCGCCATTCACCGGGAAGGAGTTGTATTTGAAGGGATTGTATTCGGGGATGAGGTCGAACCACGCCGCGCGGTCGAAGGCCGGCAGGAGCGCGGGCCAGCCGGCGATGCCGGCGAATCGCGCGAAGAAGGTCACGCCGATCATCGGCGAGACGAGCACGATCCGGTCCGGCGCCGGCAAGGCCGGGATCTCAAGCGCGTCCGCCTCGTAGATCATGGCGAGCGCGCCGCCGTTCGAATAGCCGACGAGGTCGAGCGGCTTGTCCGGCCCGGCCAGCCGCCGCGCCTCGCGCATCGCGAGCCGCGTCGCCGCCATCCATTGCGGCCATTCCGCGGCCTCCAGCCCGCCCGGCACCGTGCCATGCCCCGGCATGCGTATCCCGACCGCGACATAGCCCTTGGCGCGATAGAGTTCGGCCACGTGCCGCAGGCTGTAGGGCGAATCGGTCAGCCCGTGCAGCAGCGCGACGGCGCCTTTCACCTCGCCTTGCGGCATGAGCACGAAGGAGCGGTTCCAGTCGGTGGCAAAGCCCGGGGTATAGAGCGGGCTTCCCTCCCAGTAGCGGTTCAGCGGCACCATCTCGTCGGGCGAGAGCCTCAGCGTCACATTCTCGCGGACCTCGGCGAAGACGCGATCCTCCGCCGCCATCCAGCCCGCCCAGTCCATCGCGTCGATCTCGTCGGCGGTCGGCTCGCCCGGCGCGTAGCGGTGCCAGACCGCCAGCCGGTCGTCGGTCAGCGCGACATAGGTGCGCGCGCCGAGCACCAAGAGAATCAGCAGGATCAGGCCCCAGGCGATCCATCTCAGCAGCCCCAGCACCACGTCACCGCTCCCCGCCAACCGATCCGCCGTCCTCCTTAGCCCGGCGGGCGGCCTCCTACCAGAGTCTCGCCATGGCGGCTCCGGTCGGGCTATGAAGGGCGGTGGACCGCGCCCGGGGGGAGAGAGACCGATGATCGAAACGCCCTATCTGCTCTTTCTCGGCGACGCGCCGGACCCGCTCGCCGCCAAGGTCGCGCAGGGCATCCGCGACTGGCGGCCCGAGCTCGCCGTCGGGCAATACCGGTTGGCCGGCTGTCAGGCGGACATGGGCCTGCCCGACATGACGCTGGCCGAGGCGGTGGCGGCGGGGGCCAGGACGCTGGTGGTCGGCGTCGCCAATCGCGGGGGGATCATCTCGCCCGCCTGGATCACCATTCTCGTCGAGGCGATGGAGCACGGGCTCGACCTCGCCTCGGGCCTGCACAACCTGTTGCGCGACGAGCCGGAACTGCTCGCCGTCGCCATGGCCAAGGGGCGCAAGCTGCATGACGTGCGGGTGCCGGAGGTGAAATATCCGATCGCGAACGGGATCCGGCGCAGCGGCAAGCGCTGTCTCGCCGTCGGCACCGATTGCTCGATCGGCAAGATGTACACCGCGCTCGCCCTCGATCGCGAGATGCGGGCGCGGGGGCTGAAATCGACCTTCCGCGCCACCGGCCAGACCGGGATCCTGATCACCGGCGACGGGGTGCCGCTCGACGCGGTGGTGGCGGATTTCATGGCCGGGGCGATCGAATGGCTGACGCCCGACAATGATCCCGACCATTGGGACCTGATCGAGGGCCAGGGCAGCCTGTTCCATCCCTCCTATTCCGGCGTGACGCTGGCCTTGATCCACGGCGGCCAGCCCGACGCGCTCATCCTCTGCCACGAGCCGACGCGGAGCCATATGCGCGGCCTGCCCGGCTACGCGCTGCCGAGCCTCGAGGCGCTGCGCGATCTGGCGCTGACCATGGCGCGGATCGTCAATCCGGAGGTCGTGGTGGCCGGCGTCTCGATCAACACCGCCGCCTTGTCCGGCGGCGAGGCGCTCGCCTGTCTGGCCGAGGCCGAGGATCGCATGGGCCTGCCCGCCGTCGATCCGTTCCGCACCGGCGTCGGGCGGCTGGTGGACGCGCTGGCATGAGGCCGCGCGTCGCGGCGGAGGTGTTTCCGCTGGCCCAGGTCTTCACCATCAGCCGCGGCTCGCGGACCGAGGCGCGGGTGCTGACCGTGACGGTCGAGGGGATGGACGCGCGCGGGCGGGGCGAGTGCGTGCCTTATGCGCGCTACGGCGAATCGCTGGAGAGCGTGACGGCGGAGATCGAAGGGCTCGGCGAGGTGACCACGCGCGCGGCGCTGATGGACCGGCTGCCGCCCGGCGCGGCGCGGAACGCGGTCGATTGCGCGCTCTGGGACTGGGAGGCGAAGCGCGCCGGGGTCCCGGCCTGGCGGCTCGCCGGCCTGCCCGCGCCGGGGCCGGAGATCACCGCCTATACACTGTCGCTGGCCGAGCCGGAGGTGATGCGGGCGGAGGCGGCGAAGAACGCGCATCGCCCGCTCCTGAAGATCAAGCTTGGCGGCGAAGGCGACATGGCGCGTCTGGAGGCGGTGCGCGCCGGGGCGCCGGCCGCGCGGATCATCGTCGATGCCAACGAGGGCTGGACGGCGGAGGGCTACGCCGCGCTCGCCCCCGCGCTGGTCCGGCTCGGGGTCGAGGCGGTGGAGCAACCGCTGCCCGCCGGCGCCGACGGCGCCTTGGCCGACATGGCGCGGCCGCTGCCGGTCGTCGCGGACGAAAGCTGTCATGACCGGGCGAGCCTGCCCAAGCTCGCCGGCAAGTACGACATGGTGAATATCAAGCTCGACAAGACCGGCGGCCTGACCGAGGCGCTGGCCCTGCGCGACGCGGCGCGGGCGGCGGGATTTGGCGTCATGGTCGGCTGCATGGTCGGGTCGTCGCTGGCCATGGCGCCCGCCGTTCTGGTCGCGCAGGGCGCGGCGCTGACCGATCTCGACGGGCCGCTGCTGCTGGCGCGGGACCGCGACCATCCGCTGCGCTATGACGAGGTGGGCGTGCATCCCGCGACGCCGGAACTTTGGGGGTAGCGATGAGCCGAACCGTCTATGTGAACGGCGCCTATCTGCCCGAGGAAGAGGCGCGGATCAGCGTCTTTGACCGCGGCTTTCTCTTCGCCGACGGGGTCTATGAGGTGACCTCGGTGCTCGGCGGCAAGCTGATCGATTTCGCCGGGCATCTCGGGCGACTCCACCGCTCGCTGGGGGAGCTGGAGTTGACTTTGCCGGTTTCAGATGCCGAGCTGGAGGCGATCCATCGCGAGCTGGTCGCGCGGAACGCGGTCGACGAGGGGATGGTCTATCTGCAGGTCACCCGCGGCGCCGCCGACCGTGATTTCGCCTATCCCGAGGCCGCGACGCCGAGCCTCGTGCTCTTCACGCAAGTGAAGACGCTGATCGGGTCGGCCAGCGCCCGGAACGGCATACGGGTGATCACCGTGCCGGACATCCGCTGGGGGCGGCGCGACATCAAGACGGTGCAGCTGCTCGCGCCGTCGATGTGCAAGATGATGGCGAAGAAGGCGGGCAAGGACGATGCCTGGATGGTCGAGGACGGGTTCGTCACCGAGGGCACCTCGAACAACGCCTATATCGTCACCGGCGACGGGGTGATCGTCACCCGGCAGCTCGGCACCGAGATCCTGCATGGGATCACCCGCGCCGCCGTGCTGCGCCTCGCCCGCGAGGCCCAGATGAAGGTCGAGGAGCGGCCCTTCACGGTGGACGAGGCCAAGGCGGCGGCGGAGGCGTTCTTCACCTCGGCCTCGGCCTTCGTCACGCCGGTCGTCGAGATCGACGGCGTCCCGGTCGGCGGCGGAGCGCCCGGCCCGGTCGCCACCCGCCTGCGCGAGATCTACATCTCCGAGAGCCGCGCCCACGCGACCTGAGGGAGGGGGCGCCGGTGATCGAGAAGGTGACGGCGCGGTTCCCCTATCTGAAATACATGACCCACGCGCAGGCGGAAATCCTGAGGGAAGTGATCCTCGACAGCGGCGCGCGCGATTTGCTGGAGTTGGGCGCGTTCCACGGCAAGAGCACCGCGTATCTGGCCGCGATCCTCGAGGAGGCTGGCGCGGGCAAGGTAACGACGCTGGATCTCGAGGCCTGCATGGAAAACAGACCCAATATAGACGAAGTGCTCCGCGCGCTCGGTCTGCGGCACCGGGTCGAGATTCGGCTCCATCGCCGCAGCCTGACCATGACGCTGATGGCGATGCTGGAGCGGCGCCCCCGCGAGCGGTTCGACTTCTGCTATTTCGACGACAGCCACACATGGGACGTGACCGGATTCGCCTTCCTGCTGGTCGACCGGCTGTTGCGCCCGGCGCCTGGGTGCTGTTCGACGATCTCGACTGGAGCCTCGGCCCGCGCATCGCCAGCGACCCGGACGGCGGCGGGGCGCGGGCCAGTCGCTATGCCCCTGAGGAACTCGCGATGCCCCAGGTCCGCAAGGTGTTCGAGATACTGGTCCGCGACCTCGGCTACACGGATATGTCCGAGCCATCGCCCGGCTGGGGGCTGGCGCGGAAGCCGTGATCGGCGCGCGGGCGACCTGTCGTCCTGCGACCGCCTCTTTTCCGTCGACCGAGGCGGGCCGCTTGGCCCGCGAGTATCCGGTCCGACAAGCCGACGCGACCAGCGTCGGCCGGGCCGTTGCCTGGGACAATGGTGATAGTCCGTCAAGGGAAGTCCGATGCCACGATTACCCCACCGGGCGGCGAACAGACCCAGGCGAAGCGCGGCTGGTATCAGTGCTCCGCGGCGAATTTCGCCCGTGCCTCGGGCGAGGCTTCGGTCTGATGGCGCGCGGTCCAGTCGGCGTAGGGCATGCCATAAACGATCTCGCGCGCCGCGTCCTTGTCGAGCGCCAGCCCGCGCTCGGCGGCCGCCTCCTGATACCAGCGGCTGAGACAATTGCGGCAGAAGCCGGCGAGGTTCATCAGGTCGATGTTCTGCACATCGGTCCGCGCGCGCAGATGGTCGCGCAGCGCGCGAAAGGCCGCCGCCTCCAGTTCGATCCGCGTCGCGTCGTCCATTCGCGTCTCCCTCAGCTCCCGGCGATCACTTCCGCGAGGATCGGCGCCAGACGCCCGGCCCAGGCGCGCTGATCCTCGGGCGTGGCGATCAGATCCTGGCGCAGTTCGATCAGCACGTGGCGCAGGCCGCGCGAGGTGCCGTGCCGGTTCAGCGTGTCGCCTTCCAACTCGCCATGATAGGGCTGGTTGTCGCCGATGACGAGGTCATGTTCGGCCCTGAGCCGCGCGATCAGCGGCAGGGCGACGCGGCCGTCCTTGTCCCAGAGCACGCCGACATGCCACGGCCGCGGCGGGCGCCCCCGCAGCCTCGGTGTGTAGGAATGGATCGAAACGAGCACGGGGTCCCGCCCCGCCGCGATCATCCGGTCGATCTCGGCGGTGATCGCCGCGTGATAGGGCCGGTGCCAGTCGTCGAGCCGGCGCCGCCGCTCCTCCGGCCCCGCGTGGCGGTTGGCCGGGATGATCGTCCCGTCATAGAGCCGCATCAGCAGGGTCGGATCATCCTCGCCGCGGTTCGGATCAATGACGAGGCGCGAGAAGCGGGTCATCAGGGCCGGCGCGTCGAGCAGCGCGGCGAGCGCCATGGCGAGCCCGCGCGCGCCGATGTCATAGGCGATATGCCGTTCCATCTCCGCCGCGGGCAGGCCGAGGTCGCCGCCCGCCACGGTCGGCGGCACCAGGTTCGTCGCATGGTCGCAAAGCACGAGGACGGCGGCCGCGCCCCGCGGATTCTCGAGTTCGTAGGCGGCGGAGGCGGTCATCGGATTTTCCGTCTGCTCGGGCCGCGCCGAGGTTAGTCGCGCGGATTTCCCGAAGCCAGAGCGGAGGCCGATTTTCGTCTCGATGCGCGGCATTTTTCGTTTCAACGCGAGAACGTTCGGTTATAACCGGCCGCGTCAGAACCGGCCCCCTCTCGCTTCCATGGCCGGTCGGGAACCCCAACCGGATTGGATGGCCCTCGCATGAAAACTGTTCGTCGGACGCGCAACGTCAAGATCGTCGCCACCCTTGGACCCGCTTCCGACACTTACGAAATGATCCGCGATCTGTTCCTCGCGGGCGCGGACGTGTTCCGCCTGAACATGAGCCACGGCACCCAGGACGACATCGCCCGCCGCCATGCGATGATTCGGAAGGTGGAGGAGGAGGTCGGCCGCCCGATCGGCATTCTCGCCGACCTGCAGGGCCCGAAGCTGCGCTGTGGCGTCTTCGCCAACGGCCCGGTGATGCTCGAGGTCGGCGCGCCCTTCCGGTTCGATCTCGACAAGGCCGAGGGTGACGGAACGCGCGTCTGCCTGCCGCATCCCGAGATTTTCGCGGCGCTCGAGCCCGGGTCGACGCTGCTGGTCAATGACGGCAAGATCCGGCTGAAGGTCGTCGATTGCTCGCTGAAACATGCCAATACCGAGGTGGTGGTCGGCGGCGAGATCTCGAACCGCAAGGGCGTGAACGTGCCCGACGTCGTGCTGCCGCTGGCCGCGCTGTCCAAGAAGGACCTCAGCGATCTCGAATTCGCCTGCGAGCTCGGCGTCGACTGGCTGGCGCTCAGCTTCGTGCAGCGCGCCCGCGACGTGTTCGAGGCGCGCGAACTGGCCGATGGCCGCGCCGCGATCCTGTCGAAGATCGAGAAGCCGGCGGCGGTGAAGGCCTTCGCCGAGATCCTCGAGGCCTCGGACGGGATCATGGTCGCCCGCGGCGACCTCGGCGTCGAATTGCCGGTCTATGAGGTGCCGCCGATCCAGAAGCGGCTGACCCGCGCCTGCCGCGCCGTCGGCAAGCCGGTGATCGTCGCGACCCAGATGATGGAGAGCATGATCACCTCGCCGGT
>JBGAJI010000118.1:0-8870 GCA_044225035.1 Amaricoccus sp. | reverse complement strand
GGCGAGTTCGAGTCTGTAGCTCCACCTCCACCCTACCCTCCCCCATCAAGGGGGAGGGTTAGGGTGGGGGGGCGATGCAGCGCTCCGCGGCTATCGCCGCTTGGTGTGGTACCGGACCGCCTTCGGCTTGAAGCCGATGTCGGGATCGAGCGGATACATCGGTCGCGCGCAGATCGTGTGGCCGAGCGACTTGATGTCGGCCGAGGTGGCGCCGGGCGCGTCGATGTTGAAGTTCTTCTCCGCCCATTCTTCGAACATGTGGTACTCGCAATGCGGCGACTTCACGACGATCAGGTCGTAGTCGCGCGGGTTGCGGCCGTGGGAGAGGAACGGCGCCCGGTCGAAGAAGTAGGCCGGCTTCGAGAAGATCACGATCGTGTAGTTGCCGGAGATGAGGACAGCGGTGTCGCCGCCCTCGAACGGTGCGCGCATGGTCTCGAGCCGCATGTGTCCGCCCGACAGCATGTCGACCGTGCCGGTTACCTTCACCGGCTTGAAACGCTTGTCGAGCGTGCCGCCGAGATCGACCGTGATCTTGGCACCGATCCCGGCCTTCTTCGCCGCGGCGGCTGCCGGAGGATCGACGATCGGGACCAGCACGCGGCCCTGGTACTTCGCCTTCATCAGCGCCGCCAGGATGGCGTTGCTGTCGCCGGTGGCGCCCGATGAGGTCGCGTCCGCCGCGTCGGTGAAGATCACCGGTCCCTGCATGTACTTGGCCTGCGCGATCGCCGCATCCAGCGGGATGAGCTTGCCCTGCATGCGGTGACGGTTCGGCCAGAACGCATTGGCGAAGCCGAGCGCCGCCTTTTCGGCCAAGGCGCCATCCTCGGCCACGACGATCGCCTGGCTGCACAGCTCCGGCACGTCGGTGAAGGGATTGCCGATCATCACGCCGGCGAACATCGCCTTGCCTTCGTTCTCGAGCCGGCGCGCCTCGCGCAGGATGTCGCCGTAGCAGCCGGACTTGGTGATGAGCTCGTCGCCGCGCACCAGCGCCGGGATCACGACGCGCGCGATCACCGGGTTCAGCTTCTCGCGGATGATGCGCAGCAGCATCTTCGCGCCGCGGACGCCGGTGTCGGCGAAGTCGACGTGCGGATAGGTGTGATAGATCGTGACGCCGTCGATGTGCTTCAGCATCCGGTCGGTCATGATGCCGTGGAGATCGAGCCCGATGACGATCGGAATCTTCTCGCCGACGATCTTCCTGACCTCCTGCAGCAGGTAGCCCTCGGGATCGAGCTCGCCCTCGGCGCCCATGGCGCCGTGCATGGCGAAGTAGATGCCGTCGATCCCCTTCGCCGCCTTGGCGATGCGGTCGAGCATCTCGTCGGATATCTTCTTCCAGCTCTTCTTTTGGAGGATGCCGGCGCTGGGTCCCCGGGCCGACATGGTCGGTACCAGCTCGACGTCCTTCTCGGCATCGAAGACCGAGAGCGCGCCGCCCATCTGGGTGTTGAGGCCGCGGTCGCGATAGATCTCATCGCCGCGCTTGATCGAGAAGTAGCTGTAGTCGCACGACACCGGATTGAAGGAGGAGATCTCCTGCTCGCAATCCGCCAACAGAATCCTCGGCATACGCGTTTCCCCTTGCCGTTTCAGCCGGGAAACTAGCGCCAAACGGTCCGCAAGTCCCTTCTTCCGCTCTCAGCCGAAACGGATGGCGGCCGGGCCCGTATCGGTGCACCCTCGTTCGACCTTGAGGAGAGTTCCGTTGAGCGCTGCCCCGCCCGTCGTTCCGTTCGAAGCCAAGACCCGGAAACCGAAGATCGACGTCCCGGCCGGCGCCTGGGACTGCCACGCCCATGTCTTCGGCCCCTTCGACCGCTTCCCGCTGAAGCCCGATCGCGCCTATACACCCGACCTCGCGACCGGTGCGGACTGGAGGCGAATGCACGACGCGATCGGCATCTCGCGCGGCGTCCTCGTCCAGGCCTCCGTCTACGGCACCGACAACCGGGCGACGCTCGCCGCCCTGGCCGAGCTCGGCCCCGCCTATCGCGGCGTCGCCGTGGTCTCGCCCGACATCTCCGACGACGAGCTCAAGGCGCTGCACAAGGGCGGCATCCGTGGCATCCGCCTTTCAGACAGCATGATCGGCGCCGTGCCGACCTCGAACATGGAGAAGATGGCCGAGCGCCTGAAGCCGCTCGGCTGGCACATCCAGCTCCTGACCGACGCCTCGACCAACTCCGGCCTGGTCGACCGCGCGACGAAGACGGCGGTGCCGGTGATCTGGGATCATCTCGCCGGCATGCCGGCGTCGAAGGGCGTGGACGATCCCGGCTACCGGCATTTCCTCGATGCGTTCCGCAGCTCGTCCAACCTCTGGGTCAAGGTCTCCGGCCCCTATCTCGACAAGGCGTTGCGCCCGCCCTACGCCGCGTCGACGCCGCTCGCCAAGGCGCTGGTCGCCGCCGCACCCGATCGCTGCGTCTGGGGCACCGACTGGCCGCACCCGGCCTCCGATCACTCGATCGACGATGCCGGTCTGATGGACCTGCTGGCGACGTGGGTCCCCGACGCCGCCACCCGCAAGCGCATCCTGGTCGACAACCCGCCGCGCCTCTACGGAGCCTGATCGTCCGTTCATGCCGATCTGGCTCTTTCTCGCGCTGTCCATCGCAGCCTTCGCGAGTTCGGTCACGCTTCGCATCGCCGACTCCCTGCTGCCGGAGATTGCGCGTGAGTTCGCCACCACGCCGGGTGCGGCCGCGACCGCCGTCATCACCACCTTCACCGTCGCCTATGGCGGCATCCAGGCCGCCTTCGGCCCGATCGGCGACCGCTTCGGCAAGGTGCAGACCGTCGCCGTCGCCTCGCTGCTCTCTGTCGTGGCTCAGATCGCCTGCGCCCTGTCCGCGACGCTCGACCAGATCTCGATCGCCCGCGTCGTCGCCGGCGCCACCGCCGGCGGCGTGATCCCGCTCTGCCTCGCCTGGATCGGCGACGTCGTCAGCTTCGAGGATCGCCAGAAGGTGCTGGCGCACTTCCTCCTGGCGCAGATCGTCGGCCTCGCCGCCGGCCAGGCGCTCGGCGGCGTCATCGGCGACGCCTTCGGGTGGCGCGCCTCGTTCCTGATGCTGGCCGGCCTCTATCTCCTCGGCGGTGTCGCGCCCTTCATCGCGTTGCGCGCGCCCCCGGCGCTGGCCGGGTCGGGTGCGGTGACGCGCGGAAACCGCGTCCGCGTCGCCGAGGCGCTGTCGCGCCCCCGGGTCCGGCTGATCCTCTCCACGGTGTTCCTCGAGGGAGCGGCGATGTACGGCGCCTTCTCCTATGTCGGCACCGACCTCCAGCAGCGCTTCGGCGTCTCGGTCTCGACCTCGGGCGTCCTGCTCACTGCCTTCGCGGTAGGGGCGATGGGATACGCGCTGTTCGTCGGCCGTATCGTCGCGATGATGAGCCGGGCGCGCATCGCCATGTCGGGAGCGCTGGCGCTCGGTGCCGGCTTCGTCGTGCTGGCGCTGATCCCGTCGCTGGCGACCGCGCTCGTCGCCCTCGCCTTCACCGGCTTCGGTTTCTACATGCTGCACAACAGCCTGCAGACCGAAGCCACGCAGATGGTTCCGGAGGCGCGCGGCACGGCGCTCGCGATGTTCGCCTCGATGCTGTTCGTCGGCCAAGCCGTGGGCGTGGCGATCGCCGGCCCGTTCTTCGACCGCGTCGGCGCGCCGCCGATCTATCTGGTCTCTGCCGCGATTCTTCCGCTCATCGCCGCCCGGCTCGCCTACGCGCTGTCGCGAGCGAAGTCCTGAGGCGCCCTAGACGGTTTCCTCGGCGTAGCGGTCGAGCATGGCCGCCAGCCTCAGGAGACGGTCGCGCTGGTCTGGCCGCGCCTTGCCCTGGGCCTCGCTGCGCAGGTCGTTCGCCGCGCGGCGGAGCAGTCCCCGGAAGTCGGGAACCGGCTCCTCGCCGAAAGTGGCCGGCGAGGGCGACAGGGTGGTAGCCCCGCGCTCGCCGGCGCCGTTCGATCGGTCGAAGTTTGAGCCCATGTCCACGCCCGCAGGATGACCGAATCCATTTCCGGATTTCCGGAAAAGCCTTCTGTATTTCCTGTGGATATCGTCGGTTTTCCGCTGGGGCGGGCCTGTATCTTTAGATAGCATTTTCTCGATCGTCTAAATCTTGGGGAGATCGAGATGACTGCGCTACCCGCTGCTTCACACGTCTCCGCACGACCTCAGACCGAGACCCGCCTGCTCGACTGGTTCGAGCCGATCCACGATCCCGGCGGCGTGATCTCGCGGGCCGTGCTGCGCCTCGACCAGCTCGCCGCCCGGCGAGGCGTGCGCCTGTACCCGCAGACGGACTTCCATGCGCTGAAGGCGGTCGCCGATGCCAACAGGCATCAGGGAAGCGTGCTCGCGGCCAATGTCGATCCGGCCTACTCGGTCGTCGGCAAGGAGAACGCGATCTGGATCTACGGCGTCGACGCCGCCGGCAATGCCGCGTCCACCCAGACCGGTCGCTATTTCGACTGGACCGGCACGACGCTGGGCGCCGAGATCGAGAGCTTCCGCTTCTTCTACGAACGGCCCGAGCGCCATCTCACCGATGACTGCTTCTGCCGCATGCCGCGGCCCGAGGCCGACACGGTCACCGGCCCCGTCCTTCAGTCGGGCACGATCTGGGTGCGGCCCGACCTGCGGGGGCCCGACGACCAGGGCATCGTGCTGTCGCAGCTGCTCGGGCGGCTCACGCGGCTGCTCGGCATCGCGCATTGGTGGCCGGACTACGTCTTCACCTTCTCGACGCACGATCTCTACAAGCGTGGCGTCGTCACCAACTTCGGCTGGTCGCACGAAGCGTTCCCGGTCGAGTGGAAGCTGCCGGGCCTTCCCGTCTACCGGGGCGGGCTGTTCTGGATGACGCGGGCTGAGATGCTGGACTGGGCCGGACGCGAGCCGCTCAAGCTGCCCGTTGCAGCGGCCTGAAGTCGCTGGTGACCAGGACGATCGACTTGCCGCCGGCGCCGGTGAAGGGAACCAGCATGCGCCGATAACGTGACTCGACTGGAGCTCCCTCTTTCCGGAGCACGAGCGCGCGGATGTCCTCGATCAGCGGCTCGGCTCGGGCGACGACACGGTCGTAAGCCTCCGCGCACCAGTCGCCGTACTCGGCGTCGGGCGCCTTGCGGATGTCGGAGCCGAGGAGCCGCGCCCGCTCCTCGGGCGTGTAGAAGCGGATCGCGCTGCCGATGTGCTCCCAGGCCCATTGCGGGCGCTCGCCGTTCCGGCCGGGCGTGCCGATCGCGATGCTGGTCCGCCCGGTCACGTCGGCGGCAGCGAAGCGGACCGCAGCCGAGATGTCGGTGGTGCCGACGAGGCCGCGTGCTTCCTGCAGCATGTTGAGCAGGTAGCGCTGCTTGTCGCGGAACAGGACCGAGATCGGCTGCGGCGTGGAAAGGAACCGCCGGCCGGTCGCGGCCTCCGGGCCGCGGGCAAGGGCCTCGATCCGGCCCAGCGCCGCGGCAGGCGATACATGCACCTCTTCCTGCCAGGACTGGCCGTCGCGGACGGTAAGCGAGACATCGACCTGGCCGGCGAGCGCCAGCACGTGACAAAGGGCATCGACCGCCTTCGGCTGCGCGGCGCGCGGTGCGATGCGGAGATGCAGGCGGCCGGGAGAATGGCGGACCTCGACCCAGCCGAGGCAGCGCACGGCGAAACCGGCGACGTCGAAGTCCCCGACGGTGTAGCCGAGCGCTTCTTTGAGCTCTGGCGAGGCCGCCGTCCAGATGCGTCCGTTCTCGTCGTAGACGACGTGAAGGCCATCGACGATATGCGCGGGCTCCGTCGCCGGCGCCGGGCGCACTGCCATCGCCGCTCGGATCCCGTCCACCTCATGCGCCGGGGGAACCTGGATCTCGCCGTACCAGTAGCGTTTGACCCGGCTATAGCTCAGCCCGAGGACCCTGGCGGCACGGCTGATCTCCGCCTTCACGCTCTCGCCCGAGCGCGCCGGCTCGGCGGCGCGGCGGACCAGCGCCTTCATCTCGTCTCTCAGTTCGGCGGGTGTGGGCAAACGCATTCCCGGATGAGCGCCAAGTGGCGAATCGCCCGGCGATCCTGCAGGTCCCGAATCGGGTCGTCAATATGAGGAAAATTGCCGGAGCTTTGATGCTTCGGGCCGCCTAGCGGAGCGACTGGGACGGCTTCAGCCGAAGATCCACATGTATTATTTATCTAAATCAATATATTAAACAATAATTCTCACCTTAAATATAAACCTGTGCATATGTGAACTCTTGCATTCAATTCTGTGGGTAAGTCCCTGCCGGCTCAGCTTCACGGGTCCGCCGGCGGCGATCTGACCCGGCGCTTGCGGCGGGCCGCTTCGGCACGCTTCGCCACAACGCTCCAGGCGCCGAAGCCGACGAAGATCAGCGCGGGCGGCAGGATCGCGAAGATGATTCGCGTAAAGATCGCGGCGTTCCGGTCCCCCTCGTACATCAGCTTGAAGAGATCGATGCAACGCTCGGCGCGCTGCCGCTCGGGGTAGCGGAGACGACAGCCCTTCGTACCTTCCTCGTATTCCTGCTGCAGGACGGCATGCGCCGACGGCCAGGACCAGACGCCATAGCCGCCAAGGGCCAGGATCCAGGCGAGGCTTCCTGCTGCGAGCGCGAAAAGCAGCCGGCGCCGCCGCGATCCTGCGGAACCGGATACCTCGCCCGGTGTTGGTCCCATTGTTATGGCCCAGTCCCCCTCCCACATCTGGTACTCTAGGCGAGTTCAAGGGCCCATGGCCTATATGGCTTCGAGCGACCTGCCGACCCCCACCTGGCCGAAGATCGTCGGTCACAGCGTTCCGGACTGGCTCGTCCCAGCCATCAACCGTGTCCCGGAGCTGCTTCAGCTCCTGAAGTCCCGCGACATGAAGGCCGACAAGCTGACCACCGGCGTGGTCCAGGCCGTCGGCCTGCAGAAGCTCAAGGCCACCCACGCCAAGAACTGGCAGCGGCTCAAGAAGAACGTCCACATCATCATCGAGGCGGAGATCCGCCGGAACATCACCGCCAAGGACGTGACGGTGATCCTGGACGACGAGACCTTCCTGATCGTCTTCGGTGATGACGACCCGGACCGGGCCGACCGGATCGCCCGGTCGATCGCCAAGGAATCGAGCCTCAAGCTTTCAGGCATGGAATCGATCTCCAACCTGATCCAGGTCGCGGCCTTCGTGGTCCAGCTCGAGCACAAGGACATGCACGAGGCGGTGAAGTCCGGCGGCCGGCCGGGCGACCTCCTCGACGTCATGCGCCGGGTCCGGGAACGACAGGAGACCGAGTCCGGGCCGCGCGTCGCCTTCCTCCCCTCGGTCAATCTCCGCACCGGCCGCATCGGGCTCTTCGACGCCGAGCCGGCTTTCCTCAGCCCCGACGCCGCGCCGCAGATGATCGGCAAGATCGCATCCGCGGCCCGCGCCGTCGGCCGCGCCTCGCTGATCCAGATCCCGGTCAGCTTCGAGACCCTGGCGCAGAGCGATTCCCTGAAGCAGGTGGTCGAACGGATCCGCAACCTGACGCCCTCGACCCGCGGGCGGCTAATCCTCCGGGTCACCCAGGTGCCCGACGAGATCGATGGCAAGGCGCTGGCGGCCCTGGTCAACTTCACCGGACGCGGCCTGAAGGGCGTCGCGATCGACTACACCGGCCGAGCCGGCGACCATTCCCGCGTGAAGTGGGTGCACCCGCAGATCATCAACGTGCCGGCCGAAGGGCAATCGACCGACGCAGTCCTCCGCATGGCGAGCTTCGCGATCGGCGCGGCGCTCACGATCACCAACATCAAGCCACGCGTGCTGGTGCGCGGGGTCTCGGCCCGCGACCTGATCGCGATGCTCGAGCGGGTCGGGGTCTACTACGCCAACGGCCCGTCCATCGCGCCCGGCCAGCGCCTGCCCGAACGCCCGGGCGAAGCAGCCCCTTCCGCGAAATAAGAAGCCCCGCCGGCCTTCGCCGACGGGGCTTTGGGGGCGACAATGACGAAGGAGCGATCAGCTCTTCTTCGCCGGATCCTTCGCGGTCACGGGATCCTTGCTGTTCATGGTCTTCGGCGCGGCGGCCTTGTGCTTCTCCGCGCACTCCTTGAACTCCTTCGAGTCCTTCTTGTGCACGGCGCAGGCGGCCTCGGCGGTCTGCTGCGGCTGAGCGGGCTTCGCCGCGGGCGCGGTCTGGGCGAAGGCGGCGACCGGCGCGAGCGCGAGACCGGCGGCGACGACCAGGGCCTGGGCGACGGAAGCGAGCTTCATCTGCATGGCGGTGGGGTCCTTAAGGTTAAGCGCCCCTCGGTGGAGACGCGAACTCATTAGGCCCGCCGGCCACGGCACCCTCGCGACCGAGGCGAGGTATTTTGAAGGCGGCCGGCTCAGGCGCGCCCAATCCGCGCCCTTCTTTCGCCGAAATGAGAAACCCCGCCATGCAACGCAGAGGGCGGGGTTTCAACTGAAGCGGAGGATCATGGAACTCCGCGTCCGACGCAAAGGCCGGACCTGTTTCTGATCAATCGCTAGATTGGCCTGCCGGCTTTGCGCGGCGACGCGCGCGAGTTCCGGCAGCTAGCGATGCTTCGGTGGGGTCATGGTTTTACCCACCCTCCCTGAATGTCGGAGCCCCGTCAGGGGGAGTTTGAGTGCTCATGCATCCCTCCCTGCTAATGGCGACAATTGGAATATTAGCACTCGGCGGGCCTGCTTCAACGCAAGCCCGGCAAAAAGCAATGTCGTTGCTTGAACGGCGCCAGGCGCCGAAGCGTCGGTTAACGCTTCACCGGCGTGAAGTAGGTGAGCTCGAACGCGGCGGCGAGCTTCTGGTCGTCGGTGATCTTGGTTACGATCGCGTCGGCCTTGCCCTTGACCGCTTTCTT
>JBGAJI010000117.1:0-8866 GCA_044225035.1 Amaricoccus sp. | reverse complement strand
CCGCATATCGCGGCGGCGCTGGCCGAGGCGGAGGCGGCGGGCATCGCGGCGAAGGAGGTGACGCCGTTCCTGCTCGCGCGGGTTGGCGAGCGGACCGGCGGGGCGGCGCTGACCGCCAATATCGCGCTGGCGCGGAACAATGCGCGGCTCGGCGGCGAGATCGCCGTGGCGCTCGCCGCCGAGCCGTGAGGGTTACTTCACCGTGACCTTTGTCATGAAGTCGGGCGCGTCGACCATGCCGTTGGCACCGGACCCGCGCTGGATCGCATCGACCACGTCCATGCCGGAGATCACCTGACCGACGACGGTATATTGACCGTCGAGGAAAGGCGCCGGGGCGAACATGATGAAGAACTGCGAATTGGCGCTGTCCGGATCCTGCGAGCGGGCCATGCCGACCGTGCCGCGCTCGAACTTCAGGTTCGAGAACTCGGCCGGCAGGTCGGCCATGCGCGAGCCGCCCATGCCGGCGCGACCGGAGGCGAAGGCGTCCCTGGTGCCGAACTCCACGTCGCCGGTCTGGGCCATGAAGCCCTCGATCACCCGATGGAAGGCGACATTGTCATAGGCGCCCTCCCTGGCGAGCGCCTTGATGCGCTCGACATGCTGGGGCGCGACCTTGGGCAGGAGCTCGATCTCGATGGTGCCGTTGGCCGCGCCGGCGACCTCGATCACCAGCGTATCGCCCGGCTCGACCGCGCCCGCCATCCCGGCGAGGCCGAGCGCGAGGGTCAGGGCGAGAAATCCGCGCCGGATCATGCGTCGCCCGCCACCTTGACCGAGACCATCCGGTCCGGAGTGCGCGGCGGCTCGCCCCGCGTGATCGCGTCGACATGCTCCATGCCCGAGATCACCCGGCCCCAGACGGTATATTGGCCGTTCAGGAAATGGCCGTCCTTGAACATGATGAAGAATTGCGAATTGCCGCTGTTCGGGTTCTGGCTACGCGCCATGCCGACCACGCCGCGGTCGAAGGGCAGCTTGGAAAATTCCGCCGGCAGGTTCGGCTGTTTCGAGCCGCCGGTGCCGGCGCGGCGCAGGTCGAACCCGTCCTCCATATCGCCATGGGCGACGTCGCCGGTCTGGGCCATGAAGCCCTCGATCACCCGGTGAAAGGCGACATTGTCGTATTCGCCGGCCCGCGCCAGCGCCTTGATCTGGGCCACGTGCTTCGGCGCGACGTCCGGCAGCATCTCGACCAGCACCTCGCCCCCCGCCAGCTGGATGACCAGCGTGTTCTCCGGATCCGCGATCTCCGCCATCAGTTCCCTCCTGGCTTCTGTCGCGGCGGACCCTAAGGGGTCGCGGCGCCCGGGGAAAGGGCCGACGGCGCCGAAGGCTCGTGTCAGCCCCTTCGCCTTACCGGGGTGATGGCGTAGCGTTCGGCCAGCGCCTGCGCGATCCGCGGCGGGACGAAGCCCGAGACGTCGCCGCCGAGACGCGCGATCTCCTTCACCAGGCGCGAGGCGATCGCCTGGTAATGCGCGTCGGCCATCAGGAACACCGTCTCGACATCGTCGTTCATTGCCCGGTTCATGCCGACCATCTGGAATTCGTACTCGAAATCCGAGACGGCGCGCAGGCCGCGGATGATCATGTGGGCGCCGACGTCCTCGGCGCAGTGGATGAGCAGGTTCTCGAAAGGATGGGCGACGATTTCGACGCCGAGCGCGGCGCCGATCGGCTTGCACTCGGTCTCCACCATCTCGACCCGCTCCTCGAGGGTGAAGAGCGGTCCCTTGTCGCGATTGATGGCGATGCCGATCACCAGCCGCTCCACGAGGCTGCAGGCGCGGGTGATGATGTCGGTATGGCCAAGCGTGATCGGGTCGAAAGTCCCCGGATAGAGTCCGACCCGCATCCTGCGCCCCCGCGACTGAAATTTCCGGCCACGCAACATTATTGCCGGGCGGCGGTCAAGCCGTTCCGGCGCCGATCGGGGCGGAGCCTACCAGGAATTGGCGATCATGCCGGTGAGCGCCGAATTCTCCTGCTGGATCTCGGTGATGCGCGCCTTGACCACGTCGCCGATCGAGATGACGCCGATCATCTTGTTGTTCTCGATCACCGGCATGTGGCGGAAGCGGCCCTCGGACATCTTTTCCATGACCGAGTTCGCCGTGTCGTCGGGGTGGCAGCCGATCACGGTCGAGGTCATCAGTTCGTCGACCTGCGAGGCGAGAACGCTCGCTCCGGTGGTGCCGAGGGCGCGGACGATGTCGCGCTCGCTGAGGATTCCATCGACGATATCGCCGTCGCGGCTGACGATCACCGCGCCGATCCGGTACTTGGCCAGGACTTCGGCGGCGGTCTTGACCGTATCGGACGGCTTTACCGTCAGAATCTGGCGGATGTGCTTGGTTCCGATAATATTCCGAACGATCATGGCCTTCCCCCGGACATTTAATAACACGTCCTATCAAGTTTCCGCGCCGCGACCCTTTGTGTCAAGGCGGACAATCGGCCAAGGCGTCGCGGATCCGGTCGACCACGACGTCCGCCATGCGATTGATTCGCGCCACGCGGGCATCATCGAGATGCCGCACGAGATAGAAGGAGCGGGTCAGGCGGATTTCCTGCGGCAAGACCACGCTGAGCTCGGGATGCGCGCGGGCGACGAAGTCGGGCAGGATGCAGATGCCCACCCCGCTGAGGCACCAGCGCAGCTGCATGATGAGGCTGTTCGAGGTCAGCGCCGGCTCGGCCTCGCGCCCGAGCAGCGCGTAATAGTCGAGCTCGCGATCGAAGATCATGTCCGAGATATAGCCGATGCCGCGAATGCCGTTGAGGTCGCGGAGATCATAGACCGGGCCGAGGTCGTCGAGCACGTCCCGGCGGAGATAGAGATGCAGCCGATAGTCGGCGATCTTGCGCACCGTCAGTCGCCCGGCCGAGGGCGGCGAGACGGTGATGGCGAGATCGGCTTCGCGCCGGCTGAGCGAGAACATGCGGGGCAGTGCCACCGCCTGAACCTGCAACTCCGGGTTGTCGCGGCTGAGCGCGTCGCAAGCCTCGATCAGCAGATAGTTCGACACCCCGTCGGGGGCGCCGATCCGCACCGTCCCGGACAGCTTCTCGGCATGGCCGCCGACCTCGGCCGTCGCCGCCGAGACCTGGTTCTCCATCGCCTCGGCATAGTCGAGAAGCGCCTGACCGGCCTCGGTCATCGCATAGCCCTGCGGACTGCGGTCGAAGAGCCTGGCGCCGATCGCCTCCTCGAGCGCGGTGATCCGGCGCCCCACCGTCGCGGGGTCGAGCGCCAGCAGCTTGCCCGCCGACATCAGCCTCGCATGCCGGGCGACCGCGAGGAAAACCCGCATGTCGTCCCACTTCATCGCATTTTTTTGCACGACACCCCTCCGCACGGCGGGCATGATAGTGCGATTTTGCAATTCGGCCTCGACTTTTTTCCTGCGCGGCGGATCGAAACCCGCTAGGGTCGCAAGCAGAAAAAGCCTTTGGGGGGAAATCATGCGTGAAATAGGCCATTTCATCGACGGCGCGCGCGTGGCCGGAACCTCCGGCCGCTTCGCCGATGTCTATAACCCGGCCACCGGCGAGGTTCAGGCCCGGGTGGCGCTCGCCAGCGCCGCCGAGATCGACGCGGCGGTGAAGGGCGCGGGAATCGCGCAGCCGTTCTGGGGCGCTACCAATCCGCAGCGCCGGGCGCGGGTGCTGATGAAATTCGTCGATCTGCTCAATCGCGACATGGACAGGCTGGCCGAGGCGCTGAGCCGCGAGCATGGCAAGACGCTGTCGGATGCCAAGGGCGATGTGATCCGCGGGCTGGAGGTCGCGGAATTCTGCGTCGGCGCGCCGCATCTGATGAAGGGCGAGTTCACCGACGGCGCCGGCCCGGGCATCGACATGTACTCGCTGCGCCAGCCGCTCGGCATCGCCGCCGGAATCACGCCGTTCAACTTTCCCGCGATGATCCCGATGTGGAAATTCTGCCCGGCGATCGCCGCCGGCAACGCCTTCATCCTGAAGCCCTCGGAACGTGATCCTTCCGTGCCGATGATGCTGGCCGAACTGATGATCGAGGCGGGCCTGCCCGAGGGCGTGTTGCAGGTGGTGAATGGCGACAAGGAGGCGGTGGACGCGATCCTCGACCATCCCGGAATCGCCGCCATCGGCTTCGTCGGCTCGACCCCGATCGCGCAGTATATCTATGGCCGCGGCTGTTCGGCGGGCAAGCGCGTGCAATGTTTCGGCGGTGCCAAGAACCATATGATCATCATGCCCGACGCCGACATGGACCAGGCGGTGGACGCGCTGATCGGCGCCGGATACGGCGCCGCGGGCGAGCGCTGCATGGCGGTGTCGGTCGCGGTGCCCGTCGGCGAGGAGACCGCGGACCGGTTGATCGAGGCGCTGATCCCGCGCGTCGAATCGCTGCGGATCGGCCCCTATACCGGCGGCGACGAGGTGGATTTCGGCCCCGTCGTCACCCGGGCGGCGCAGGAGCGCATCCTCGGCCTCGTCGACAAGGGCGTGGAACAGGGCGCGAAGCTGGTGGTCGATGGCCGCGGCTTTCGGATGCAGGGCTATGAGGACGGATTCTTCGTCGGCGCCTGCCTCTTCGACCGGGTGACGCCGGAGATGGAGATCTATCGACAGGAGATTTTCGGCCCCGTGCTCTCCACCGTGCGGGCGCGGAGCTATGACGAGGCGCTCGATATCACCATGCGCAACGAATACGGCAACGGCACGGCGATCTTCACCCGCGACGGCGACACCGCGCGCGACTTCGCCGCCAAGGTCAATGTCGGGATGGTCGGGATCAATGTGCCGATCCCGGTGCCGCTCGCCTATCACACCTTCGGCGGCTGGAAGAAATCGGCCTTCGGCGACCTGAACCAGCATGGGCCGGACGCCTTCCGCTTCTATACCCGCACCAAGACGGTGACCGCGCGCTGGCCCTCCGGCACCAAGGAGGGCGCCAGCTTCTCGATCCCGACGATGGAATAGGGGCCGGGACCGTGCGACCTGCGTTGGAGCCACGGCGGTGACCGCGCTCGACATCCGCGTCGAGGGGCGCGTTGGGCGCGTCACCCTGACCCGGCCGGAGGCGCTGAACGCGCTCAGCCACGGGATGATCGCGCCGATCAGCGCGGCGCTCGACGCCTGGCGGGCGGATCCGGCCGTGGCGCTCGTGCTCTTCGACGCGGCGGGCGAGCGCGCCTTCTGCGCCGGCGGG
Organism: Amaricoccus sp.; assembly: GCA_044225035.1. Classification (GTDB taxonomy): domain Bacteria; phylum Pseudomonadota; class Alphaproteobacteria; order Rhodobacterales; family Rhodobacteraceae; genus Amaricoccus. The sequence continues at coordinate 3,666 of JBGAJI010000117.1, read as the reverse complement.
GATATCGCCGAGGTCTATGCCAACGGGCGGCGCGGCGCCTTCGACGTCGTATCCCAAGCCGGTGGTGACGCTGGCCCAGGGGTTCACCATGGGCGGCGGCGTCGGGATCGCGGGGCACGCCAGCCACCGGATCGTCGGCGAGAGCAGCCGGATCGCCATGCCGGAATGCGCCATCGGCCTGATCCCGGATATCGGCGGCAGCCATCTGCTCGGCCGCGCCCCCGGGCGGCTGGGGGAGTATCTCGGGCTGACCGGCCACCGGATGGACGCGGGCGAGGCGATCCATTGCGGCTTCGCCGACCATTTCGTGCCGCTGGCGGCGTGGCCCGGTCTCATCGCCGACCTGCTGCGCGACGGCGACCCGGCGGTGATCGCCGCCCATGCCGCGCCACCGCCGCCAGCCGCCCTGACCGCGCTGGCCGAGGAAATCGACGACGCCTTTTCCGCGCCGGACCTGTCGACGCTGGCCGCCCGGCTGGAGGCGAGCGACTGGGGCCATGGCGTCCTGAGGAGCCTGCGGCGGCACTGCCCGCTGTCGATGGCCTGCACGCTGGTCCTCGTCCGCGCGGCGCGGGCCGAGCCGGGGGTCGAGCGCGCGCTGACCCGGGAATACCGTTTCACCTACCGTGCGTCGAGCGAAGGCGAATTGCTGGAAGGCGTGCGCGCGGCGATCATCGACAAGGACCGCGCCCCCCGTTGGCGCGACGAGATCGACGATGTCGATCCGGGATCGGTGGCGCGGATGCTCGCGCCGCTCGGGCCGGACGAGCTCGTCCTGCCATAGGAGGCTTCGGCGCATGGAGATCGGCTTCATCGGACTCGGCAACATGGGGGCGCCCATGGCCGGCAATCTCGCCGCCGCCGGCCACGCCGTCACCGGCTTCGACCTCGCCGGGGTCGCGGTCGAGGGCGTGGCCCGCGCGGGTTCCGCCACCGGCGCCGCCTCGGGATGCGACCTCGTCATCACCATGCTGCCGGACGGCGACGCGGTGCGCGCGGTCCATGCCGAGATCATTCCCGTCGCCCGGCCGGGCGCGCTGATCGTCGATTGCTCGACCGTCGACCTCGAGAGCGCCCGCGCCGTCGCCGCGCTGGCCGCGGCCGCCGGGCTCGAGGCGCTGGACGCGCCGGTGTCGGGCGGCAGCGCCGGGGCGGCGGCGGCCACGCTCACCTTCATGGTCGGCGGACCGGAGGGCGCCTTCGCCCGCGCCCTGCCGATCTTCGAGGCGATGGGCAGCCGCGCGGTGCATTGCGGCGGATCCGGCGCCGGACAGGCCGCGAAGATCTGCAACAACATGATCGCCGGCGCGACGATGGTCGCGGTCTGCGAGGGCTTCTCGCTGGCCGAGAAGCTGGGGCTCGATCCGCGCAAGTTCTATGACGTGGTCTCGACCTCTTCCGGTTCCTGCTGGTCGGTGACGAGCTATTGCCCGGTGCCCGGCGTCGGGCCGGTCAGTCCGGCCGACGACGACTATCGTCCCGGATTCGCGGCGGAGCTGATGCTGAAGGACATGCGGCTGAGCCAGCGCGCCGCCGCCGCCGTCGCGGCCAGCACACCGCTCGCCGCCCAAGCCGCGGACCTGTACGAATCGCTGGTCAAAACCGGCGGCCGCGGCCGCGACTTCTCGGCCATCTATCCCGTCATCGCCGCCCGCGGCCGGGAATGACGGAGTTCGCGCCGGGTCCAGACGCGGACGGAACGAGGTCGCGCGGGGATGGGCAAGCCCGGCGGGTTTTTGTACACTCGAGGCAAACATGGGGGAACCGCCGATGACAACCGAAACCACCGAAGGACCGACGCTCGCCGAACAGGGGCACCATGTCGCCCATAACATGGCGGAGGTCTTCGATATATCGAGCCAGATCTGGCAGAAGTTCCTGCAGGCCCAGATGCAGGACGGCGCCAAGAAGCACGGCGCGGACCCTCTGAATGCCTGGCCGACCTTCGCGGAACTCTATCGCACCATGCTCGACAATCCGAAGCAGGTCGCGGATTTCACCATCGACTATTGGTCGTCGCAGAACGCGCTGTGGCAGAATGCGATGCTGAAATGGTTGGGCGCCAAGGACGCGGTCGACGACCTGAAGCTGCCGCACATGCAGAAGGCCGACAAGCGCTTCGCCCACAAGGAATGGTCGGAAAACGCGCTGTTCGAATATGTGAAGCAATCCTACCTGCTGACCTCCGGCTGGATCCAGGACACGGTCAGTTCCGTCGGCGAGATGGATCCGAAGGAGCGCAAGAAGGCGGCCTTCTACACGCGGCAGTTCGTCGAGGCGCTGAACCCGGCGAATTTCTTCGCGCTGAACCCCGAGGTGCTGGAGGCGACCGTCGACCAGAAGGGCGACAATCTGGTGCGCGGCCTGAAGATGATGCTGGCCGACCTGGAGCGCGGCAAGGGCAAGCTGCTGATCCGCCAGACCGACATGGACGCCTTCGAGGTCGGCCGCAACACCGCCGTCACGCCGGGCGCGGTGATCTGGCAGAACAATATCCTGCAGCTCATCCAGTACACGCCGACCACCGAGAAGGTGCATGCCAAGCCGGTGCTGTTCATTCCGCCCTGGATCAACAAATACTATGTGCTCGACCTCAATCCGAAGAAGAGCATGGTCAAGTGGCTGGTCGACCAGGGCTTCACCGTCTTCATGGTCTCCTGGGTCAATCCCGACGAGCGGCAGGCGGGCGAGACCTGGGAAAGCTACATGTTCGACGGCGCCAGCGCGGCGATCGACAAGGCGCTTGAGGAGACGGGACAGAAATCCCTCAACATCGCCAGCTATTGCGTCGGCGGCACCCTGACCGGAACGCTGCTCGCCTATATGGGCAAGACCGGCGACAAGCGGATCTCGAGCGCCACCTTCTTCACCGCGCAGCTCGATTTCGAGGACGCGGGCGAATTGCAGATCCTCGTCGACGAACAGACGATCGGGGTGATCGACGAGGAGATGGAGAAGGGCTTCATGCCCGCCGACCGCATGGCCTCGGCCTTCAACATGCTGCGGTCGAACGATCTCGTCTGGGGCTATATCGTCAGCAACTACATGCTGGGCAAGGATCCCTTCCCCTTCGACCTCCTGTACTGGAACGCCGATTCCACGGCGATGCCGGCCAAGGTGCATGCCTATTATCTCGAGCAGTTCTATATCCGGAACGCCTTCGCCAAGGGGAATTTCTCGGTGCGCGGCGTGCCGGTGACGCTCGGCGACATCAAGGGGCCGGTCTATCACGTCGCGACGCGCGAGGATCACATCGCGCCCGCCGCCTCGGTCTATCGCGGGGCGAAGGAGATGACCAAGGCCGACCTGCGGTTCGTATTGTCGGGATCGGGTCATATCGCGGGCGTCATCAATCCGCCGGTTCTGGGCAAGTACCAGTTCTGGACCAATCCCGACATGACGAGCGAAAACCTCGACGAATGGGTGAAGGGCGCGGCCGAGACGCCGGGCACCTGGTGGGGTGACTGGGACGCCTGGCTCGCCAAGCGCTCGGGGCGGCAGGTCGCCGCCCGCGAGCCGGGCGCGGTGCTCGGGATAATCGAGCAGGCGCCGGGGTCCTATGTCCGCGCGCGGTTCGACGCGCCGGACGAGTCCTGCCAGCCGCCGCGCCGCTGAGTCCATCGACCGAAGCGGGCCCCTTGGCCCGCGAGTCTCCGGCCCGACAAG
>JBGAJI010000116.1:0-9221 GCA_044225035.1 Amaricoccus sp. | reverse complement strand
TTGATGACCGAGGCCTTCACGCCGCCTCCCGTCCCCTGGTGATGCCGGTCGCGACCCAGGTCGTCCCGTCGGCGCGGCGCTGGCGGATGATCGCCTTGTGCCGGCGGATGCGCTCGGGATCGGCATAGCCGCGGGCATGGGCCGCCGAGATGACATAGCCGGCGGAATCGATGGTCGGCGAGACCAGCCGGCGCAAGCCGCGGCCGTCCGGGCCGGGCAGCACGACGCGCGACAGCTTGGCCGGGCGCTTGCTGGCGGTTAGCTTGACGAGATCGGCGTCCGGCGGCGGCCAGTCGGCCGCGCCGAGGAACCGGGCCGCGTCGTCGGCGAGCAGCACGTCGTCCTCGAAGACGACGCCATGCGAGGCGCCGGACGCCGCGAGCGCCTCCCAGGCTGACAAGTGGCTGAGAAAGCAGGCAAGCTCGTATTTCGTGATGCGCCGCGTCCGGTCGAAGAGCGGGCAAAGCTCGATCCAGAGCGTGTCGGGGATCGCCTGTCCATCGACCGCCGCGACACGGGCGAGATCGAGCCCGAGGCGGTCGCCCTGCGCCTCGGCGAAGGCCCAGCGGTCGGGCGAGCGGTCGAGATTGATGACCGAGGCCTTCACGCCGCCTCCCGTCCCCTGGTGATGCCGGTCGCGACCCAGGTCGTCCCGTCGGCGCGGCGCTGGCGGATGATCGCCTTGTGCCGGCGGATGCGCTCGGGATCGGCATAGCCGCGGGCATGGTTGATGACCGAGGCCTTCACGCCGCCTCCCGTCCCCTGGTGATGCCGGTCGCGACCCAGGTCGTCCCGTCGGCGCGGCGCTGGCGGATGATCGCCTTGTGCCGGCGGATGCGCTCGGGATCGGCATAGCCGCGGGCATGGTCGAGATGGACGAGCGGCGCGGTATAGCGCAGGTGACGGCCGCGAACGCCGTTGTTGCCCAGGCGCACGCCCAGGTCCTTGTCCTCGCCGCCATATTTGATCGTCTCGTCATAGCCGTTGATCGCGACGAGATCGGCGCGGAACGCCGAGGCATTGGCGCCGCAGAGCGCCTTCTGCACCGGGCTGAGTAGTTCCAGCGCGTTCATCACCGGCTTGGGGAAAGGCATGGCCTTCAACCAGGTGCCGAGCCGGTCGAAGGCGCGATTCTCGCGCAGCCAGCGGCGGTCGAAGACCCGGCCGGAGGTGACGAGATCGGACGTGACGGCGGCCGTCGCGGCGGCGTCGAGGCGGATCAGGCTGCCGGTGCAGAAGCGGCCGGGGCGGGCGAGCTCGACATGGCGGGCGACGAAACCGGGGTGGATGAGCACGTCGCCGTCGATAAAGACCAGCAGCTCCGCCTCCGACGAGGCGATGGCCTTGTTGAGGATCGCGCCTTTCTCGAAACCGCGGTCCTCGTGCCAGACATGGCGCACCGGGGCGGCGTGACCGGCGGCGAAGGCGGCGATCACCCCCGCCGTCTCGGGGCCCGAGCCGTCGTCGGCGATGGCGATCGCATCCGGCGCCAGCCTCTGCCGGGCGACCGAGGCGAGGCAGAGGCCGAGCGCGCGAGGGTTTTCATAGGTGGAGACGATGAGCTCGGTCCGCATGCTCAATCCCAGCCGATCCGCCCGAGGTAGTCCAGCGCGGCCCGATCCTCGACCTCCTTCGCCTCGATATTTTCCACCGTGCGCCGGACCTTGCGCGCATATTCCGGTGATTTCGCCACCAGATTGGGGCCGCGGCCGATCTTTTCCGCCAGTTCTTCCCGCGACCGCGCGTAATAGTGGTTCAGCTGGACATGGTCGGCGGAATAGAAGCCGGGCTTCTCGCGCTCCGCCGCCGAGGCGCCTTCGCCCCGGTCGTTGCAGGTCCGGTCCGAGCCGTCGGTCTCCATCGAATGGACGCGGAGCGCGGTCAGGTGGCAGGGATCGACGATGACCTTGAAGGCGCGCACGCCGCGCGTGTCGCTCATCGGATCGGCGGCGCGGCGGAGGTAGTTGCGCAAGACCCCGCCCTCCGGCGGCCGGGCGTGGCCGGAATGGCCGAACATGTGCCAGGGCAGCGAGACGTTGCGCGCCGGCCCAAGATGGGCCAGCGCCTCCGGCAGCGTGTCGGCGGATTTCGGGATCAGGAATTCATCGACGTCGATGAAGCTCATCCAGCGGAAGGCGCCGCCGAAATTGCTGGCGGCATGGGCGTAGGCGAGCACCTGGTTATGGATCTCGCGACCCATGCGGGCGTCGGAAAAGGTCTGATTCCAGGGGATTACCGTCAGCCGGTCGCCGAGGACCCCGCGCAGGATCGGCAGGGTCTCGTCGGTACAGCCATTGTCATAGACGAAGACGGCGCGCGCGCCGGCGCGGGCGTGGAACGCGGCCCATTCGCCGATATGGCGCGCCTCGTTCCGCACGATCAGCACGAGGGCGAGGCCGTTCCGGTCGGGCGCGGGACGCGGCGGGACGATGCCGATCTTGCTGATCTTGCCGAGGATCGGCAGCTTCCAGAACATGCGCCGCCCCCTGCCTCGCCGGTGGGATCTAGCATCGGCGGCGCGGCTTGGCAAAGGCCCGTTGCGCGGCGGGGGGCCTGATCCTAGTCTGGCGAAAAGCGCTTGGTGAAAGCGGGAGGGGGGACGGCGATGCGGCTCGGCCTGGACTACGGTGGCACCAAGATCGAAGGCATCGTGCTCGACGCCGAGGGGGTGGAGCGGGCGCGGGCCCGGGTGCCGACGCCGCGGTTCGATTACGAGGGCGGCATCGTCGCCATCCGCGCGCTGATGGAGCGGCTGGAGGGCGCCGCCGGCGCGCGGATCGAGACGGTCGGCATCGGCGTGCCGGGGTCGGTCGACCGGGCGACGGGCCATGTCTCGATGGGCAATTCCACCTGGCTGCATGGCCGCGACCTGCGCGGCGATCTGGCCGCGGCGCTGGGGCGGCCGGTGAAGATTGCCAATGATGCCAATTGCTTCGCCCTGAGCGAGGCGGTCGATGGCGGCGGCGCCGGGGCCGAGGTGGTGTTCGGGGTGATCCTCGGCACCGGGGTCGGCGGCGGCGTCGTGGTGCATGGCCGGCTGGTCGAGGGGGTGAATGCGATCGGCGGCGAATGGGGGCATATCCCGCTGCCCGCCCCGCGCGACGACGAGCGGCCGGGGCCGCTCTGTTCCTGCGGCGTTCCGGGCCATACCGAGGCCTGGCTGTCGGGGCCGAGCCTCGCCGCCGACCATGCGCGGCGGGTCGGGGTCCCGGTGGGCGAGGGGCCGAAGTCGGCGGAGATCGTGGCGCTGGCGGCGGCGGGCGACGCGGCGGCGGAGGAGACTCTGACCCGGTTCGAGGACCGGCTGGGGCGGTCGCTGGCGGTGATCGTCAATGTGCTCGACCCGGACGTGATCGTGCTCGGCGGCGGGCTGTCCAATGTCGCGCGCTTCTACGAGACCGTCCCGCCGCGCATCCAGGCGCATGTTTTCGGCGACAAGTATTTCACCCGCCTGGTGCCGAACCGGCATGGCGACAGCTCCGGAGTGCGCGGCGCGGCCTGGCTGTGAGGGGCCGGAAATTGACGAAATCTCAAGAAACGGTGGGATTTGGGCGGTATGGGCTCAAGCCGCTGAAACATCGCGGTTTTTCGCGTATGGAAAGCATATGGAACGCGTATGGAAACCGTATGGCAGTTTCGCAGGGTGGCGGGGTCGGATTAACCCTTCGCCAAGGGTTTGCCCCCTGGCGAGGCTGGTGCCGGATGAGGGGATTGAACCCCCGACCTTCGGTTTACAAAACCGCTGCTCTACCGCTGAGCTAATCCGGCCCTCCGGCATCGGTCCTTGGCGATCCGTCCGGGTATGGGCGCCATATAGCCGCGTCGGCGCCGCCGGATCAACGCCAATGCGCCATCGGCCTTCGGCACGTTGAATCCCCTCTGGACACCACCGCGCGGGTAGCCTAGTGACACCCTCCGAAGACCGCCGGAACGCGGTCTCCGCCCGGGTAGCTCAGGGGTAGAGCAGCGGACTGAAAATCCGCGTGTCGGTGGTTCAAATCCGCCCCCGGGCACCATTAAACCACTGGTATTTCGTGGTTTTTGGTCTTCTTCTTCGAGCTTCCTCAGGTTGACAGTTCGGCCGAAGGTTTGACAAGGCTAAACCGATGAAGCTTTGCGTTGACGACGTTCTTCCAGAATATTTCTTTGCACTCATAGGAAAGTATGCGCAGACATATGCCTATATTGAACAGGTGATTTGGTTCATTATTTGCGATTTGCAGCCGAACAAGCTCGTGACTGCCGAGGAGTTGACCGATTTTCTCCTAATTAGGCGAAATACTGATGCATTTAAGTCTGAAGCAGCAAAGTGCTGTGCGCAACTGCCTGACGAGCTATCTCAAGATTTTGCCAAATGTTTGCGCGATCTAAATGATCGTACACCTTATCGCAATACGGTGATACACGGTGCCTGGAGTATGGGTTCTGACGAACGAAATTTTTCTGTAGACTACATATACAACAACGGAACAAAGAGAGCTCCCGATGTATATCTACTGTACGATACAGATTTTAGCATAGAAACCGTGTTGCTGGAGATTGATATTTTAGATTCCCTACTGAGGCGCTTTGCCCAGGTTAGACGAGATGTCTCTCACTATACAAAAGCTCCGCCAGACGCGCCGGCCGTGTCTCCGGATCCTGCGGATTGCGAGCGGCCTGGGCCATAGCCAGCGCCAAATCCGCCACGCCCTCGTTCGTTCCCCGCGCCCGCGCCCCCAGGCCGCCGCCCAACTAGCGCGAGACACACGGCCGCCCGACCGGCTATGCCAAAGCCAAAGTCGGGGGAGATGGCGATGGCGGTATTCGATGAGCGGCGGTGCGAGCTTGGCGAGGGGGTGTTGTGGCATCCGGGGCGGGGGCAGGTGTTCTGGTTCGATATTCTCGGCAAGGCGATGCTCAGCCGGCGGGGCGGGGAGGCTCAGCGCTGGGAGTTCGGGGAGTGCGTCTCGGCGGCGGGGTGGATCGACGGGGACCGGCTGCTGATCGGGGCGGAATCCGGGCTCTGGCGGTTCGATGTCGAGACGGGCGCGCGGGAGCGGGTGGCAGCGTTTCCGGACGGGGGCGGACCGGCGCTCAGGTCGAACGACGGGCGGGCCGATCCCTGGGGCGGGTTCTGGATCGGCACCATGGGCAAGAAGGCCGAGGCGGGGGCCGGGTCGATCTGGCGGCTGTGGCGGGGCGAGTTGCGGCGGATCCGGGGCGGCGTCTCGATCCCGAATGCCATCTCATTCGACGCGGCGCGCGAGCTTGGCTATTTCACCGACACGCCGGGGGGCGTGGTCTGGGCGCAGGCGCTCGATCCGGCGACGGGCTGGCCGGTGGGCGAGCCGAGGGAGTTCCTCGACCTGCGGGCGGAGAAGCTGCGGCCGGACGGCGCGGTGGTCGACGCGGAGGGGCGGTTCTGGAACGCGCAATGGGGCGCCGGCCGGGTCGCCTGCTATGGACCGGACGGGGCGTTTCTCGGCGCCGAGCGGTTCGACGCGGCGAGGACCAGTTGCCCGGCCTTCGGCGGGCCTGAGCTCGACACGCTCTATGTCACCTCGGCGCAGGAGGGGATGGACGCCGCCGCCCGCGCGGCGGAGCCGGCGGCGGGGATGACCTTCGCGCGGCCCCTCGCTGCCCGCGGCCAGCCGGAGCCGGCCGTCATCCTCGGCTGAGCCGGCGGCGGCTGGGTCATTCCACCACGGCCGGGCAGTCGCGGGTGGGGAATTCGTCGAGGGTCAGCGGGGCGCCGGTGACGCTGCTCGGCTGGTGGTAGGTGCGCTGCAGGAAGATCATCGCGGTGCCGGGGTCGATCACCGCGGCGGTGACCCTGAGGTCGACCGGCTGTCTCACCGCCTGGGCGGCGAGATCGACCTGGCAGGAGGCGAGGCCGCCGGCGACCGACTCGTCCGACACGGCGAGGCCGTGGTCCGCCATGTATTTCGACAGGCAGGCGTCGAGCGCGGCGGGCGGGGGCACCATCTGCTCGGCCTCGCCGAAGGCCGAGACGCCGAACATCTCGGAGAGGTCGCCCTCGAGGCTCGCCGGCAGCGCGGCGGTGCCGGCGGAATCGCGCATTTCGAGCGTGTCGCCGGCGAAGCGGAAGCTCAGCGGCTCCAGCCGGTCGAGAGCGGAGCAGTCGAAGGTGACCTCCGCCGCCGGCGCGGCCTGGGCGAGAAGCGCCGCGAGAAGTCCGCCGGTTGCGAGCATTTTGAGCATTGTTTCCCCCGATCGGTGCCGAGACCGGCCCACCCGGCGCAGTGTAGGCGAAGGTGGGGGCGGCGTCACGGACGCGTTGGGGTTCGCTCGCGGCGTCTCAGCATCCCCTTCACGAGATCGACCGTCGGCGAGATCGTGACGGGCGTGCCCTGCCGGGGCACGCCCGTTTTCAACGGGCGAGCCGGGCACACCCGCCCCGATTGAGAGCTCCCGGAGAAATCTGGACCCCTCGCGCCCTCCGGAGGCTTCCTTCGGGCGCGCGCCCGCGCGACCTGCCACTGGCAGGTCGGCAAGATGCGGGCGCGGAGAAATCTTGAACGGCGGATCGTCAAACGCGATCCCCGGGCGGCGCGAAGCGCGGCCGCCCGGGGTCCCGCGTCAGGCGCGGTTCGCCTTGCGCATCATCGCGGTGTAGACGATGGCGCCCGAGGCCGCGCCGATTACCCAGCCGAGGTTGTTTTCCGGCAGGATGTGGAAGAGCTGGGTCGAAAGCTCCCAACCGATGGCGATGGCACCGGAGACGGCGAGGGACTTCAGCCCGACGTGGTTCCAGCCGCCGTCGTAGTGATACCGGCCCTTCGGATCCATCGTGTAGAGCTCGGGCGTCGTCACCTTTTCCTTCTTCACGAGATAATAGTCGGCGACCATCACCCCGTAGAGCGGCGCGAGGATCGCCCCGAAGACCGACACGAAGACGGTGATCGCATGGGGGCTGTCGACGAAGATCCAGGGGCAGACGAGAACGGCGAGCACCGAGGTGATCAGGCCGCCGCGCTTGAAGTCGACGTATTTCGGGAAGAGGTTGGCGAAATCATAGGCCGGCGAGACGAAGTTCGCCACGATATTGATGCCCATGGTGGCGATGATGAAGGTCACCGAGCCGATGAAGACGGCGACCGGGTTGTCGATGCGGGCGACGATCTCGACCGGGTCCATGATCATCTCGCCGAAGACCGAGACCGAGCCGGCGGTGACGATGACGACGACGATGGCGAAGACGATGAAGTTGATCGGCAGGCCGAGGAAGTTGCCGACCTTCATCTGCGTCTCGGACTTTCCGAAGCGGGAGAAGTCGCCGAAGTTCAGCAGCAGCGCCGCGAAATAGGCGACGACGAGCAGGGCGGCGTTGATCATGTGGCCGATGGTCTGGCCGCCGGTCAGATGGACGTCGCCGAGGGTCAGGTTCAGCGACGAGAAGCCGGCGTGATAGAGGATCCAGCCCATCAGCGCGAACATCACCACATAGACCGCCGGGCCGCAGAAATCGATGAACTTGCGGATCGTCTCCATGCCGCGCTGGAAGATCAGGAGCTGGCCCACCCACATGATGAGGAAGCTGATCCAGCCGAGCGTGTTCAGCCCCATGAAGCCGTCGCCGGTGCCGAGCGCGGCCGCCGAGGGGATGAAGAGCAGGATGATGGTCGCCACCGCCTTGGAGGCGAAATAGGTCTGCACGCCGTACCAGACCACACCGACGACGCCGCGGATCAGGGCGGCGAGGTTGGCGCCCATCACGCCCATCGAGACGCGGGCCATGACCGGATAGGGGATGCCCTCGCGCAGGGAGGGCCGGCCGATCAGGTTCATCAGGAAATAGACGCAGAGGATGCCGACCGTCATCGAGAGCAGCACCTGCCAGCCGGTCAGGCCGAACAGGAACAGCGAGGCGGCGAAGGTATAGCCGCCGACCGAGTGGACGTCCGACATCCACATGGCGAAGATGGAATAGCCGGTCCAGGTGCGCTTTTCCATCGGCACCGGGGCGAGGTCTTCGTTGTAGAGATTGGGATCGGCGAGAACGGAGCCTACATAGTGCGGGCCGTCGGAAACGGCGGCCAGGTCCGGGGACATGGTGGTTGGGTTAGCCAAGTCAGAACCTCCAGATTTGCGGTTGCGCGGTCGTTTACCCCCTCTTCCGACGGCTTCGCGGCCGTCGGCACCGGACCAGCCCCGGGCTGCTCGCTTGTGCGAAAACCGGGCAGCGGCCTGTGATTGACAAATCATCAGGCAGCATGGTCTATATGTCCAATATTGAATTTGGCTCGATCGAGATGTTTTACGTATGGAACTACGGCATCTGCGCTATTTCGTTGCGGTGGCGGAGGAGCTGAGTTTCACCGCCGCGGCCAAGCGCCTAAATATCTCGCAGCCGCCGCTGAGCCAGCAGATCCGCGAGCTGGAGGCCGAGCTGAAGGCCGCGCTGTTCGAGCGGACGAGCCGGCGCGTCGAATTGACGGCGGCGGGGGCCAGCTTTCTCGAGGATGCGCGGGCCATCCTGTCCCATGCCGAGCAGGCGATGGAGGACGCGCATGCGATCGGCGGCGGCCGGGTCGGGATGATCCGCATCGGCACCACCGGGTCGGTGCTGCTTGGCCCCCTGGCCGGTCTGATCGCCGAGTTCGGGCGGCGGTACCCCGGCATCGCGGTGCGGTTGCGCGAGATGGGGCCGGTGGAGCAGGTGGCGGCCCTGCGGGCGCGACGGCTGGACGTGATCTTCCTGCGCCATCCGCCGCCCGACCCGGATGTGGTGGCCGAGATCGCCTGGCGCGAGCGGGTCGGGGTGATGGTTCCGGCCGGGCACCGGCTCGCCGGGCTCGGGGCCGTGCCGGTCGCCGCGCTGGAGGGCGAGGACCTGGTGTCGCTGCGCCTGCGCGATTCGCGCTTCGCGCAGCATCTGCGCAATCATTGCCTCGCCGCCGGCTTCGCGCCGCGCATCGTGCATGAGGTGGTGGAATCCTATTCGCTGACCAGCCTCGTCGCCTCGGGGCTGGGCCTGGCCATGGTACCGGAGACGGTGGTCTCGATCGGCCGGCGCGACGTGGTGTTTCGCCCGCTGGCGCCGCCGGTGCCGGAGGCGGATGTCTGGATGCTGTATCGGCCGGACCGGCCGGAAGCGCTCGACCGGCTGGCCGCGCTGGTCCGGGGGACGGTGCTGAGGGCCGGGTGAGGCGCTTAGCTCAAGCACTTTCCGCGCCCATGTCTCTGTTTTCTTTGACGGATTTGGCGTAGACAAATCC
>JBGAJI010000115.1:2819-9298 GCA_044225035.1 Amaricoccus sp. | reverse complement strand
GTCCGGCGAGGAATAGCGCAGCGTCTTCCCCTCGGGGCGAATCGACCAGAAGGGCTCGGTGCCGAAACAGCGGAACCCGTCGGGCAGCGCGCCGTCGGCCCAGGGGTCCGGCGCGGCGACGAGATAGCGGAGCGCGACCCAGCCGCTCGCCTCTCCGACATTGACCCGGCCCCATTCGCCGCCGGCGTCGCGCGCCACCACCTCGACGCCGGTCGCATCCGGCGCCAGCGCGCCGACCACCTCCGCCTTGGCATCGGGCGCCGCGCGCACATTGAGCTTGTCGTTCGGCGCGACCCCGGTCACCGCGAACAGCGCGGGCGGCGTCTGCGCCGACGCCACACTCGCCGCGAGGAGGAGCGCGCCGAGGATCGGGACCACCCTCATTCCGCCACCTCGGGCAGCGGCCGCTTGCGTCCCGACTCGTCGACCGCGACGAAGACGAATTGCGCCCCCGCCACCTTGATCCTTTCGTCCGCCGGCTGCCGATGCACCCAGGCCTCGACATCGATCGTCATCGACGTGCGGCCGAGCCCGGCGAAGGCCGCGTGGACCGAGACGACGTCGCCGACCGACACCGGCCGGAGGAAGGTCATCTCCCGCACCGAGACCGTCGCCACGCGCCCCCGGGCGCGGCCCCGCGCCAGCACCGAGGTGCCAAGGTCCATCTGCGCCATCAGCCAGCCGCCGAAGATGTCGCCATTGGCATTGGTATCCGCTGGCATGGCGATGGTCTGCAGCGCCAGCGTTCCCCTCGGTTCGATCGCGGTCATGTTCGTGCCTCCGCCGGATGACGCATCGCTACCGGATTCTCCGCCGGCTTCAAGCCGCAGGTTTGCATCGCGGCGCGCGGCGGTCCATAGACGGATCGGACCCGCGCGCGTCCAATGGAGAGAGCGATGGACTATGCCAAGATTGTCGTGACCCTGCGCCGCCTGGCGCTCGAGGCCGGGGCGGTGATCCTGGCGATCTACGAGGCCGACGATTTCGAGGTGCGCTCGAAATCCGACGCCTCGCCGGTCACCGACGCCGACGAGCAGGCCGACGCGCTGATCGCGGCCGGGCTGGCGGCGGCCTTCCCGGAAATCCCCGCCGTGACCGAGGAACAGCGCGACAGCCACGCCATCTCCGCGGCCGTGTTCTTCCTCGTCGATCCGCTCGACGGCACCAAGGAATTCGTGCGCCGCGGCGGCGATTTCACGGTGAATATCGCGCTGATCGAAAACGGCGTGGCGACCCGCGGCGTGGTCTATGCGCCGGTCACCGACCGCCTGTTCTATACGGAAGCCGACGGCGCCTCGGTCGAGGAAGCCGGCCCCCACGCGCTCGACACCATCGGCCGGACGACGCCGCTCAATGTCTCGGCCCCCGATCCCGCCGCCCTCGTCGTCGTCGCCTCGAAGTCGCACCGCGATCGGGCGACCGACGACTATATCGCACGCTACCCGGTCGGCGCCCTGCGCTCGGCCGGCTCGTCGCTCAAGTTCTGCCTCGTGGCGGCGGGCGAAGCCGATCTCTATCCCCGGCTCGGCCGCACCATGGAATGGGACACCGCCGCCGGACAGGCGATCCTGCTCGGCGCCGGCGGCCAGGTCGTGCGGCTGGAGGGCCACGCGCCGCTGACCTACGGCAAGCCGGGCTTCGAAAATCCGTTCTTCCTCGCCTACGCCCCCGGCGTCGCGCTGGTTTCCTGAGGCCGAACCTTGGTCCTGATCGTCATCCCCGCCCGCTACGCCTCCAGCCGCTACCCCGGCAAGCCGCTCGCCGAACTGCGCGGCGCCGGCGGGGTCGCTCGCAGCCTGATCCGGCGCAGCTGGGACGCGGCGATGTCGGTGCCCGGCATCGACCAGGTGGTGGTCGCCACCGACGACGCCCGGATCGCCGAGGCCGCCGAGGCCTTCGGCGCCGAGGTGGTGATGACGCCGGACAGCTGCCGCAACGGCACGGAACGCTGCGCCATCGTCAGCCGCGACCTCGCCGAGCATGACATCGTCGTCAATCTTCAGGGCGACGCGCCACTGACCCCGCCCTGGTTCGTCTCCGCCCTGGTCGAGGCGATGCGCGCGGACACGGGCATCGCCGTCGCGACGCCCGTCCTGCGCTGCGACGCGCTGGCGCTCGCCGGCTTCATCGAGGACCGGCGGCGCGGACGCGTCGGTGCCACCACGGCCGTCTTCGACAATTCGGGGCGCGCGCTCTATTTCTCCAAGGAGGTGCTGCCCTACACCGGACGGCCGATCGGCCCGACCGAGGAGATCCCGGTCTTTCACCATGTCGGTGTCTATGCCTATCGGCGCTCGGCGCTCCACGCCTATCCCGACTGGCCGATGGGCCGGCTGGAAACGTGGGAAGGGCTCGAACAATTGCGCTTCATGGAAAACGGCGTCCCGGTGCAATGCGTGACGGTCGAAGCTCGCGGCCAGGCTTTCTGGGAACTCAACAATCCTTCGGACGTTCCAAGGATCGAGGCGATCCTGCGGGAACTCGGCCTCGACTGAGCGGCGATTGTCCGATGCCTCGTAACTGTTCATTATTGACTTGCCGGTAGGCGAAATGCGGCCGTACCACTCACGCGTCAACGGAACCGATCTGACTTTGCGAAATTCTGTGATAGGAGCTATGCCGGTGGACGCGGCCCTTGGGCGGCGCAAGCGGGTATTGGGTGTGTGAATGGGGATATCGATGAAGAACAAGGTAACGAAGGCGGTACTTCCCGTCGCAGGTCTCGGAACGCGTTTCTTGCCCGCGACCAAGTCCGTCCCGAAGGAAATCCTGCCGCTGGTCGATCGGCCTCTGATCCAGTACACGATCGACGAGGCGCGCGCCGCTGGCATCACCGAATTCATCTTCGTCACCTCGCGCGGCAAGAGCGCGCTTGAGGATTATTTCGACGGCGCGCCCGAGCTCGAAACCGCGCTGCGCGAAGGCAAGAAGACCCATCTGCTCAATGTGCTGAAGCAGACCGACATGGATAGCGGCGCCGTCGCCTATGTCCGGCAGCAGGAACGCCGCGGCCTCGGGCACGCGGTCTGGTGCGCGCGGCGTCTGATCGGCGACGAACCCTTCGCCGTCATGCTGCCCGACGACGTGATCGACGCCGATACCCCCTGCCTGCAGCAGATGGTCGAGGCCTATGCCGAGCATGGCGGCAACATGGTCGCCGCGATGGAAGTGCCGACCGCCAATGTTTCGTCCTATGGCATTCTGGACGTCGCCAATCCCACCTCCTCGTCCTTCAAGGTGCGGGGCATGGTCGAGAAGCCGAAGGCGGAGATGGCGCCGTCGAATCTCGCGGTCATCGGCCGCTACATCCTGTCGCCGGACGTGCTGACCAATCTCGACGACATGAAGGAAGGCGCCGGTGGCGAGGTTCAGCTGACCGACGCGATCGCCGCCGAGATCGCCAAGCGCGACAATGTCTACGGCTATCGCTTCAAGGGCCGGCGCTTCGATTGCGGCTCCCAGGCTGGCTATCTGCAGGCGACCGTCGCCTTCGGCATCGCCCGTTCCGAGTTCCGGGAGGAGTTTCTCGACTTCCTGCGCGCCTTCGTCGATCTCGAGACGCCGAAGCCGGAAAAGCTCGCCGCGCGCGGCTGATCGAGCGCCATCGGTCAGGAGGCAGGGCCGCCGCGCGGCCCTTTTCTTCTTTCTTCGCAGCGTCGGCGGCGGCCCTTCGCTGTTCACTGTCCGGCGGCGTAATGTCCTGCGCTGGCCTCTTGACGGATTTGGGGTCGCACAGATCCGTCCGCGCCCGCCTGCCCCTTCTACGTGCTCCCGCGCTCCCGGCAATGGCCCGGCCGACGCGTTGCGTCGACTTGTCGGGCCGGAGACTCGCGGGCCCAGAAGCCCGCTTCGGTCGAAAGGGGAGAAAGGCGGCCGGGAGGATGACCGGTCAAGGCGAGGGCCGTTGGCACCGAAGCGTACGAGCCGGCGCAACCGGCCTTCACCGTTAGAAAACTGGACGCGTGTGGGCGTCGCGGTCCGCCCCCGGGGAGGCGGGCAGGTCGGGCTTGCCGTCGGTCAGGATCGCATAGATCGCCGAAGGGTCGAAGGTCGAGCGCAGCTTGGCGCAGACCGCTTCGCTGCGCAGGGTGCGCGAAACGCGGGCCAGCGCCTTGAGATGCTCGGCCCCCGCCGTCTCGGGCGCGAACAGCGCGAAGACCAGATCGACCGGCTGGCGATCGACGGATTCGAAATCCACCGGCTTGTCGAGCCGCGCGAAGAGCCCGATGACGTGGGTGACCCCGGCGAAGCGCGCGTGCGGGATCGCGACGCCGCGCCCGACGCCGGTCGGACCCAACGCCTCGCGATCCATCAGCGCCTTGTAGACCGTCCTCCATCCCGAGCCCTCCCCTCGACGGTTAAGCGGGTCTACTGGGCGTCCCTGGGATCGATCCAGCCAATATTGCCGTCGTCTCTCGTATACACCACGTTTACCCCGCCGTGCGCGTCATTCCTGAAAACAAGTAAATGCGCCCCGACGAGCTCCATCTGCATTACCGCTTCGCCGACGGAAAGCAGCGGCACCCGCGTTTCCATTTCGGCGACGATCACCGGCTGCAGGCTGTCCGGCTCGGTATAGTCCTCGTCGTCGCGCGCGCCGCCTTCGAGGATGTAGGACGGAGCGCCCATCGCCTCGATCGGGAACTCGCGCGCGCGATGATGGTCCTTCAGCCGGCGCTTGTAGCGGCGCAGCTGCTTCTCCATCCGTTCCACCGCGCCCTCGAACGAGGCATAGACCTCGTGCGCGCGCGCCTTGGCCTGCACGGTCATGCCGGTCGCGAGATGCACCGACGAATCCGAGATGAACTCGTGGCGGTCCTTCGAGAAGGTAACCACGGCCTCCACCGGGCGATCGAAGAACTTGCCGACGGTCTCGTTCAGCCGGTCCTGGACGTGGGTGCGCAGGGCGTCCCCGATGTCGATCTGTTTCCCGCTGACCTGAATGCGCATGCTTTGCCCCTGTGTGTCGTCGATCCATCGATCGACAAGTTCCGGACCGGTCCGCCAGCCGCCGGCGGACCTATGTATGGGTGCCTCGTCCTTGTCAACGCGCCACGCCAAGGTGGCGCTCCGCCGAACGTTTTCAAGCTTTGGCGAAGCTGGACCTGAGGCGTCTGCGCTCGACTGAGGAGAGAATGCCCATTCCCTCACGGTATTTCGCAACCGTGCGCCGTGCAATATCAATCCCCGAGTCCTTCAGGATCGCCACGATTTTGTCGTCCGACAGGGCGCGCGGCCCCGCTTCGGCCTGAATCAGCTGACGGATCCGCTCCTGCACGGCGGTGGCGGAGAAATCCGAGCCGCCCTCGACGCCGCGGATCGCCGCGCTGAAGAAATAGCGCAGCTTCAGGTTGCCATGCGCGCAGGCGAGATACTTGCCGGCGATCACCCGGCTGACCGTCGACTCGTGCAGGCCGAGGCGGTCGGCGACCGCGCGCTGGGTCAGGGGCCGCAGCTCGGCGACGCCGATTTCGAAGAATCGCTCCTGGTGCAGCACGATGTCCGACGCGACCCGGAGGATGGTCCGCGCCCGCTGCTCGAGGCTGCGCACCAGCCAGCTGGCGCTGGCGCTGCATTCCGAGATATAGGCCCGCGCCGCGCCGTCCTTGCCGGCCAGCCGGCTGGAATAGACATTGTTCATCAGCACGCGAGGCAGCGTCTCGGTATTGAGCTCGACCGCCCAGCCGCCCGCGCTGGTCCGCGCGACATAGACATCCGGGATCGCGACCTGCACCTCTTCGACCGCGAAGCGCAGGCCCGGCTTCGGGTCGAGCGCGCGCAGCTCGGCCAGCATGTCGGTCATGTCCTCGGCGTCGACGCCGCAGAGGGCGCGCAGCTCCGCCAGACGGCCGCCGGCGGCGAGATCCAGGTTCTCCAGCAGCGCGACCATCGCCGGGTCGAGCCGGTCAAGCTCGCGCAGTTGCAGCGCCAGGCATTCGCGCAGGCCGCGGGCGCCGACTCCCGCCGGGTCGCAGGACTGCACCAGCGCAAGGCCGCGGTTGAACTCGCTCGTGCTCAGGCGGTGGCGCGCCCGCAGCTCGTCGGCCGGGGCGCGGAGATAGCCGTCATCCTCCAGCTCGTCGATCAGGATCAGCGCCGCCTCACGCGCATCGGCCGGCGCGCGCATGGCGCCCACCTGCTCGCGCAGATGCTCGCGAAGGCCGATCTCCGCCGCCATCGTGTCGAAGGCGCCAAGGTCGCCGCCGCCCGAACCCGGGGAACGCGTCGATACCGGCGCGGCCGACGGCGGCGGGGCGATCTCCAGCAGAGGGTTCTTCTCGACCTCGCCGGCCACGTAGTCCGCGAGTTCGAGATTGCTCATCCGCAGCAGCTTGATCGCCTGTCGCAGCTGCGGCGTCATGACCAGCGTCTGGTTCTGACGAATCTCGATACGCGGCGACAGGGCCATCAGCCGATGTCCTCAGATTCTGAAGCTGTCTCCAAGATAGACCCGGCGGACGTTCTCGTCTCCCACCACT
>JBGAJI010000115.1:0-2805 GCA_044225035.1 Amaricoccus sp. | reverse complement strand
GATCCACGATCTCCAGAGTCTCGCGCACGTTATGGTCGGTGATCAGCACGCCGATGCCGCGCGCCGTCAGGTGCCGGACCAGCCGCCGGATGTCCGCGACGGCCAGAGGATCGACCCCCGCGAAAGGCTCGTCGAGCAGGATGTATTTCGGCTGGGTCGCGAGGCAGCGGGCGATCTCGACCCGCCGACGCTCGCCGCCGGAGAGGGCGATGGCCGGCGCGCGCCGCAGATGGGTGATCGAGAACTCGCCGAGCAACTCGTCTAGCAGCTCGTGCCGCTTCTCGGGATCGTCGATGGTGATCTCCAGGATCGAGGCGATGTTGTCAGCGACGTTCATGCCGCGAAAGATCGAGGCCTCCTGCGGCAGATATCCGATGCCGAGCCGGGCGCGGCGATACATCGGCAACCAGGTCACGTCCTGACCCTCGACGCGGATCACGCCGGTGTCGGGCGGCACAAGTCCGGCGATCGCGTAAAAGCAGGTGGTCTTGCCCGCGCCGTTCGGGCCGAGCAGCGCGGCGACCTCGCCCCGGCGCAGGCTGAGGCTGACATCGCGCAGCACGGGACGCTTGCGATAGCTCTTGCCGAGGCCCTGGACCGTCAGCCCGCCGCCGTCGAGCTCCGGCGCCGCCCCGGTCTCGTCGATCATTGCGACTTCGCCGGGGTGAAGATGGTCTGCACGCGGCCCCGCAGGACGCCGGTGCCGGCGTTGAGGTCGATGCGCAGCGTCTGGCTCGACAGGGCGTTCTTGCCCTGGGTCAGCAGCACGTCGCCCGCCATCTCGACGATGCCGGTCGCAACCTCGTAGGTCGCCGTCTGCGATTCCGCCGCCTCGGCGCCGTTGCTGAGCGTCACGTCGCCGCTCGCCTTCAGCCGTTCGATCTGTCCCGTGCCACCCCCCGTCTCGCCATTTCCCGCCGCGCCCCCCGTCGCGTCGCCGCGATAGAACACCTCCACCCGGTCGGCGGCCAGCCGCAGGGTGCCTTGGCCGACCTTGACCGCGCCGGTGAAGATCGCGGTTCCCGCCGCCTGGTCGAGTTGCAGGGCGTCCGACGTGATCTCGACCGGCAGGGTCGAGTCGTGCTTCAGCCCGCCGAAGGGCACGCTGGTTTCCTGCGCGACGGCGCCACCCGGAAGCACCGCGCCCGACAGCATCGCGACCGCGAGCATCACCGCCGCGAAACTGGACAGGCGCATCAATTCTCCGCTCCCTCGGCCGACCCCGGCGCTTCCCCGGACCCTTCACGGGACGGCGGATGGTATATCAGGCGAACGCCGTTTCCGAATGAAATCAACCTCGGACCCTCCTTGCCGCTCGCCGTTCCCGATGGCTCGACCCGCAGGGTTCCGGCGTCGATCCGGCCAAGCGGCCCCTCGGTCGAGACCGCGTCGGTCGCCGTCAGCACACCTTGCGCGAGATCGACGGTCATCGCCTCGGACCGCAGAGCATAGCCGTCGGACGTGTCGATCCGCACCGTCCCGCCAAGGCTCAGCCGTTGCGAGGCGATGTCGAGCTCGCCGGTCGCCGCCGTCAGATCGACCGTCGGCCCGTTGGCCAGCCGCATCTCGCCGGTCAGTCGCGTCAGGGTCGCCTTGGTCGGCGGCGCGGCGTCGGGCACCACGAGGTCGGCGGTGAAGCGGAACCGGTCATCCGCCTCGGTCGTCCCGGTCAGCGTGGGGTTCGAGACGCGCAGGCCGCTGCCCAGCGCCGCCATGTCGCCTTCGGAGAACTGGATCCCGCCGCCGGCCGGACCATCGTCGCCATTGATCAGGAACAGGGCCGACAGCATGCCGAGCGCGATCAGCGGCAGGCCGACCTTCAGGATCGCCACGATCCGCGATCGAAGGTCCGGTCCGCCGGCGTCGCCTCTGCCGCCGCCGTTCATGGATCAGACCACGCCGGCGCGCAGGCAGTCATGCACATGCAGGATTCCGACCGGCCGCTCCGGCGCCTTCGGATCGGTGGCGAAGAGCGTGGTGATCTTGCGCGCGTTCATGATCCCGAGCGCCTCCGAGGCGAGCGCGGCGGAGGAAACCGTCCTCGGCCCCCGCGTCATCACCTCGTCCGCCCGCCGCTCGAGCAGCCCGGCCATGTTCCGGCGAAGGTCGCCATCGGTGATGATCCCGATCAGCGCGCCGTCGCCATCCACCACGCCCGCGACGCCGAAACCCTTGGCCGAGATCACCAGCAGCGCCTCGGTCATCGGCGTGTCGGGGGCGATCAGCGGCATCTCCGCGCCCGAATGCATGAGCAGGCCGACCGTCGCCAGCCGCGCCCCGAGCCGCCCGCCGGGATGGAAGTCGCGGAAATCCTCCGGCGTGAAGTCGCGATGCTCCATCAGCGCGACGGCCATCGCATCGCCGAGCGCCAGCGTCATGGTGGTGGAGGTGGTCGGCGCCAGCCCGACCGAGCAGGCCTCCGGCGCAGGCGGCAGCAGCACGCCGACATCCGCCTGCCGCATCAGCGTGCTCTCCGCCCGCCCGGCGACGGCGATCAGCGGAATGCCGAAGCGCTTGGCATAGGCGATCATGTCGGCCAGTTCCGGCGTCTCGCCCGAATTGGACAGGAGCAGCACCACGTCGGCGGCGGTGATCATGCCGAGATCGCCATGGCTCGCCTCGGCCGGATGAACGAACATCGCCGGCGTGCCGGTCGAGGCCAGCGTCGCCGCGATCTTGCGCGCCACATGGCCCGACTTGCCCATGCCCGAGACGATCACCCGCCCGCGCGCCGCCAGCATCACCCGCAGCGCCGCCGCGAAATCCGGCCCGAGCGCCGCGCCAAGCTGGGTGAGCGCCGCCGCC
>JBGAJI010000114.1:0-9473 GCA_044225035.1 Amaricoccus sp. | reverse complement strand
GGCAAGCGCAAGCGGCGGCGCCGTCGGCGCGGCGGCAAGGGCGGCGACGAGAACGGCGGGCCGCGGTTCGACGACGCCGATCGCTTCGAGGCCGACCAGCCCGAGACCGGCGGCGAGATGCTGGACGAGGGCCCGTCCGAAGCGGACGCCGTCGTCCCGGTCGAGGAGCCGCCGGTCGAGCGGACGAAATCCCGACGCCGATCGCGCGGCCGCGCCCCGGCGGCGGAGACCGCGCCGGAAATCGACGTCGCCGAGGCGGCGGCAGGGGATGAGCCCGTCGTCGAGCTCGACGCGGCGTTTGGCGAGGTGATCGACCTCGGCGGGATCGCCTCCAACATCGTCGAGGTGCCGGAAACCCAGAACGCGCGGCCAAAGCGGCGCGAGCGGATTCGCAAGCCCGCCGGATCGGTGGCCGAGACGCCGGCGCCCGACACGCTCGGCGAACCGGCCGAGGCTTCGCCGCCGGCCGAACCCGCTCAGTCCGATGCCATCGCGGCCCCGGTCGAAGTCGCCGAGGAGCGCGAGGCGCCGGAGACGGAGCCGGAACCGCGGCCGCTCGTCGCGGAAGAACCGGCGCCGCCGACCGTCATCGACGCGCCCTTCTTCGAGCCCGCGCCGGAGGAGCCCGTTCTGGAGGAGTCCGCGCTGGAGGAGCCGGGCTTCGAGCAGGTCGCCGAGCCCGAGCCGACGGCGCAAGCCGACCGGATCCCCGCCCCGGCGCTGGAAGAGGCGATGGCCGAGGGCGAGCCGGATCAGTCGCGCGAGGATGCCGCCGGCGCGCCGGAGGTGCCCGGCGAACCGAAACGCCGCGGCTGGTGGTCGCGCTGAGCCCCCCGCGTCAGCGCCGCGCCCAGCGGCGCAGACGCGCGAGGCCCTCGGCGATATCGGCGGTGGAGCGGGCGTAGGAAAAGCGCAGCGCGCCCGCCCCGCGGCCGGGATCGAAATCGAGGCCCGGGGTCACCGCGACCCCGGCCTCGCGCAGGATCAGCGCCGACAGGTCATGGCTGTCCCGCGTCAGGTTCGACACATCGGCATAGACATAGAACGCGCCGTCCGGCGGCGCGATCCGGGTAAAGCCCGCCTCGGGCAGACCCTTCAGCATCAGCGCGCGATTGGCGCGATAGACCTCGAGATTGGCTTCCAGCTCCTCGCCTGCGTCGAGCGCGGCGAGGGCGGCGACCTGGCTCGCATGCGGCGCGCAGATGAAGAGGTTCTGCGCCAGCCGCTCGACCCGGCGCACATGCGCCTCCGGCACCACCATCCAGCCGATCCGCCAGCCGGTCATCGAGAAATATTTCGAGAAGGAATTGATCACATAGACCTCGTCGCTGATCTCCAGCGCCGAGACGGCGCGGTCGCCGTACTGGATCCCGTGATAGATCTCGTCCGAGATGAAGGCCATGCCGCGCTCCGCCGCCGCGCCGATCAGCGCGGCCAGCTCGGCGCGGCCGAGCATGGTTCCGGTCGGATTGGCCGGGCTCGCCACCAGCACCCCGGCGAGGTCGGGGCGCGCGAGGTCGGCCGGCACCGGCTGAAAGCGGTTCTCGGCCCGCGTCTCGATCCCGACCGGGACAAGTCCCATCGATTTCAGGATGTTGCGATAGCTCGGATAGCCGGGATCGCCGATCGCCACCCGCTCGCCGCTGTCGAACAGTGACGAAAAGGCGAGGATGAAACCAGCGGAGGAGCCGGCGGTGACCACGATCCGCCCCGGATCGAGATCGAGCCGGTACCAGTCGCGATAGAGCCGCGCGATCCGCGCCCGGAGCGCCGGCAGGCCGAGCGCCACGGTATAGCCGAGCGGATCGCCCTCCGCCATCGCCCGGGCCAGCGCGGCGCGGGCGGGGGCGGGCGCCGGCGTGCCGGGCTGGCCGACCTCCATATGGATGATCGACCGGCCCCGCGCCTCCTCGGCCCGCGCCGCCTCCATCACGTCCATCACGATGAAGGGATCAACCTCGCCCCGCCTTGAACTTCGCACCGATCGTCTCCTACCCTGCCGCGCCGTCAGCGGCGCCCTTGGGGCACGAAATGCCCCGTTGCGCAACATCGAGGAGTCGCGTCGCTTGCCCGTCCCCATCCGGTTCCTCGCGGCGATCCTCGCGGCGCTGGTCGCCGCCGGTCCGGCCGGGGCGGTCGGCATGATCCGGGACGCCGAGATCGAACGCACCCTCTCCCATATCGCCAATCCGATCCTGCGCGCGGCGAGCGTCACGCCATCCAGCGTGCATATCTACGTCCTGAACGACCGCGAGTTGAATGCCTTCGTCGCTGGCGGGCAGAATATCTTCATCAACACCGGCCTGCTGACCAAGCTCGGCTCGATCGACGAACTGCGCGCGGTGATCGCCCACGAGACGGGGCATATCGCCGGCGGACATCTGGCGCGCCGGGACCAGTCGCGTCAGGGATCAAAGGGGCTCGCGATCCTCGGCCTGGTGGGGGCCGCCGCCGTGGCGATCGGCGGCAGCCCGGAGGCCGGCATGGCGATCGCCACCGGCAGCCAGCAGGTGGCGCGGCGCGACATGCTCGCCCACAGCCGCGGCGAGGAGGCGGCGGCGGACCAGGCCGGGCTGCGCTTCATGGTCTCGGCCGGCGCCGATCCACGCGCCGTGGTCTCGGTGCTCGAACGCTTCGGCGGCCAGGAGGCGCTGATGCCGTCGCAGATGGACCCCTATGCCCGCACCCATCCGCTCTGGAGCGACCGGATCGCCATGCTGGAAGAGCGGGTCGCCAGCCTGCCGAAGGGCACGCCGCCCTCGGAGGACGAGGTCTATTGGCACAAAAGGATGGTGGCGAAGCTCGAAGGCTTCCTGAAGAGCCCGGCCCAGACGCTGAAGCTCTACCCGCCCTCCGACACGTCCGAGACGGCGGCGCTGGCCCGCGCCATCGCCTATCACCGGCAGCCGAACGTCGCCCTCGGCACGCGGCAGATGGAGACGCTGCTCGCGCTCCGTCCCGATGACCCGTTCTATCTGGAGCTGAAGGGGCAGTTCCTGCTCGAATCCGGCGACGCGGCGGGGGCGGTGGCCGCCTATCGCCGCGCCGTCGAATTCGCCCCGAAGGAGCCGCTGATCCTCAGCGGCCTCGGCCGCGCGCTGCTCAACACCGGAAACGACGCCGACACGGCGGAGGCGCGCGAGGCGCTGCTGACCTCGGCGCGACTCGACCGCGAAAATCCGTCCGTCCTGCGCGACCTCGCGCTCGCCGAGGCGCGGATGGGCAACGAGGGCGCCGCGGCGCTCGCCACCGCCGAGCGTTTCGTGCTCGAGGGAAAGATGCCGGACGCGGCGCGCACCGCGATCCGCGCCGCCGACCTCGTGCCAACCGGCTCGCCGGGCTGGCGGCGGGCGCAGGATCGGATTACCATGACGCGCCGCGTGAAGAGGAGAAACTGAGCCCATGGCCCTGAAGCGACTGGCGGCGGCGACCGCCCTCCTCCTCTCGGCGGCGCTCGCGCCGGCCCATGCCACCGACGCCGTCAAGACGATGACCGACGCCGAGCGCGCGGCGTTCCGCGCGGAAGTGCATGACTATCTTCTGGAAAATCCGGAAGTTCTCATGGAGATGCTGGCGCTGCTCGACGCGCGGCAAAAGGCCGCGGCGGACAAGTCGGACGCCGCGCTCGTCTCCGAGAACGCCGACGCGCTGTTTCAGGACGGCTACTCCTATGTCGCCGGCAATCCGGACGGCGCCTTCACCATCGTCGAGTTCGTCGACTACCAATGTGGTTTCTGCCGCAAATCCTTCACGGACGTGCATGACATGGTCGATGCCGACGGCGACATCCGGCTGATCGTCAAGGATTTCCCGATCCTCGGCCCGGGGTCGGACCTCGCGGCCCGCGCGGCGATCGCCACGATGATCTCGCAGGGACCGGAGGCCTATGGCCGGCTGAACGCGACGCTGATGGGCCTGCGCGAGCCGGTGACCGACGCCAGCCTCGACCATGCGCTAACCGAAGCCGAGCTCGATCCGGCGGTGATCCGCGCCGGCATGACCGACCCGGAGATCGACCGCCGCCTCGCCCAGAACAAGACGCTGGCCCAGACGCTCGCCATCACCGGCACCCCGACCTTCGTGGTCGATTCGAAGATGGTGCGCGGCTATGTGCCGCGTGGCGACCTGGAAAAGCTGGTGGGAGAGTTGCGCGCCGCGAACTGAGCCCGGCGGGCGGCGCGAATTTCGGCACTTTCCAGCCCCCGACGCACCGCATATACAGAGGCCGCGTCTGAGCAGGGCCCCCCGCTTCCAAGAACAACACAGGGCAATCGATGGACAAGTCACCGCAGGAGTCCGATATCGCGTTCATTCGGGCTCTGGCCGAATTGCTGCGCGAAACGGACCTGACCGAGATCGAGGTCAACCGGGAATATGGCGAGGACGACGCGCTGACCGTCCGGGTCGCGCGCCAGATCATCGCCGCCCCCGCCCCGATCCAGGTCGCCGTTCCGTCTGCCCCGGCGGCGGCCGCCCTGCCCGCGCCGTCGGCCGGCGGGCCCGTGGCGGCGGCGGACCCGTCCGACGATCCCGGCGTCGTCGCCTCGCCGATGGTCGGCACCGTCTATCTGCAGGGCGAGCCCGGCTCTCCGGCCTTCGTCAAGATCGGCGACACGGTGAGCGAGGGCCAGACCATCCTGATCATCGAGGCGATGAAGACGATGAACCAGATCCCCGCCCCGCGGCCCGGCCGCGTCAAGCGGATCCTGGTCGAAGACGGCTCGCCCGTCGAATTCGGCGCCCCGCTGATCATCCTGGAATGACGGCCGACCCGGCGCGATCCCCAAGAAAGCTCGAGGCGCCCATGTTCAAGAAGGTCCTGATCGCCAACCGGGGCGAGATCGCGCTGCGCATCCATCGCGCCTGCAAGGAAATGGGCATCCAGACCGTCGCGATCCATTCGACGGCGGATGCCAATGCGATGCATGTCCGCATGGCCGACGAGAGCGTCTGCATCGGTCCGCCCCCGGCGTCGCAAAGCTATCTCTCCGTGCCGAACATCATCGCCGCCTGCGAGATCACCGGCGCCGAGGCGATCCATCCCGGCTATGGCTTTCTCAGCGAGAACGCCACCTTCGTGCAGATCGTCGAGGATCACGGCATCACCTTCATCGGGCCGAGCGCCGCGCATATCCGGCTGATGGGCGACAAGATCACGGCGAAGGAGACGATGAAGGGCCTCGGCGTGCCGTGCGTCCCCGGTTCCGACGGCGGCGTGCCGACGCTCGACGAGGCGCGCAAGGTCGGCGAGGCCATCGGCTATCCGGTGATCGTCAAGGCGACCGCCGGCGGCGGCGGACGCGGCATGAAGCTCGCCCGGACCGCCGCGGAGATGGAGACCGCCTTCACCACCGCGCGGGCCGAGGCCAAGGCGGCCTTCGGCAACGACGAGGTCTATCTCGAGAAATATCTCGGCGCGCCGCGGCATATCGAGATCCAGGTGTTCGGCGACGGCAAGGGCGGCGCGGTGCATCTCGGCGAGCGCGACTGCTCGCTGCAGCGCCGGCACCAGAAGGTGCTGGAGGAAGCCCCCTCGCCGGTGATCGACGCCAAGACCCGGGCGAAGATCGGCAAGACCTGCGCCGACGCGATCGCGCGCATCAAATATTCCGGCGCCGGCACCATCGAATTCCTCTACGAGAAGGGCGAGTTCTATTTCATCGAGATGAACACCCGCCTGCAGGTCGAGCATCCGGTGACCGAGGCGATCTACGACGTCGATATCGTGCAGGAACAGATCCGCGTCGCCGCCGGCCACAAGATGTCCTTCACCCAGGATGACCTCGTCCCGAACGGCCATGCCATCGAATGCCGGATCAACGCGGAGAAGCTGCCGGGCTTCCAGCCGAGCCCGGGCCGGATCGCCACCTATTACGCGCCCGGCGGCCTCGGGGTGCGGATGGACAGCGCGATCTACGACGGCTACGTGATCCCGCCCTACTACGACAGCCTGATCGGCAAGCTGATCGTCCATGCCCGCACCCGCGACCTCGCCCTCGCCCGCCTGCGCCGCGCGCTGTCCGAGCTCGTGGTCGACGGCATCGAGACGACGACGCCTCTGTTTCACGCGCTGCTGGACGAGCCGGATATCCAGAAGGGCAAATACACCATCCATTGGCTGGAAGAGTGGCTGGCGCGCGAGACGCAATAAGGCCGGCGCCCGCCTGCCATGCGTGACGGCCCCGACATCACGCCGACGCTGCTGCTGCGC
This sequence comes from Amaricoccus sp., assembly GCA_044225035.1. Lineage (GTDB taxonomy): Bacteria > Pseudomonadota > Alphaproteobacteria > Rhodobacterales > Rhodobacteraceae > Amaricoccus. The sequence continues at coordinate 3,262 of JBGAJI010000114.1, read as the reverse complement.
GCCTATGCCTCGGGCGTCTTCCCGATGGCGGACGCCGCGGACGCCGCGGACGTCTACTGGATCGACCCCGAACAGCGCGGCATCCTGCCGCTCGACCGGATGCACGTGCCCCGCCGCCTCGCCCGCGCCTTTCGCACCGGCGATTTCGAGATCCATGTGAATCGCGCCTTCGCCGAGGTGGTCTCGGCCTGCGCCGACCGGCCGGAGACCTGGATCAACGGCCAGATCCACCGGCTCTATCGCGACCTCCACCGCATGGGATTCGCGCATTCCGTGGAAATCTGGTCGGACGGCGCGCTCCAGGGCGGGCTCTACGGCGTGGCGCTCGGCGGCGCCTTCTTTGGCGAGAGCATGTTCAGCCGCGCCCGCGACACCTCGAAATTCGCATTGATCGCGCTGGTCGCGCGGCTGCGGGCCGGCGGCTTCACCCTGCTCGACACCCAGTTCATCACGCCGCATCTCGCCAGCCTCGGCGCGATCGAAATCCCGCGCGGCGAATACCACCGGCGGCTGAAGGTGGCGATCAACCGCCCGGCGAACTTCCTCGCCCTACCGATGGATACGCCGCGTCAGCGGTTGTCGCAGCTCACGACCCAGACATCGTAGCGCGGATGGTCGAGCGCCGACAGCGCCGGCGACGAGGCGAACATCCATCCCGAGAACCGCGGCTTGTCCTCGCGCGTGTCGCGGATGCGGAGGAAGGCATAGGCGTCGCCCTTGGGATTGTTCTCCGGGACGCGGCAGGTGTCGGCGGTGATCTCCAGTCGGCCGAAGCGCACCGTCTCGCCGACCATCACCGTCAGGTCGGTCGTCGCGCCGTTCAACGTGTCGAGCGCGCGCAGATGCAGCTGGTTCACCTGCGAGGTCCGTTGATCGTTGGCGATCTGCACCGATTGCGCCGCGACCGCCTGCATCCCGGCGCAGAGCGTGGCGACGAGGATCAGCAGGCGCGTCATTTGCCGGTCCCGAACCGCATCAGGAGGTTGAGGAGATCGACCGAGCCCTGCGTATTGGTGATCTCGTCGCCGGCCGCCAGCATGATCTCCGAGGCGCCCGGCGTGATCTCGACGAAATTCCCGCCGAGCAGGCCCTCCGACGCGATCTTCACATCGGAATCGTCGGGAATGCTCAGCCCGTCGCGCACGGTGAAGTTCGCTCGTGCCATGAAGGTCGTGTCGTCGAGGTCGAGCGACGTCACCGACCCGACCTTGATCCCGGCGATCCGCACGTCGGTGCCGACCGAGATGCCATCGACATTGCGAAAGCTGGCGGTCAGCGGATAGCTGTCGCCCGCCGCGCCATAGCCGCTGGTCTGGCCGGCATAGACGACGAATCCGGCGGCGATGACGACGACGGCCGCGCCGATGATGGCCTCGGCCACGTTGTTGGCCATATCGGGGCCCCTATCCTATTCCGGCTTCCAGGCCTCGTAATCGCGCGTCACGGCCGGACCGGCGGCGAGCAGGCTGCCGGACGGGTGATAGGCGAGACCGGTGCCGGTCAGGTTCGGCTCATGCGGCTTTTCCCACGGCTTGCGCGGCAGGGGCGCGGTGGTCGGCGGCTGCTGCCAGGTGTGGTGCAGCCAGCCATGCCATTCCGGCGCGATCCGGCTCGCCTCGATCTCGCCATTGTAGATGACCCAGCGCCGCGCGCCGTCGGCCGTCTGATAGTAGACGTTCCCTTGCGAATCCTCGCCCACCCGCTGGCCCTTGCGCCAGGTGTAGAAGCGCGTGGCGGTGGTCTGGTTGTTCCACCAGGTCAGAAGGTCGAGCGCGATCGTCTTCAGCGACATGGGCATCCTCGGGAGGTCCGTGTTCGGACCGTTATGGCGCAACCGGCGGCGGGGGTCCAGCGCATCAGTTGGTCGGCGCGTCGTCCGAGCGCTCCGCCAGGCGTTCCGGATGCGCGAGCACCGTAGACCGATGCCGCACCCCGCGGTTCCAGGCCCAGGTCAGCGCCCAGAGCAAGATCCCGATGCCGAGCAGCCAGGCGGCGATGCGGTATTGCGGCATCTGCGCCGCGCTGCGCGCCCAGGGGCCGACGAGAAACGCGCAGCTGGCCGCGCCGATCCAGGGCAATGCCCCCGGGGTACGGAAATGCTTGTGTTCCGGCGACGGGCCGCGGCGCAGGACGATGAGCGAGACATTCACCACGGTGAAGACGCCGAGCAGCAGCAGCGCCGTCGTGCCGCCGAGCAGCGCGATCGCCTCCGCCTGCGAATTGCGGACGACGAAGAAGATCAGCCCGAAGGCGATGGCGGTGGTGAAGAGGATCGAGACCCAAGGCGTGCGGCGCGTCCTGTGCACCCGACCGAGAACGTGGGGCAACACCCCCTGATTGGCGAGACCATAGAGCAGGCGGCTCGCCATCAGCATGTTGATGAGCGCCGAATTGGCCACCGCGAACATGCCGATGAAGGGAAAGATCCGGTCGAACGGCAGGCCGGGCGCGCCGGCGCGCACCACCTGCGTCAGCGCCGAGCCCTTGGAGGTATCGACGAGGTCGCCGACGGGCACGAGGGCGACGGCGCAGATCGAGACGAGGACATAGATGAGCCCGGTGATGCCGAGGCCGGTCAGCATCATCCGGGGGAAGTCGCGGATCGGATTCTTGCATTCCTCGGCCATGTTCACCGAGTCCTCGAACCCCACCATGGCGAAGAAGGCGAGCGAGGTGGCGGCGGTCAGCGCCATGAACGCCGATTTCTCCTCGGAAGACTGGAAGACCGTCACCTGGGAAAAATCCGCCCTGCCCTGCGACATAGCCCAGAAGCCGACCATGATGATGAGCAGAAGACCCGAGAGCTCGACGATGGTCAGGACGACATTGGCCTTCACGCTCTCGCCGACGCCGCGGAAATTGACGGCGGCGACCAGCGCCATGAAGCCGAGCGCCAGCGCCAGCCGGCCCGTGCTTCCCGCGTCGAACCCGAGGGCGAATCCATCGCTGACGAAACCGGCGAAAGCGTTCGACGCCGTCGAGGCCGAGGTGATGCCGGAGCACATCACGGTGAAGGCGATGAGGAAGGTGAGGAAATGCACGCCGAAGGCGCGATGCGCGTAGAGCGCGGCGCCGGCCGCCTGCGGATAGCGCGTCACAAGCTCGAGATAGGAAAAGGCGGTGATGGTCGCGATGACGAAGGCGAGCAGGAACGGCGCCCAGGCCGCGCCCCCGACCTCCGCCGCGACCTGGCCGGTCAGGGCATAGACGCCGGTGCCGAGAATGTCGCCGACGATGAACAGGAGCAGCAGCTTCGGCCCCA
>JBGAJI010000113.1:0-9632 GCA_044225035.1 Amaricoccus sp. | reverse complement strand
GGCCACCTGACCGCAATGGCGGCGACGGGCCCCGGTCCTTACCTGGCCGGCGCGGTCGCGCTCAGCGGTCTCTACGACCTCGAGTCGATCCAGCTCACCTACCTGAACGCGTCCCTCAGGATGAGCCCCGAGGAGGCCAAGGCGCTCAGCCCGATCCGCCTGCCCAAGCCGGAGCCCCGGGCCGGCCGGGTGATCCTGGCCGTGGGGAGCGCCGAAAGTGAGGAGTATCACAGACACCAGGACGCTTTGGGCGCCACCTGGGACATCGAGACCCGGAGCCTGGCCGGCCTCCACCACTTCTCGATCGTCGATACGCTGGCCGACCAAGCTAACCCGTTGTTTCGGACCGTCGCGGAGCTGTTGCGTCTATGATCATAGATCTGGGGTGACCGGTAGTGAGCCCCCCAAATACTGGTAGTACCTTCCCGTCGCCGTCGGCCCCGGGCCGTGATAGGCTCGGAATGCCGTCGACTGTCCCCACGAAGGCTCCTTCCGGGATGACCAAGCCCAAGACGCTGCTGATCGTCGACGACGACCCGGACCTCCGGGAAGTGCTGGCCGACCAGCTGCAACTGCAGCAAGAGTTCGAAGTCATACAGGCCAAGTCCGGCGCCGAAGGCCTGGAAGCGGTCAAGCGCGACCATGTCGACCTGGTCCTGCTCGACGTCGGCCTGCCCGACGGCGACGGCCGTCAGGTCTGCCAGCAGATGCGGACGGGCGGCCTCAAGGCCCCGATCATCATGCTGACCGGCGCGGATTCCGAGTCCGACACGATCCAGGGACTGGATGCCGGCGCCAGCGACTACGTGACCAAGCCGTTCCGCCTCGGCGTGCTGATCGCCCGCATCAAGGCCCAGCTCCGCCAGCACGAGCAGAGCGACGACGCCCTGTTCGCGATCGGCCCGTACCGCTTCCGTCCGGCCTCCAAGCTGTTGATGGACCCGGAGAAGAACCGCCGTATCCGCCTGACCGAGAAGGAGACGGCGATCCTCAAGTACCTGTTCCGGGCCGGCGCCAAGGCGATCGCCCGCGACGTGCTGCTGAACGAGGTCTGGGGATACAACTCGGGCGTCACCACCCACACGCTCGAGACCCACGTCTACCGGCTGCGCCAGAAGATCGAGCGCAACCCGGCCAAGGCCGAGATCCTTGTGACCGAGCAGGGCGGCTATCGCCTGGTGATCTGAGGCGCGTCCGGTGTCCGCTTCCGTCAATACCGCATTCAGCGTCACCTTCTGGGGGGTGCGCGGCTCGATCGCCTGCCCGGAGCCCGAGATGCTCGGCTATGGCGGCAACACCTCCTGCCTGGAGGTGCGCTGCGGCGACCATCTGCTCATCTTCGACGCCGGAACGGGCCTACGGCCGCTCGGGCGCAAGCTCGCCGAGGCGGGATCGGTCGACGCCGACCTGTTCCTTTCCCACACCCATTTTGACCATGTGAGCGGGCTGCCGTTCTTCGGGCCGGCCTTCGTGCCGAAGAACCGCTTCCGCTTCTGGGCGGGGCACCTCGAGGCGCAGGGCCTGGAACTCTGCGACGTCCTCTGCGAGATGATGATGCCGCCGCTCTTCCCGGTGCCGATCGAGATCTTCAAGGCGGACATCGCCTACAAGGACTTCCGGGCCGGCGCGACCCTGAGCCCGCGGCCGGGCGTCACCTTGCGGACCGCACCGCTCAACCATCCGAACGGCGCCACGGGCTACCGCATCGAGTATGGCGGCCGGTCGATCTGCTACGTGACCGATACCGAGCACGACGGCCAGGGGCCGGACCGGACGATCTGCGGCCTGATCGAAGGGGCCGACATCGTGATCTACGACTCGACCTACACGGACGAGGAATACCCGAAATTCAAGGGCTGGGGCCACTCGACCTGGGAGGAAGGCATCCGGGTCTGCGAGGCGGCCGGCGCCAAGCGCTTGGTGATCTTCCACCACGATCCCAGCCACGACGATGCCTTCATGGACGACATCGCCGCGGCGGCCGAGAAGCGCCGCATCGGCACCCTGGTCGCCCGCGAAGGCCTTACACTTACTCTATAATTGACTGATATATCGCCGCCGAAAGGCTGGCTGGGGCGCCAGGATTCGAACCTGGGATCGCGGTACCAAAAACCGCTGCCTTACCGCTTGGCCACGCCCCAATGCCGCCGGCCGTCACGAGCGGTGCGCACCATACCCTCAAAACCCGGAACGCGGCAACGCGACTTCGGGCCGCTATAGGGAGCGACCGGGCGACTTACCGGTTACCCTTCGGTCCGACCTCTGGTATCGTGTCGGCAGGGGTTGGGTCATACTGGGTATGACGGGGAGGACCGGATGTCCGAAGCCGGTAATATGCCTTGGAGTATCAAGGGTGTATCGGCGGAAGCCCGGAAGATCGCCAAGACTGCGGCGATGGGGTCCGGGGAGCCGATGGGCGTCTGGCTTTCCCGGGTGATCGACGCGGCGTCGGCCCAGCGCCTGGGTCAGGCGAACCAGGTCGTCGTCCGGCCCGAGCCTCCGGTTCCGGCACCCGCTGAGCTTCGCGTCGACATCGAGGCGCTGACCCAGCGCCTCGCCGCGGTCGAGCGACGGATGCTTGACGCACTCCAGCCCTTGGACCAGGCCCTGTCGCAGATCGGCCGTCGTCTCGAGGTCCTGGAGGCGCCGCAGCTGCCGGCACCCGACTCGCGTAAGCCTAGATATTGAGTCAGGGCTTCGGTAGTACGCAAGATATGACCGGTAAAAGCAGCCCCGCCGCGCCCTGGAGCGTGAAGGGAGTCGAGCGGAAGACCCGCGAGACCGCGCGCCAGGCCGCCCAGGCCGCCGGCATGACGGTCGGCGCCTGGATCGAGCAGGCGATCCGCTCCCACGAGGCCGTGCTGGCGGCCGCCCCGCCGACGCCCGAGGCCCAGCAAGAAAACATCGTCATGGCCGCGGCCCAGCGGGCCGAGGTCCGATCCCTGGAAAGCGGGATCGAGCGGGCGGAGTCGCGCTCGGGCGACATGGTCATACCGGTCGCCCTCAAGGTCCAGGAACTGGCGCACCGGCTGGTCGAGATCGAGCATGCCCGGGTTTCCGGCCGGGCCAGGCCTCCGGAGCCCGCCGCCCCGGCCCCGGCGGAGGAGCCGCCGCTTACCCTCGACGACGACTTCGAGCGCTTCCGGGTCCCGGAGGAGCCGGAGCCCGAGCCCGCGCCGGTCGACGACGATTTCGAACGGTTTCACCAGCCTGAGACCGAGCCGGAACCCGAGGCGCCGGCCCGGACCCCGTCGCCGATCGCGGACGAATTCCCGACCCCGGTCCCGCCGCCGGACGACGATTTCGAGCGCTTCAAGGTCCCGGAGCAGCCGGAACCCGATCCGCTGGTCTTCACGGTCGACACCGAGATCCCGGCAGAGCGGCCGCATCGCCGGTCCTGGGCGAAGCCGCGCGAGCGGAAGGTCCAGCGGCGGAGCCGCTTCCGCCGCGCCGTCGGCTCCCTCGCCGGCGCGATCGTGGCGCTGGCGCTGGGCGCCGGCTCGGCCGTCCTCGTGCTCGATCATGGCGAGCTGATCGGCCTGCCGCCGCGTCTCGTCGATCCGGTCGCCGAGACCGTCGACCGCGCGATCGACGAGGGCAAGCGCTGGGTGACCGCCGCCGACGAAACGGCGCGCCACTGGATCCACGACCTCAAGAGCCTGTTCGAGGACGCGTCGGTCGAGTCCGGGCAACAGGCGCCGACCCCGACCGCATCGGTGCCATCGGCCGAACCTGCCAAATCCGAGCCTCCCAAACCCGAGCCGCCGAAGGTCGAGGCGCCACCGCCGCCGCCCGCCTCCGCGGTGCCGCCGCCGACCCCGATCGCGCCGATGACGAGCGGCGCGGCCACGCCTTCGGCGCCTGCGACGGCGATGCCGCCGACGCCGGGCACCGACCAGGCCACACCGGCGTCGACAGCAACGTCGACAGCTTCATCGCCGCCTCCGCCGCAGACCGCGGCGGCGCCGCCCCCGGCTTCACCCGCGACGCCGGCACCGGCCGTGCCCGCGCCGACCGCGACGCCGCCTGCGACCGATTCCGCGCAAGGCTTCCCGACGCTGACGCAGCCGACCGAGGCGCCGCCGCCGCCGCGCGAGGCCGAGGATCTGGAGAAGGCGGCACGTGCCGGCGACGTGAAGTCGCAATACGAGCTCGGCGTGATGGCGGCGCAGCCCGAGACCGGCAATCCCGACTACGGCAAGGCTGCGTACTGGTTCCGCGAGGCGGCGGTGCAGGGCAACGCCAGCGCGCAATACAATCTCGGTGTCCTCTACGAGCACGGGCTCGGCGTCGGCGCCGACGATGTGCGCGCGCTGCTCTGGTACCACTCGGCCGCCGAGCAGGGGCATGCGCGCGCGCAGTACAATCTCGGCGTCTTCTATGCCCAGGGCCGCGGCATCCCGACCGACTACGCCGAGGCTCAGCGCTGGTTCAAGCGCGCCGCCGACCAGGGCATCGCGAAGGCGTTCTACAATCTCGCCGTCCTTTCCGAGTCCGGGCTCGGCGGTCCTGCGAACCCTGCCGGTGCGCGTGCCTATCTCAGCCGCGCCGCCTTGCTGGGCGATCCCGACGCGCGCGCGGCGCTGGCGAAGAAGCCGGCGCCGAAGCCCGACGCGAGCAAGAACGGTGGCGACCCGACGAAGCCCGCGACCGAGGTGATCGGCGCGGTCCAGCACATGTTGACCGAATTGGGTTACGACGCCGGCCGCATCGACGGCATGCTCGGCGACAAGACCCGCCAGGCGATCCGCAAGTTCCAGAGCGACAGCGGCCTGCCGCAGACCGGCGTCGCGACGGAAGATCTCCTCGAGATCCTGACCGCGAAGCTCGGGCCCTCGCTGTCGCCGACCGCCTCCGCGCGCCCACAGCGCTAGACGCGGATCGCGCCGCTCCAGCACCACCACGCCGGTCGATCGTTCCTGATCGATGCTGCTGCGCGCGCCGCTTCCTCTTCCGACGCATAGAGACCGAACACGGTCGCGCCGCTGCCCGACATGCGCGCGAGCAGGCAGCCTTCGGTCGCGCCGATCATCGCGCGCGCCTCGCGGATCTCGCGCGCATGGATGGTCGCGGCGGCCGTGAGGTCGTTGCGTCGATGAAGCAGGAAGCGCGCGAGACGCTCAGCATCGAGCGGTGCCACGTTGAACGGCGCCGCCTGGGAGAACGCGCCGTTGCGCGCGCGGAACACGTCCTTGGTCGCGACCGCGACGCCGGGATTCACCAGAAGGATCCAGGTGGGCGGAAGCTGCGGCGCCGGCGCCAGCTGCTCGCCGATGCCGGACATGAACAGCGGCTGGCCGGCGAAGCAGGCCGGCACGTCGGCGCCCAGCTTCTGCAGCAGCGCGATCGGCACCTCGACCGACCAGAGCTCGGCGAGCGCCGCCAACGTCGCCGCCGCATCGGCCGAGCCGCCGCCGATGCCGGCCGAGACCGGGATGCGCTTGGTCAACCTGAGCCTGGCCTTCGGCTCGACGCGACAGGCCTCGGCGAGTCCGCGCGCCGCGCGCAGGACGAGATTGTCGGATTCAGCCGCGAGCGCCTCGCCGAAAGGCCCGTCGATCGCGAGCGTCAGGTCGTCGGCGGCTTCGGCGACGACGTCGTCATGCAGGTCGGCGAATACGACGAGGCTGTCGAGCAGATGGTACCCGTCGGCGCGCTTGCCGACGACGTGGAGGTAGAGATTGACCTTCGCGTGCGCCCGAACGTGGATCACGTAAGGCGATTTCTCACAGCGGCGGCAGGCCTTCGGCGATCTTCTTCTGGATGGCCGGCACCGCTTCGGGCTCGGGCTCGAGACGAAGCGCGCGCTCCCACTGGTAGCGCGCCTCGGCGCGGCGGCCGACGCGCCAGTAGACGTCGCCGAGGTGGTCGTTGATCGTCGGATCCTGCGGCCTGAGCTCGACCGCCTGCTCCATGTAGCCCAGCGCCTTCTCGACATTGCCGAGACGGAAATGCACCCAGCCGAGGGAGTCGATGATGTAGCCGTCGCGCGGGCGAAGCTCGACCGCGCGCTCGATCATCGGCAGCGCCTTGTCGAGATGGAGCCGCTGGTCGGCCCACGAGTATCCGAGATAGTTGAGCACGCTCGGCTGCTCGGGCTCGAGCTCGAGCGCCTTCAGCAGGTCGGGCTCCGCCCGCGCCCAGCGGCCGGAGCGCTCGAGCACGACGGCGCGCGAGAAGAACAGGCTCCAGTGCTGCGAGGTCGGGTTCGGCACACGCGCGACCGCGCGATCGTAGGCGGCGAGCGCCTTGTCGTATTCGGGGAAAGTCCCCGGCTGCTTGACCTTCGATCGCCAGAGATCGCCGAGCCTCACCAGCGCGTCGATGCGCTCGGGCTGCTCGGTCGCCATCGCCTCGAGCACGCGCACCGCGTCGTCGGTCTTGCCCATCTGGTCGAGGTTGCTGGCGATGTGCAGCTTTGCCGACCAGCCGTAGACCGGGTCGTTGGTCGCGGTGCCGTAGGCCGCGTTCGCCTCGGCATAACGCTGCTCGTTCTCGAGCAGGCTGCCGAGCAGCAGGTTCGCCGCCGGGAATTTCGGCTTCAGCCACATCGCGGTCTGCACGTAGACCTGGGCGAGATCGGCGGTGCGGTCGGTCTGCAGCGCGGAAGCGAGGTCGAACAGCGCGTCGGCCATGCCGTCGGTCGCCTTGGCGATCATCACCGGCGGCGCGCCCTTGGCGCGCGCGCGGGCGAGATCGGCCTGCAGGTAGATCGGATCCGAGGCGCGCTCGGAGAACTTCTGATAGAGGGACTCGGCCTCCGCCTGGCGCCCGGTGCGCTCGTAGAAGCGGCCGGCGGCGACCACCGCGCGCAACGACGGCGATTCCGCGGCGAGCGTGGCGCGGTAGTTCTTCTCCGCGGCCTCGGTGCGCCCGCCGAGCTCGTTGATCATCGCCGCATGCAGCTGGAACATGGCGGAGAGCTCGGCCTGCGGATTGCCCGTGGTCTCCAGCGCGTCGACCGCCTGGTCGAAGTTCCCCTGCCCCGCGCGCGCCCAGGCGATCAGCAGCGGCGCCAGGATCGCGTTCGGTCCGGTGCGCCGAAGCGTCGCCAAACGCTTCTCCGAGTCGGCGTAACGGTCGGCCTTGGCGTCGGCGAGCGCCAGCGTCAGCGCGCCGAAGGCGTTGGCGGGATCGATAGCGATCAGGCGTTGCGCGAGCTCGGTCGCGACGTCGCCGCGGCCGTCCTGCAGCGCCACCGCGAGCCCGCGCAGCAGGAGCTGCTGGTCGTTCGGATCGACCTTGAGCGCGGCGCCGAAATATTCGGCCGCAGCGCCCGGATCGTTACCGCGCTGGGCGGCCAATCCCGAGAGGAAGTTGCCCGACGCGGTCGAGCCGAGGGGCAGCTTCTCGGAAGGCGCCGGCGTCGCGCCGCCGGCGGCACAGGCCGAGAGCGAGGCCGCGAGAAGAAGGACGAGCGGGGTGCGTGAGGAGGCGGGCATGCGTTCCATCGCCTGAAGGCTTCGGGAATTCGGGATCTTACATATTGGGATAGTTAGGCCCGCCGCCACCTTCCGGCACGACCCAGTTGATGTTCTGGGTCGGGTCCTTGATGTCGCAGGTTTTGCAGTGGACGCAGTTCTGCGCGTTGATCTGCAGCTTGGGTGCGCCTTCGTCGCGCCCGACGATCTCGTAGACGCCGGCCGGGCAGTATCGCTGCTCGGGCGCCTCGTAGATCGCGAGGTTGACCGCGACCGGCACGCTCGGATCGAGGATCTTCAGGTGCGGCGGCTGGTTCTCCTCGTGGTTGGTGTTCGAGATGAACACCGAGGAGAGCCGGTCGAAGGTGACCTTGCCGTCGGCCTTCGGATACTCGATCGGCGGGAAATGCGCCGCCGGCCTCAGGCATTCGTGATCGGCGTGGTGATGCAGCGTCCACGGCGCCTTGCCGCGGAAGAGATAGGTATCGAGCGCGGCGTGCGCGAGGCCGAGCCACATGCCGCCGTTGAAGCCGGGGCGGATGTTGCGCACGCCCTTGAGCTCTTCCCAGACCCAGCTCTTCTCCAGCGCCTCGCGGTAGCCCGCGATCTCGGCCGCGGACGCATCGGCGACCGCGGCGAACGTCGCCTCGGCCGCGAGCATGCCGGTCTTCATCGCCGTGTGGCTGCCCTTGATCTTGGGCACGTTGAGGAAGCCCGCGGCACAGCCGATCAGCGCGCCACCGGGGAAGGTCAGCTTCGGGATCGACTGGAAGCCGCCCTCGTTGATCGCGCGCGCACCGTAGGAGACGCGGCGCCCGCCCTCGAAGATCGGCCGGATCGCCGGATGGTTCTTGAAGCGCTGGAACTCCTCGAACGGCGCGAGCCAGGGGTTTTCGTAGTCGAGGCCGATGACGAAGCCGACGGCGACCTGGTTGTTCTCCAGGTGATAGAGGAACGAGCCGCCATACGTGCTGCTGTCGAGCGGCCAGCCGATCGTGTGCACGACGCGCCCGAGATGGTGCTGCGAAGGATCGACCTCCCACAGCTCCTTGACGCCGATGCCGTAGGTCTGGGGCTCGCAGTCGTCGCGAAGCCCGAAGCGATGGACCAGCGTCTTGGTCAGGGAGCCGCGCGCGCCCTCGGCGAACAAGGTGAAGCGGGCACGAAGCTCGACGCCCTCGGTATAGCTTCCGGTCTTCTCGCCGTTCTTGCCGATGCCCTGGTCGCCGGTGGCGACGCCGACGACGCGCCCGTCCTCGTAGAGGACCTCCGCGGCGGCGAAGCCCGGATAGATCTCGACGCCGAGAGCTTCCGCCTGCTGGCCCAGCCAGCGCACGAGGTTGCCGAGGCTGACGATGTAGTTGCCGTGATTGTTCATCTGCGGCGGCGTCGGCATCCGCCAGGCGCTCTTCTTCGTCAGCAGCAGAAAGCGGTCCTCGACGACCGGCGTGTTGAGCGGCGCGCCCTTCTCCTTCCAGTCCGGGATCAGCTCGTTGAGTGCGCGGGGCTCGACCACCGCGCCGGACAGGATGTGGGCGCCGACCTCGGAGCCCTTCTCGATGACGCAGACCGAGACCTCGCGGCCGGCCTCGGCCGACAGCTGCTTCAGGCGGATCGCGGCGGCGAGGCCGGAAGGACCGGCGCCGACCACGACCACGTCGTATTCCATGCGCTCGCGCGTCATCGGCTTCGCATCATAGTTAAGGGGCTTCGAGAAGATGTATCGCAGGGTCGTGAGACTGTCCAAGCCCAAGGCGGGGCGATAGGCTCCGGCCGATGGCGCAGATTTCAGACCTGAGCGACGCCGAGGCGGTCGCCCTGCTGGCCTGGCAGGTGGCGGCCGGGGCCGACGAGGCGATCCTCGATCTGCCGGTGGACCGGACCCGGCCGCAGGCCGTGATGCCGGCCGCGCCGCCGGCCATGCCGCGCGGCGCCGCCGAGGCGCCGGCATCCGCCCCGCTCCCGCCGCGGCCGGCGATCGTCCGCCCCCCTTCGGCCGATCGGGCGCCGCCCGGGCCGCCGGCGCCGGCGGCCCCGCCGCCGCTGGTCGCCCAGGACGCCAAGGCGCTGGCGGCCGCCTGCAATTCGGTCGCCGAGCTCGAGCAGGCGGTCCGGCTCTATGACGGCTGCGGGCTCAAGAAGACGGCGACCAACACGGTCTTCGCCGACGGCAATCCCGAAGCCAAGCTGATGTTCGTCGGCGAGGCGCCG
>JBGAJI010000112.1:0-9637 GCA_044225035.1 Amaricoccus sp. | reverse complement strand
CACACTGGACGACCCGCCTCTGACCTCGCGGCCAGCGGCGCGCCTTCAGTGGCGCGTCGGCGATACCGGCGCCCCGGGCGCGCGGCTCGCGAGACCGTCCGCGCCCTCCGCGAGCCCGGAGATCTCGTCCTCGTCCAGGGCGCATCGGATCGCCAAGCCGAATTCCTCGGCGACATGGGCGAGGCTGAACGAGATGTCCGCCCGGACCATCAGCGTCGCCATCAGGATCGCATCCTCGCGCGCGCCCTCGGCGGCGAGGGCGACGAAGCGGGCGAGGATGCATTCGTCGCCGCCGACGCAGGGACAATGCGGCGCGTGGCGTTGCAGCGGCCTTCGGCCGTGCGTCACGATCTGGCGCAGCAGCGTCTCCAGCGTTTCGGTCGCGAAGCGCGCCGGCGCCAGCCCGCGTCGCTCGATCAGGTCTCGCCAGACCTCGGCCTGGCCGAGCCGCCCGTCGCTCCACAGCCGCGTGTAGATCACGACGCGCTGCTCCAGCGGCGTCAGATCCGACAGGCGGCTGACGGGAGCGGCTCCGGGCGGATGGTGCCGGCTCATTTCGTGAGGATCAGCTTGCCCTGGCGGGTGATGTGCAGGACGTAGAGCGTGCCGTCGAGCACGATCGTCGCCTCGGTCCCCCCGGCGGTCAGCAGACGCGCGTCATGCTGGGGACGCGGGCGAGGCTCGACTCGCGCGCGGGTCTCGACATAGGCTTCGCGGGCGGGATGGAAAGGCGCGTTCATGGGCGTACCTCCGGACGGTCTTGGATCCGGCTGACTTCGGGGAACGGTCGCGGCGGGTTCGGGCGCGCGCTCGTTGCCAATGCCATCGGTTCCGGGTTTCGGACGAGGATCGGGGGTGGCTGGTCCATGAGGCAGTTTCTCGCCGCGGGATTTGCTGGCAATGAACATGACAAAAACAGTCGGGTACGTCAATCCCACTTAATCGACTCAGGTAAGGGACATTTCGATGGTCACCGCGAGGCGCCCGGCGCTGTTCTGGACCGAGCCCGCCACCGGCGCGCGGCTCGGCCACACCGCGGCGCTGCGGCGCATGGCCGAGGGACGGGTCGCCCTCCTCGGCGAGCGGCACGATTCGGCGGCGGACCATCGCTGGCAGGCGAGCGTGATCGCCGGGCTCGCCGGCCAGCGCGACGAGGTGGTGGTCGGCTTCGAGATGTTCCCCCGCCGCGCCCAGGCGGCTTTGGACGCCTGGACCGAAGGCCGCTCGGACGAAGCGACCTTTCTCCACGACGCCGGCTGGCCGGCCGTCTGGGGTTTCGACGCCGCGCTCTATCGCCCGATCTTCCAGCTCTGCCGTGACCTGCGCCTGCCCGCCGTCGCGCTCAATGTCGATCGGCCGATCGTCAGCCTCGTGGGGCGCGAGGGCTGGGACGCGCTGCCGGCGGAGGAGCGCGCCTGGCTGACCCCGGCCCGCGGCGCCAGCCCCGCCTATCGCCGATACCTCTTCGAGATCACCGGCGGCGCCCGCCCGAACCGCGAGGCGACCAGCGCGGAGGACCCGGCCTTCGACCGATTCGTCCGCGCGCAACAGACCTGGGACCGCGCCTTCGCCTGCGCCATCGCCGCCACGCTGGCCGACCGGCCGGACGCGCTCATCGTCGGCGTGATCGGCCGCGGCCATCTGGAGCACGGCCACGGCACACCCGACCAGCTCGCCGACCTTGGCATCGCCCCGGTCACCGTCGCCCTGCCGGACGCGGAACCGGGCGCCGGACCCGACATCGCCGACCTCGTGTTCATCCCATCCGAATAGACGGGTGGCCGAAACCGCGCCAATGCGCCCCTGTTGATAAATCGCCGGCGGGCTGGCAGTCTCGCCCCTCCGCGGCCAACGAGCCGCGCGGGATGGGGAACGACAGCCGATGGCGATGCCGGGCGCGACTTCGGCGCTGATTGTGATCGACGTTCAGAACGACTTCTGCCCGGGCGGCGCGCTGGCCGTCGCGGAGGGCGACGCCGTGGTGCCGCTCGTCAATCGGATCGCACCGCTCTTCAAGGTTCGCGTCCTGACCCAGGACTGGCATCCGGCCGACCATGGCTCCTTCGCCGACAACCACGACGGCGCGGCGCCGTTTTCGATGACCGAGATGCCCTACGGTCCGCAGGTGCTCTGGCCCGCGCATTGCGTCCAGGGCACGGAAGGCGCCGCCTTTCACCCCGATCTCGACACCGACCGCGCCGACCTCGTGCTGCGCAAGGGCTTCCGGCCGCATGTCGACAGCTATTCCGCCTTCTTCGAGAACGATCGCGACACACCGACCGGGCTCGCCGGGTACCTGCGCGAGCGGGGCGTCGACCATGTCTGGCTGGCCGGGCTCGCCACCGATTTCTGCGTGCACTATTCCGCGATGGACGCGGTCCGGCTCGGCTTCGCCGTGACGCTGCTCGAAGACGCATGCCGCGAGATCGACCTCGACGGCTCGCACGGCCGGGCGCTCGCCGCGATGGGTTCGGCCGGCGTCCTGCTCGCGCGGACCACGGAACTGGGGTAGGGAAATGACCGAGATCGCAAAGCGCGTCTATGACCATGCCTGGCGCATCGATCCAATCGTGCGCTCGCTGCTCGATACCGATTTCTACAAGCTGATGATGCTGCAGACGGTGTTCCAGCGCCACGCCGACGTGCGCGTGGAATTCAGCCTCATCAACCGCAGCAAGGACGTGCCGCTGGCCGAGCTGATCGACGAGGGCGACCTCCGCGCCCAGCTCGACCATATCCGCACCCTGCGCCTTAGCCGGGGCGAAGGCACCTGGCTGCGCGGCAATACCTTCTATGGCAAGCGGGCGATGTTCAGCCCGGATTTCATGAGCTGGTTCGAGAACTTCCAGATGCCGGACTATCGGCTGGAACGGCGCGGCGACCAGTACGAACTGACCTTCGAAGGCTCCTGGCCCGAAGTGATGATGTGGGAGATCCCCGCCCTCGCCGGGCTGATGGAGCTGCGCGGCCGCGCGGTGCTGAAAGGCATGGGCTATTTCGAGCTGCAGGTGCTCTATGCCCGCGCCATGACCAAGGTCTGGGAGAAGATTGAGCGGCTGCGGCGGATGCCCGACCTCAGGATCTCGGATTTTGGCACGCGGCGCCGGCATTCCTTCCTGTGGCAGGACTGGTGCGTGCAGGCGATGCTGGAAGGGCTTGGCGAAAAGTTCCAGGGCTCGTCCAACTGCCTCATCGCCATGCGCCGCGAGGTGGAGGCGATCGGCACCAACGCGCACGAACTGCCGATGATCTTCGCCGCGCTGGCCAAGGACGACGCCGAACTGGCCGAGGCACCCTACAAGGTGCTGGAAAACTGGCACGACGATTATGACGGCAACCTCCGCATCATCCTGCCCGACACCTATGGCACCGAGGGCTTCCTGAAGCGCGCCCCGGACTGGCTGGCCTCCTGGACCGGCATCCGCGTCGATTCCGGCGCGCCCGAGACCGGGGCGGAAACGGCCATAGCCTGGTGGGAATCCAAGGGTCAGGATCCGCGGGAAAAGCTGGTGATCTTCTCGGACGGGCTCGATGTCGACAAGATCGAGGCGCTCTATGTGCGGTTCCACGGCCGGGTGAAGCTCGGCTTCGGCTGGGGGACGCTGCTCACCAACGATTTCCGCGGTCTGGCGCCGGACGACGCGCTCGCCCCGTTCAGCCTCGTCTGCAAGGCGATCAGCGCCAACGGCCGCCCGACGGTCAAGCTGAGCGACAATCCCGCCAAGGCCATGGGCCCCGCCGACCAGGTCGATCGCTACAAGCGCGTCTTCGGCGTCGGCGCGCAGGTGGCCGAACCCGTAACGGTCTGACCGCGCGAGATCCTCCCAGAGGCTTGATCCGGCACCAAGGCCGCGGGTCGAGCGGGCGCGCGGCCCCCCGAAAGCTCAAACCCTTACCCATCGCCAAAACGCTGGATCGGCGGGCGGCGGCGGCGTAGCTTCGCGCGGACAGGCTGGAAGGGGGACCCGATGAATTTCGACATGCCCATTCACGCGGACAATCCGCCGCCGGTCGACAAGGACTGGTGGCGCGGCGCCGTCATCTATCAGATCTATCCGCGCTCGTTCCAGGATTCCAACAGCGACGGCGTCGGCGATCTCGCCGGCATCATCAACCGCCTCGGCTATGTGGCGAGCCTCGGGGTCGATGCGATCTGGATCTCGCCCTTCTTCCCCTCGCCGATGCTCGATTTCGGCTATGACGTCACCAACTACCGCGATGTCGATCCGATGTTCGGAACACTCGCCGATTTCGACGCCCTCGTCCGCCGCGCGCATGAGCTGAACGTCCGCGTCATCATCGACCTCGTGCTCAGCCATACCTCCGACACCCACCGCTGGTTTCGCGAAAGCCGCTCGTCCCGCGACAATCCGAAATCCAACTGGTACGTCTGGGCCGATGCCAAGCCCGACGGCACCCCGCCCAACAACTGGCTGTCGATCTTCGGCGGCCCGGCCTGGGAATGGGACGGCGAGCGGATGCAGTACTATCTGCACAATTTCCTGACCTCGCAGCCCGACCTCAACTTCCACGAGCCCGAGGTGCAGGACGAGCTCTTGGAGGTCGCGCGCTTCTGGCTCGACCGTGGCGTCGACGGGTTCCGCTTCGATACGATCAACTTCTATTTCTGCGACAAGGAATTGCGCGACAACCCCGCGCTGGCGCCGGAGCGGCGCGACTTCTCCACCGCGCCCGAGGTCAATCCCTACAACTGGCAGGAGCATCTCTACGACAAGAGCCGGCCGGAGATGATCGGCTTTCTCAAGCGGATGCGCGCGCTGATGGACCAGTATCCGGCGATCGCCGCCGTCGGCGAGGTCGGCGACGCCCAGCGCGGCATGGAGATCATGGGCGAATATACCCGCGGCGACGACCGGATGCAGATGTGCTACGCCTTCGAATTCCTGTCGACCGAGGTGCCGACCGGCTCGCGCGTCGCCCAGGTGCTCGGCCGATTCGCCGAGGTCGCCTCGGATGGCTGGGCCTGCTGGGCCTTCTCCAACCACGATGTCGAGCGGCATGTCACCCGCTGGGGCCTCAACGACGCGCAACTCCGCCTCTATCTCGCGCTTCTGATGTCGCTGCGCGGCTCGGTCTGTCTCTATCAGGGCGAGGAACTCGGCCTCGCCGAGGCCTATGTCGCCTTCGAGGATTTGCAGGATCCTTACGGCAAGCGCTTCTGGCCGAAGTTCCGCGGACGGGACGGATGCCGGACGCCGATGGTCTGGCTGACCGACAATCTCAACGGCGGCTTCTCGGATGCGAAGCCCTGGCTGCCGATTTCGATGGACCACCTTTCGCATTCGGTCTCGGCGCAGGACCATGACCCGCTGTCCGTGCTCGCCTTCTATCGCCGGATGATCGCCTTCCGCAAACGGCATCCGGTGCTTGCCAAGGGCGGTTTCCGGATGCTCGTCGCCAATGCCGACTGTCTCGCCTTCGAGCGTGCGCTCGACGGGACGCGGATGATCTGCGCCTTCAATTTCTCTAATGCCGACCAGACCTTGCCTCGGCCGGCCGGCGGCTGGCAGATGACGCAGGGCACGGGCTTTTCCGGCCAGATCGAGGAGAATGGCATCTACCTCCCCGCCTATCAGGCGGTGTTCGCGGAGTGCGAAGAAAACAGTCATTGAATTTCTCAATTGAATTGATTAATCCCTCCGAGCAACAACGGACGGCGGCCACGGGAGCGCGGGCCTTGCGCTGCGAACCCACGTCGAGTGAAGTCTGACTTGGCGGTCCGTCGCGGGCCGCCCTGACCGAGGGGGAAGCGGTCGATGTTCCTGGTCTGCGGCGAAGCGCTTTTCGATTTCTTTCTGGAGACCGATTCCGGTCCGGCGGCCGCCACCTACGCCGCCCGCGCCGGGGGGTCGCCCTTCAACGTGGCGATCGGCCTGTCTCGCCTCGGCGTCCGCTCCGGCCTCCTGACCGGCCTCTCGACCGACCTGCTCGGCCAGCGGCTGGTCGCGGTGCTGCGGGCGGAAGGCGTCTCGACCGACTACGCCATCCCGACGGATCGCCCGACAACGCTCAGCCTCGTCGGGCTCGACGCCGCCGGGGTGCCGGCCTACCAGTTCTACGACAACGGCTCCGCCGACACCGGCGTGGTCAAGTCCGACCTGCCGCGGATGGGGGCCGATATCGTCGGCCTGCATTTCGGCTCCTATTCCCTCGCCGCCGCGCCGGTCGCCGACGCTTTCGCCGCGCTCGCGACGGCGGAACGGTCGCGCTTCATCACCCTCGATCCCAACGTGCGACCGACGGTCGAGCCCGACATGGACGTCTGGCGCCAGCGGCTGGCGGTGCTCTACCCGCTCGCCACATTGATCAAGATCAGCGCCGAGGATCTCGACCTGCTGCATCCCGGCCTCTCGGCCGAGAATTTCGCGGCGGACCAGCTCGGCAAGGGAGCGAAGCTCGTGGTCGTCACCGACGGCGGCGAGGCGGCGCACGGCTGGGCGGCGCACGGACCGGCCGGAAGCGCGACGCCGCCGACGGTCAAGGTCATCGACACGGTCGGCGCCGGCGACACCTTCCAGGCGGCGCTGATCGCCCAGCTCGTCGGCGAGCCCGAGGGGCCGATCCGCGCCATCGAGACGCTCGACGCCGACCGCCTCGCCCGTGTGCTCGGCACCGCGGCGCGCGCGGCGGCGATCACCTGTTCGCGTCGGGGCGCCGACCTGCCGCGCGCCGAAGAACTCCTCGTTTCATGACCGCACAAGGATAGGCCGCTTGGTTTCCACAGTCATCCCAGTCCAGCCGTTCGACCTCGTCATCTTCGGTGCCACGGGCGACCTCGCCCATCGCAAGATCCTCCCCTCCCTCTATCGCCGACTCGCGGTGCACCAGATTCCGGCCGGCGCGCGCATCATCGGCGCCGCCCGCGCCAAGATGAGCCGGGCGGAGTTCCGGGCGAGCATCCGCGCCGCGCTGATAGAGTTCATCGGCGAGGCAAAGCTGGACAAGGGATTGCTCGAGGAATTCCTCGCCTCGCTCGACTATGTGCCCATCGACGCGATGGGCGAACAGGGCTGGGGCACGCTGGCGAAGAAGCTGGACGAAAAGCCTGACCATATCCGGGCCTTCTATCTCTCCGTGGCGCCCTCGCTGTTTTCGGAAATCTCCGACCGGCTGGCCAAGGCGGGGATCGCGACGCCGGAGAGCCGCATCGTCGTCGAAAAGCCGCTCGGCAAGGATCTCGCCTCGGCCAAGGCGCTGAACGTCCAGCTGTCGCGCAATTTCGACGAGCATCAGATCTATCGCATCGACCACTACCTCGGGAAGGAGACGGTGCAGAACCTGATGGCGATCCGCTTCGGCAACGCGCTGTTCGAGCCGCTCTGGAACGCGCATTACGTCGATCACGTCCAGATCACCGTGGCGGAATCGATCGGCGTGGCGGGACGCGGCGCCTATTACGACAAGTCCGGCGCCATGCGGGACATGGTGCAGAACCACATGATGCAGCTCCTCTGCCTGACCGCGATGGAGCCGCCGTCGAAATTCGATCCCGACGCGGTGCGGGACGAGAAGCTGAAAGTGATCCGCGCGCTCGACCCGCTGACCTTGAGCGACACCGTCCGCGGCCAGTATCGCGCCGCCGGCACGGACGGCAGCTATTTCGACCATGTCGGCGACCCGATGAGCCGCACCGAGAGCTTCGTCGCGCTCAAGGTGCATGTCTCGAACTGGCGCTGGTCCGGGACGCCCTTCTACCTTCGCACCGGCAAGAAGCTCGGCTCGCGTTTCTCCGAGATCGCGGTGATCTTCAAGCAACCGCCGCACACCATCTTCCCGCAGGTCGAGGCGATGCGCGGCAACGCCCTCATCATCCGGCTTCAGCCGGACGAGGGCATCACCATGCGCGTCACCATCAAGGAGCCCGGCCCGGGTGGCATGCGGCTGATCGAGGTGCCGCTCGACATGACCTTCGCCGACGCGCTCGGCGCCGACGGCGAAATGCCGGAAGCCTACGAGCGGCTGATCATGGACGTGATCCGCGGCGACCAGACCCTGTTCATGCGCGGCGACGAGGTCGAGGCGGCCTGGGCCTGGACCGACCCGATCATCAAGGCCTGGAACGAGGCGGGCACCAAGCCCCTGCCCTACGACCAGGGCAGCGCCGGACCGATCCAGGCCTACAAGCTGACCAGCGCCGAAGGCCATCTCTGGCGCGAGATCGAGGCGTGACCGTCGCCCGCCAGCTCTATCCCGACCGCGACACGCTGATGCGCGGCCTGGCCGAGCTCGTCGCCGACCAGCTGCGCGCCGCGCTCGCCACGAAGCACCGCGCGACGCTCGCCGTGCCGGGCGGCACCACGCCCGGCCCCTTCCTCGAGGCGCTGTCAGAGGCCGATCTCAACTGGCCGGACGTGACCGTCATGCTGACCGACGAGCGCGTCGTGCCGGAGCTGAGCGCGCGCTCGAATACCCGGCTGATCCGCGAGACCTTGATGCGCAATCGCGCGGCGGCGGCCAACCTGTTGCACTTCCACGCGCTCGGCTCGGGGGTCGAGATCATCCTCGATGCGATCCGCGGTCGCGTCGCCGGGCATCTGCCGATCGACGTGGCCGTGCTCGGCATGGGCGCCGATATGCATACCGCCTCGCTTTTCCCCCGCGCGCCCGAACTCGCCGAGGCGCTGGCCGATGACGCGCCCGACATCGTCGCGGTGCATCCGCCCGACCAGCCGGAGGCACGGCTGACGCTGAGCGCGCCGGTGCTGCGCGCGGCCGGCGTCATCCATGTGCTGATCGCGGGCGAGGACAAGCTCGCCGCGCTCGAAACCGCGCTGGAAGCGGGACCGATCGCCGAGGCGCCGATCCGCGTCGCGCTGACCGCGCCCTGCCCGGTCACCGTCCACTACGCCGCCTGATACATCCGCCGCCCGAACCGAGGGAGGGAGCCCGCAAATGTCGCTGAACGCCACCGTCGCCCGAGTCACCCAGCGGATCATCGATCGCTCGTCGCCGATCCGGCGCCCCTATCTCGACCGCATGGCCCGGGCCCGCGCCGAAGGACCGAAACGCGCGCATCTGACCTGCGGCAACCAGGCCCATGCCTACGCCGCGATGACCGACCGCGAGAAGGCGATCCTCGTCGGCGACAGCGCCGGCAATCTCGGCATCGTCACGGCCTATAACGACATGCTGTCGGCGCATCAGCCGTTCGAGACCTATCCCGCCCTGATCCGCCGCGCCGCCGCCGAGATGGGGGGCACCGCCCAGGTCGCGGGCGGCGTGCCGGCGATGTGCGACGGCGTGACGCAAGGCCAGGCCGGGATGGAGCTCAGCCTCTTCTCGCGCGACGTGATCGCCATGGCCGCCGGCATCTCGCTCAGCCACGACGTCTTCGACAGCACCGTCTATCTCGGCGTCTGCGACAAGATCGTCCCCGGCCTCGTCATCGCCGCCGCCACCTTCGGTTACCTGCCGGCGGTGTTCCTGCCGGCCGGGCCGATGACCTCCGGCATTCCCAACGACCAGAAATCCAAGGTCCGCCAGCAATTTGCCAGCGGCGAGGTCGGCCGCGACAAGCTGATGGAGGCCGAGATGGCCTCGTATCACGGGCCGGGCACCTGCACCTTCTACGGCACCGCGAACACCAACCAGATGCTGATGGAGTTCATGGGGCTGC
>JBGAJI010000111.1:0-9640 GCA_044225035.1 Amaricoccus sp. | reverse complement strand
GTGATAGAGCGTCATGGCGGTCCCCCGAAATCGCGGCCCGCCCGCCTAGGCGCCCGCCGCGCCGCCGTCAAGGGCGCAGGGGATTTCGGCCAGGGACCGCGCGGTTTGATGATCCGCCCTGCTTGGCGTGGCGGTTCGAGATGTCTTTTTTGCGTACGCATCTTGTCGACCTGCCAGTGGCAGGTCGCGCGGGCGCGCGGCCGGAGCAAACTTGCGCAGGCCGCGAGGGGTGCGGATTTTTCCGGGAGCTCTCAATCGTGGCGGGTGTGCCCGGCACGCCCGTCGCAGACGGGCGAGCCCCGGCAGGGCACGCCCGTCACGATCTCGCCGACGGTCGATCTCGTGAAGGGAAGGCCGCGGCGTCGCAACCGGTCAGTCGTTCGACAGCTCCAACCGCCGGCTGAGGAACAGCGCGATCACGGTGCAGATCGCGCCGGAGAGCAGATAGCCGCCCGACGAAGCCAGGCCGAACTGCGTGGCGAGCAACAAGGCCACCAGCGGTGCGAAGCCCGCGCCGAACAGCCAGGCGAGATCGGAGGTCAGGGCCGATCCGGTATAGCGGTACTTCGGCGAGAAGCGCGAGGCGACGGCCCCCGACGACTGGCCGAAGGAGAGGCCGAGCAGGGCGCAGCCGAGCACCATATAGACGAACTCGCCCACCTGCCCGCCATTCAGCAGCACCGGCGCCACCAGTGCGAAGACGCCGATGGCGATGGCGCAGATGATGAGCAGCCGCCGACGCCCGAAAGTGTCGGCGAGCGGCCCGGAGGCGATGACGGCGGCGAGGCAGATCAGCGCGGTCCCGATCTCGATCCCGAGGAACCCGGCGATCGAATCGCCGGTCGAGAGATAGACCCAGGACAGCGGAAACACCGTCACCATATGAAACAGCGCGAAGGTGGCGAGCGGGGTGAAGGCGCCGATCAGGATATTGGCGCCGTCGGCCGCGATCGTCTCGCGCACACCGGTCGGCTGCAGATCGAGGCTCTGGAAATGATCCTCATATTCCGGCGTGACCACGATCCGCAGCCGGGCGAACAAAGCCACGACATTGATCGCGAAGGCGACGAAGAACGGATAGCGCCAGCCCCAGTCGAGGAAATCCTGCTCGCTGAGACCGGTGATGAGATAGATGAAGAGCGCGCTGGCCACGAAGAGCCCGACGGGCGCCCCGATCTGCGGGATCATCGCATACCAGCCGCGCTGACCCTCGGGCGCGTTCATGGCGAGCAGCGAGGCGAGCCCGTCCCAGGTGCCGCCGAGCGCGATCCCCTGCGCGATGCGCATGATGGCGAGGATGAGAATCGCATAGCCCCCGGCCAAGGCGTAATTCGGCATGAAGGCGATGCCGGCGGTGGAACAGCCGAGCAGGAACAGCGCCGCCGTCAGCTTGACGCCGCGGCCGAAGCGACGGTCGACCGCCATGAAGATCAGAGTGCCGAACGGCCGCGCCACGAAGGCGAGCGCGAAGAGCGCGAAGGACCAGAGCACGCCCTGAAGCGGGTCGAGAAAGGGAAACATCACCCGGGGGAACACCAGCACCGAGGCGATCGCATAGACGAAGAAGTCGAAAAACTCCGAGCTTCGCCCGATGACGACGCCGACGGCCATGTCCGCGACGCTGGTATGCGACTGTGCCCGCCCGCCATGTGCGTGGGCGTCGAGCGCGGTCTCGCTCACCTGGGTCATTCGTGAGGTGCCTCCTCGCAACGATCGGGCGTTTGATGCAGCCCGAGTTTCCTTATACCGGTCGCTTCTGGTTAAGATAGCAGGGAATCAGTCCGGCGCCATACCGCCTCGCAGCGGCACGCGGGGCGAAGTTGAACGGGGGACATCACCATGCGACGACGGCTGCTCCTTACCTTGCCGGCTCTCGCGCTGCTCGGCGGATGCGACATGGTGGTGCTCTCCCCATCCGGCTATGTGGCGGCGCAGCAGCGCGACATGCTGGTCAGCGCGACGCTGCTCATGCTGCTGATCATCGTGCCGGTGATGGGCCTGACCGGCTTCTTCGCCTGGCGCTACAGCGCCAAGCGCAAGTCGAACTACGATCCCGACTGGCACCATTCGACCAGCCTCGAACTCGTCATCTGGGCGGCGCCGCTGCTCATCATCATCTGCCTTGGCGGCATGACTTGGGTCGGCACGCACCTGCTCGACCCGTTCCGGCCGCTGACCCATATCGGCGAGCGGCGCCCGGTGCCCGAAGGCGTGAAGCCGCTCGATATCGAGGTGGTCGCGCTCGACTGGAAATGGCTGTTCATCTATCCCGAATACGGCGTCGCCACGGTGAACGAGGCGGCGGCGCCCATCGACCGGCCAATCAATTTCCACCTGACCTCGCAGAGCGTGATGAACGCCTTCTACGTCCCGGCGCTCGCCGGCATGATCTATGCGATGCCGGGCATGGAATCGCAGCTGCACGCCGTCATGAACCTGCGCGGCGACTACGAGGGCTTTTCCTCGAACTACAGCGGTGCCGGCTTCTCGGGGATGCGTTTCCGCTTCCACGGCCTCGATTCGCCGGGGTTCGACGCCTGGGTCGCGAAGGTGCGCGAGAATGGCGACACGCTCGACCGGCCGGGCTATCTCGCGCTCGCGGAGCGGAGCGAGAACACGCCGCCGCGGCATTTTGGCGCGGTCGATCCCGATCTCTTCCGCCGGGCGGTCAATCGCTGCGTCGAGGAGGGACGGATGTGCATCGACGAGATGATGACGCTCGACGGGCACGGCGGCACGGGCCACGCGGGCACGATCAACATCGTTCCGGCCGAGGGCAAGCAGGCGAGCGCGATCGGCACGAGGCCGTTCCACGTCTCGCAGATTTGCGCGGCCGCGGATTTCACCGAGCAATTCGGGCCGGACAACGTCGTCCTGCTCACCCCGCCCCCCGCGCTGAGCGGGTCGGGCAAGCAACTCTGACCGGGGCGCGGCGCGAATGGCGACTGAACAGCATATCGAGACCTCCTTCCTCCTTGGCCGGCTGACCTGGGCGGCGATCCCACTGCACGAGCCGATCCTGGTCGCGACCTTCGCCGGCGTGGCAATCGGCGGCGTCGCGCTCCTGGCGGCGCTGACCTATTTCAAGCTCTGGGGTTATCTCTGGCACGAATGGTTCACCTCCGTGGACCACAAGCGCATCGGCATCATGTACATGGTGCTCGGCCTCATCATGCTGCTGCGCGGCTTCGCCGACGCGGTCATGATGCGGCTGCAACAGGCCTGGGCCTTCAACGGGTCGGAAGGCTATCTCACCGCGCATCACTACGATCAGGTCTTCACGGCGCATGGCGTCATCATGATCTTCTTCGTGGCGATGCCGATGGTCACCGGCCTGATGAACTTCGTCATGCCGCTGCAGATCGGCGCGCGCGACGTCGCCTTTCCGTTCCTGAACAATTTCAGCTTCTGGATGACGGTCGGCGGCGCGGTGATCGTCATGACTTCGCTCTTCGTCGGCGAATTCGCCCAGACCGGCTGGCTGGCCTATCCGCCCCTCTCCGGGCTCGACGGCAGCCCCTATGTCGGGGTGGACTACTATATATGGGGGCTTCAGGTCGCGGGTGTCGGGACGACATTATCCGGCATCAACCTGATCGTGACGATCATCAAGATGCGCTGCCCCGGCATGACCATGATGCGGATGCCGATCTTCACCTGGACGGCGCTCTGCTCGAACATCCTGATCGTCGCCGCCTTCCCGGTGCTGACTGCGACGCTGGTGCTCCTGTCGCTCGACCGCTACGTCGGCACCAACTTTTTCACGGCGGACAATGGCGGCAACGCCATGATGTACGTGAACCTGATCTGGATCTGGGGGCATCCGGAGGTCTATATCCTGATACTGCCGGCCTTCGGCGTCTTTTCCGAGGTGACGTCGACCTTCTCCGGCAAGCGGCTCTTCGGCTATTCGTCGATGGTCTATGCCACGGTCTGCATCACCATCCTCAGCTACATCGTCTGGCTGCACCATTTCTTCACCATGGGGTCCGGTGCCAGCGTCAATTCCTTCTTCGGCATCGCGACGATGATCATCTCGATCCCGACGGGCGCGAAGCTCTTCAACTGGCTCTTCACCATGTATCGCGGCCGCATCCGCTTCGAGGCGCCGATGATGTGGACCGTCGCCTTCATGCTGACCTTCACCATCGGCGGCATGACCGGGGTGCTGCTCGCGGTGCCGCCGGCCGACTTCGTGCTGCACAATTCGCTGTTTCTCGTCGCGCATTTCCACAATGTCATCATCGGCGGCGTGCTCTTCGGCCTCTTCGCCGGGATGATCTACTGGTGGCCCAAGGCCTTCGGCTTCAGACTCGATCCCTTCTGGGGCCGGGTCTCCTTCTGGTGCTGGATCGTCGGCTTCTGGGTCGCCTTCATGCCGCTCTATGTCCTCGGTCTGATGGGGGTGACGCGGCGGGTGCGGGTGTTCGACGACCCCGGCCTGCAGATCTGGTTCCTGATCGCAGCCCTCGGCGCCGGGCTCATCGCCTGCGGCATCGCCGCCTTCCTGATCCAGATCGGCGTCTCGATCTGGAAGCGGGACCAGCTTCGCGACACCACCGGCGATCCCTGGGACGCCCGGACGCTGGAATGGGCGACCTCCTCGCCGCCGCCGTCCTACAATTTCGCCTTCACCCCGGTGGTGCATGACCATGACGCCTGGTGGGACATGAAGACGCACGGCTACCGCCGGCCGCTCGAGGGCTATATTCCGATCCACATGCCGAAGAATACCGGCGCCGGCATGCTGATCGCCGGCTGCGCCACGGTCTGCGCCATGGCGCTGATCTGGTACATCTGGTGGCTGGCCGCGCTCGCCTTCGTCGCGACGATCGCCAGCGCCATCTGGCACACCTTCAACTACAACCGCGACTTCAACGTTCCGGCGGCCGACGTCGCCATGGTCGAGAACGCGCGGACCCGCCTGCTCGACGGGAGAGCCTGATCCATGACCGCGACGACCAACGTGTCTCCCACCGACTTCCACATCTTCGAGGAAGTCCATCATCCAGAGGGCGGATCCACCAACCTCGGCTTCTGGATCTATCTGATGAGCGACTGCCTGATCTTCGCGGTGCTCTTCGCCACCTATGGCGTGCTCGGCGCCAGCCTCGCCGGCGGGCCCGGGCCGCGCGACCTGTTCGATCTGCCGCTGGTCGCGCTCAACACCACGATGCTGCTCCTCTCCTCGATCACCTACGGCTTCGCCATGCTGGCGATGCACCGGGGCGACCAGAAGGAGACGCTGAAATGGCTCGCCATCACCGGCGGCTTCGGCGCGGCCTTCATCGCGATCGAGCTCTATGAGTTCGCGCATCTCATCCACGAGGGCGCGGGGCCGCAGCGGTCGGGCTTTCTCTCCGCCTTCTTCGCGCTGGTCGGGACGCACGGCCTCCACGTCACCTTTGGTCTCGTCTGGCTGAGCGTGCTGATGGTTCAGGTGAACAAACGCGGCCTCGTCGCGGCCAACCAACGGCGCCTGACCTGCCTGTCGCTGTTCTGGCACTTCCTCGACGTGGTCTGGATCGGGGTCTTTACCTTCGTCTATCTGATGGGAGTGCTGCGATGAGCGTCGAGACCGCCGTGTCGGATCATGGCCATGGGCACGATCACGGCCACGGCCATGGACCGGATTCGCACGACGCGCCGCACGGCACCTTCGAATCCTACGTGACCGGCTTCGTCCTGTCGGTGATCCTGACCGTCATCCCCTTCGTGATGGTGATGGCCCGGCCCATCGACAGCGCGGCCTATACCGCGGCCGTCGTGCTGATCTGCGCCCTGGCGCAGATCCTCGTGCATATGATCTTCTTCCTGCACATGACGCCGAAGGCGGAGGGCGGCTGGATCCTGCTCTCCACCGCCTTCACCATCATCCTCGTGGTCATCACCCTCGCCGGCTCGCTGTGGATTGTGTTCCATCTGAACCGCAACATGATGCCGACCATGGAGGAGATGCCGGGAATGGAGGCGCCCGCCTCGCAGTGAGGCGGGCGCCGCCGATGCGCGGCTGGTCGAGGTGGCTTGTCTGGACCGGCGTTCTCGTCGCCATCGCCGGGTTCCTGGCGCTTGGCGTCTGGCAGCTGGAGCGTCGGGCCTGGAAGCATGACCTGATCGCCCGCGTCGACGCCCGGCTCGCCGCCGCCCCTGTCGCCGCGCCGGGGCCCGCCGACTGGCCAGCGATCAGCCGCGACCGCGACGAATATCGCCGTGTCGTGGCGACCGGACGGTTTCTTCACGACCGCGAGACCCCGGTGCAAGCGGTGACCGAGCTCGGCCCCGGTTACTGGATCCTCACACCGCTCGAGACGCCGGATTTCATTCTGCTCGTCAATCGCGGCTTCGTGCCCCAGGACCGCCGCGCCCCGGCGACGCGGCCGGAGGGGCAAGTGGCGGGCGAGGTCACCGTCGCGGGCCTGCTCCGCCTGACCGAGCCCGGCGGCGGCTTTCTCCGCGCCAACGATCCCGCCGCCGACCGCTGGTATTCCCGCGACGTCGCCGCCATCGCAAAGGCGCGCGGACTCGGCATCACCGCGCCCTATTTCGTCGACGCCGACGCCACGGCCAATCCCGGCGGGTTGCCGGTCGGCGGCCTGACCGTCGTCCGGTTCCGCGACAGTCATCTGAGCTATGCCCTGACCTGGTTCGCCCTGGCCG
Organism: Amaricoccus sp.; assembly: GCA_044225035.1. Lineage (GTDB taxonomy): Bacteria > Pseudomonadota > Alphaproteobacteria > Rhodobacterales > Rhodobacteraceae > Amaricoccus. The sequence continues at coordinate 2,983 of JBGAJI010000111.1, read as the reverse complement.
CCGGCCTCGCCGCCGCGGTGGTGATCGTCCGCCGCCGCGGTTGAGCGCCGCCCGCGTCCGGCCTTGGCCTTGACAGCGGGAGCCCCGTCGCTAAAAGGGCGCGGCTCGCCGTCCGTTGGGGCGGAGGGAATGTTGGCGTTCGCGGGCCCCGCAAGGGGGATCCTGTCGGCCCTGGGGAGACCCGGGCAAAGGAGGACGCCGCCCATATTGACGAGAAGTTAGGACGAAACCGTGACGAAGCGTACAAGCGCGAAATACAAGATCGACCGCCGCATGGGCGAAAACATCTGGGGCCGGCCGAAGTCCCCGGTGAACAAGCGGGAATATGGGCCGGGCCAGCATGGCCAGCGCCGCAAGAACAAGCTCAGCGACTTCGGCACGCAGCTGCGCGCCAAGCAGAAGCTCAAGGGCTATTACGGCGACCTGACCGAGAAGCAGTTCCGCAAGGTCTATGCCGAGGCCGACCGCCTCAAGGGCGACACCTCCGAGAACCTGATCGGCCTCCTGGAGCGCCGGCTCGACGCGGTGGTCTATCGCGCGAAGTTCGTGCCGACCGTCTTCGCCGCGCGCCAGTTCGTGAACCATGGCCATGTTCAGGTGAACGGCCGCCGCGTGAACATCGCCTCCTACCAGGTGAAGGAAGGCGACGTGATCAGCCTGCGCGAACGCTCGCGCCAGCTCGCCGTGGTGCTCGAAGCCGTGGGTAGCGCCGAGCGCGACGTGCCCGAGTATATCAGCGTCGACCATTCCAAAATGACGGCCGAATTCACCCGCGCGCCGTCCCTGTCGGACGTGCCGTATCCGGTGCAGATGGAACCGAACCTCGTCGTCGAGTTCTACGCCAAGAACTGATCGGCCCGATGCCGACCACTGAAAGGTCGCCCGCCGGGCGGCCTTTTTTCACGAGGTCCGGGACCGGGCGGACACGCCGCGGTCCTTTCCTTTTGCCGGGAAGTTGCCATGTAATGGCGCGGGCATCCCTGTCCCGAGGAGAAGGCGCGCGATGAACATGCTCCGTCCGAGTGAGGCGCCGGAAGCGGACGGCGCGCGCCCGAGCGAGGCGGAGGCGCGCGCCGCCGCCCGTGTCCTGCTCGCCTGGAACGGCGGCGAAGGCGGCGAGGCCAGGGTCGAGGCCCTGCTGCGCGGCGAGGAACCGCGGGTTAGCCGCGCCTACGCGACCGATTTCGTTCCGGGGCCGGCCTATCTCGCCTCGATGCCCGACCTGCAGAACGGCCCGGCGAGCCTGATCAAGGGCGCCAAGACCGAGATCCAGCATGTCGGCATCTCGAACTTCCGCCTGCCGATCCGCTTTCGCGCCCGCGCCGGCGGCGAATTGCAGCTCGAAACCTCGGTCACCGGCTCGGTCTCGCTCGAAGCGAACCGCAAGGGCATCAACATGAGCCGCATCATGCGGTCCTTCTACAAGCATGCCGAAAGCTCGTTTTCCTTCGAGGTGATCGGCGCGGTGCTCGAGTCCTATCTCGACGATCTCGACAGCTACGACGCGCGCATCCAGATGCGGCTCAGCTATCCGATGCCACGAACCTCGCTGCGCAGCGGGCTCGAAGGCTACCAGTATTACGACGTGGCGCTGGAAATGCTGAAATCGGCCGAGGCGACGCACCGGATCCTGCATCTCGACTATGTCTATTCCTCGACCTGCCCCTGCTCGCTCGAACTCAGCGAACATGCGCGGCGCCACCGCGGCCGGATCGCCACCGCGCATTCCCAGCGTTCCGTCGCCCGCGTCTCGGTCGAGCTGGTCGGCGAGGACATGCTCTGGTTCGAGGACGTGGTCGATCTCTGCAACGCCGCGATCCCGACCGAGACTCAGGTGATGGTCAAGCGCGAGGATGAGCAGGCCTTCGCCGAGTTGAACGGCGCCAATCCGATCTTCGTCGAGGACGCCGTGCGCCTGCTTTGCGACAGTCTCGACCACGATCCGCGGGTCGGCGATTTCCGCGTGGTGGCGAGCCATCAGGAATCGCTGCATTCCCATGACGCGGTGTCGATCCTGACCAAGGGCGAAACCTTCCGCCAGACGAGCTACGACCCCCGGCTCTTCGACAGCCTCTATCACGTGGGCTGACGGCGTTTCTTCCGCTATGAGCCTCAATCCGCCAGATCTGCGCCCCGACCTTGCGCCGCGCCCGCGCCTCGAATCCGAGGCGCGCCCCGGGCAGCCGAGGATCGGCATGGTCAGCCTCGGCTGCCCCAAGGCGCTCGTCGACAGCGAGCGCATCCTGACCCGCCTCCGCGCCGAGGGCTATGCGATCTCGCCCGACTATGCCGGCGCCGACGCGGTGATCGTCAATACCTGCGGCTTTCTCGACAGCGCCAAGGCCGAGAGCCTCGAGGCGATCGGCGAGGCGCTGAACGAGAATGGCCGGGTCATCGTCACCGGCTGCCTCGGCGCGGACGAGGGCTATATCCGCGGCGCGCATCCGAGCGTGCTGGCCGTCACCGGCCCGCATCAATACGAACAGGTGCTGGACGCGGTGCATGGCGCGGTGCCGCCCGCGCCCGATCCCTTCATCGACCTGCTGCCCGCCGCAGCGGTCCACCTGACACCGCGCCATTACAGTTACCTCAAGATTTCAGAGGGCTGCAACCACAAGTGCAAGTTCTGCGTGATCCCCGACATGCGCGGCCGTCTCGTCTCGCGCCCGGCGCACGCGGTCCTGCGCGAGGCCGAGCGGCTGGTCGCCGCCGGGGTGCGCGAACTGCTGGTCATCAGCCAGGATACCTCGGCCTATGGCATCGACCGCCGGCATGACAGCGCCGACTTTCACGGCCGCCCGGTCCGCGCCCATATCACCGACCTCGCGCGCGAATTGGGGCAATTCGGCGCCTGGGTCCGGCTGCACTACGTCTATCCCTATCCGCATGTGCGCGATCTGGTGCCGCTGATGGCGGACGGCTTGGTGCTGCCCTATCTCGACATCCCCTTTCAGCATGCGCACCCTGAGGTGCTGCGCCGCAT
>JBGAJI010000110.1:0-9685 GCA_044225035.1 Amaricoccus sp. | reverse complement strand
GCGGCGGCGGAGCGCCCACCAGAGCAGCGCGATGGGGACGAGCGCGACGAGCGCCCAGGGTCGCAGGAAGGTGAAGGCATCGACAAAGCCGGTCATGCCCGCGCCTCCCGGCGACGGGGACGCAGGCGCGCGGCGGCCAGGGCTGCGGCGTAGCCAAGAAAGGCCAGGACGGCGAAGGCGGCGGCGGGCAGAGCGGTCAGCGGCGTGCGCGGGCGCCAGGAGGTTGCGGCGCCGGCGCGCGCCCCGGCCGCGTCGATCTGGTCGTAGATCGCGGCGAGGCCGGCGGCGTCCCCGGCCCGGTCGAAGGTGCCGCCGGTGGCGGAGGCGATCGCCCGGAGGGTGGCGATGTCGACCTTGTCGCCGTCGCCGCCCGTCCTCGGATCGCCGACGGCGATGGTATGGATCACGACGCCGTTCTTGGCGGCGATGTCGGCGGCCTTCGCCGGGGCCATCCGGCTGCCGGTGTCGGTCCCGTCCGACAGCAGGATCAGTACGCGGGCCTCGACCTTCGACGCCTCGAACGAGCGGATGGCGAGGCCGATCGCATCGCCGAGCATGGTGTTCTGCCCCGCCATCCCCGGCTCGAGCGTGCCGAGCAGCGCGCGGGCGGCGGCCGTGTCGCGGGTGAAGGGCACGAGGACGTAAGGCGCCGAGCCGAAGACGATGAGGCCGACACGGTCGTCCCTCCGCTTGGCGATGAAGGCGTCGAGCACGGATTTCACGCCGTCGAGGCGCGTGCCGCGCGCCCCGTCCGGGCCGGTGAAGTCACGCGTTTGCATCGAGCCCGAGATATCGACGGCGAGCATCACGTCGCGGGCCGCCTCGGTCCGCGTGACCGGGGGGCCGAGCCATTGCGGCTGGGCAAGGGTCAGAACGACGAGCGCCCAGAGCAGCCAGGCGAAGGCCATCTGCGCCCGGCCGCGCGGCGGGACAACGGCGCCGTCACCGGGATCGAAGCCGGCGGTCACCGCCTCGAAGAACGGCATGCGCACCGCTTGCGCCGTCTCGCGGCGCGGCGGCGCGAGCCAGAGCACGAGGAGCGGCAACGGCAAGGCGAGGAAGGCGAGCGGCAGGTCGAACTCAAGCATGGCGCTCTCCGACCGGATCCCGGCGCCGGATCCAGTCGCGCGCCGCGGCGAGCAGGGCCGGGCCGTCGTAGGCGGCGGGGCGGTAGGGCGCGTCGGCCAGCGCGGCGGCGAAGGGGCGAAGTCCCCCCTCGCCGATATAGGCGGCCCAGGCGGCGCCGGTGAGCGGGGCCACCTGCGCCCGGGGCGCGGTGGCGAGCGCCACGCGGCGGAGGAGCGTCTGGAGCGCGGCCAGCGCCTCCGGGTCGCCCGTGCGCAGCGCGGGGGCGAGGGCCGCGAGCTCGCCGAGGGCGGCCCGGCGCCAGGCGGTGGCACGACGATGGCGGCGCCAGGCAACGGCGCCGAGGACGAGAGCGGCGAGGAGCAGCGCGCCGAGCAGCCACCAGGCGGGCGTCGCGGGCCACATCGAGACCGGCGGCGGCGACACCGGGTCGTGAAGCTCACCGAGCAGGGTGACGAGGCTGTCGCTTTCCCCCGCCATCACGCCCTCCGCCGGGGCGGCGCGCCGAAGAGGCGCAGGAGTTGCGGCAAGGTCGGCTCTCCGGCGCTGACCGGAAGGATGGCGGCGTCGAGCTGTTCCTGCCAGGCGAGCAGGCGGGCGACGCGGTCGCCGCCGACGGCCGCGAGATTGGCGCGCGCGCGCGGGTTGGCGAAGTCGAGCGCGACCTGAAGGCGGCCGTCGCCGATCACCATCCGTCCCTTCTCCGGCACCTCATGCGCGGACGGGTCATGGACGATGGCGAGCACGATGTCGTTGCCGCGCGAGATCCGCGTGAGGGTCCGGAGCGTCTCGTCGTCGGCGCCGTCGAAATCGGACACGACGAGGAGCAGCCAATCATGGGTGATGATCCCCGCCGCCTGATCGAGCGCGGCGTTGAGCAGGCCCGGGGCTTCTGGCACCGACGGCGCCTCGGCCGACAGCGCGGCGTCGCGGTCGGCGGCGAGATCGAGCAGCCGCAGCACCGCCCCGCGCGAGCGGCGGGCTGGAACGGCGGCGACACCGGCGTCCGAGAGCACGAGCCCGCCCACCCGGTCGCCCGCCCCGAGGATGCGCCATGCGGCGAGCGCGGCGATTTCGGCGGCGGTGACGGATTTCATGTTGAGCACGGTGCCGAAGAACATCGCCTGCCTCTGGTCGACGATGAGCAGCGCCGGGCGGTCGCGTTCCTCGCGCATCACGCGGACATGCGGGGCGCCGGTGCGCGCGGTGACCTTCCAGTCGATGGCGCGCACGTCGTCGCCGGGCAGGTAGGCGCGCAGCTCCTCGAAATCGAGGCCCCGGCCGCGCAGGCGCGAGGCCCGGCGGCCGGACAGCGCGCTGCCGACCGGCTGGCGCGGCAGAAAGTCGAAGTCGCGCGCCCGCGCCTCCAGCCCGGCGAGATGGGCGAGATCGGCATGGATGCGCGGGTCGCGGGCCATCGCGCGCGCCTCAGGCGGGGGCGACGAGCTTCAGGAGGTCGGCCAGCACCGCGTCGGCGTCCCGGCCCTGCCCCCGCGCCTCGTAGGACAGCGCGACGCGGTGGCGCAGAACGTCGGGGGCGATCGCCTGCACGTCGCCGGGCGAGACGAAATCGGCGCCATGAAGCCAGGCATAGGCCCGCGCGCAGCGGTCGAGCGCGAGGCCGGCGCGCGGGCTGGCGCCAAGCTCGATCTCCTTGGCAAGGTCGGCGGAGTATTTGTCCGGGTGTCGCGTCGCATTGACGATATCGATGATGTAGCGGTCGATCGCCTCGGCGGCGCGCAGCGCGGCGATCTCGCGCCGGGCGGCGAAGACGTCGTCGATGGCGATCTGGCCGGACGCGGGCGCCGCCGCGTCCGGCGCCGTTTCGGGCGCGGGCGCCGCGACGGAGGCGGCGGGCAAAGCCGCGAGTTTCGCCGCTTCCTCACCCCGGATCAGGCGCAGCACGGCGAGTTCGTCCTCCTGCGCGGGATATTCGACCAGCACCTTCATCAGGAAACGGTCGGTCTGCGCCTCGGGCAGCGGATAGGTGCCCTCCTGCTCGATCGGGTTCTGCGTCGCCATGACGATGAAGAGCTCGGGCAGCTTGTGCGTCGCCTGCCCCACCGTTACCTGCCGCTCCTCCATCGCCTCGAGAAGGGCGGCCTGCACCTTGGCGGGCGCCCGGTTGATCTCGTCGGCGAGCAGGATGTTGCCGAAGACCGGGCCGGGCTGAAAACGGAACTCGCCCTTCCCGCCCTCGGAATAATAGATGTCTGTGCCGGTCACGTCCGAGGGCAGGAGGTCCGGCGTGAACTGAACCCGGGAGAAATCGGCCGCGAGATGCCGCGCCATCGCCTTGACCGCCCGGGTCTTGGCGAGGCCGGGCAGACCCTCGATCAGCAGATGGCCGTCGGCGAGAAGGCCGATCAGCATTCGCTCGATCACGCGCGGCTGGCCGAGCACCTCGGCGTTCATCGCCGCCTGTAGCGCGAGGATAGAGTCACGCGCAGGCATTTGTCCGCCCCTCCCTCCTGGCCGCTCCGGGCGGCGATGCGCTGATTGTCAACCGGTCCGCCCCTCCGCCGCGCCCCGCTCAAGGCGACCTTACCCCAGCCCGGCGGGAAAAAAATGCGATCTCGCCGGATCGGGAGGTAAAGCCATACTTCGGCATAGACAAGGACTTAGGGCACGGCCGCCGCGTGTCGAGGCTCGTCCCACGTCCCATGAGGGGCCGGCCCCGCCCGCCAGCGGCGCGCTCCGTCCGCGAGGCGGAAGCGGGGCGCCGCCCACCCACGCGATCGCCTCTGAGATCCCGACGGGCCGACTTACCTTCGGCCCGAAACTCCGCTAGGCAGGCGCGACATCCAAAGGGCGGACCATGACCCGGATCATCCAATCGCTCGACGACATCGGTGTGCGCTACGAGGCGCTGTTCTGCGACCTCTGGGGCTGCCTGCACGACGGGGTGCGCGTCTTCCCCGCCGCCGTCGCCGCTTTGGAGCGGTTCCGCGCGCGGGGCGGCCGCGTCGTCCTTCTGACCAACTCGCCGCGCCCCGCCGCGCAGGTCGCGGCCCAGCTCGACGGCATGGGCGCGCCGCGCGGCTGCTACGATCTCATCGTCTCCTCCGGCGACGCGGCCCAGATCGCCCTTTCCCGCGGCTTCTTCGGCCGGCGCGTCTATCACATCGGACCCGAGCGCGACCTGCCGTTCTTCGCAGATGCGAAGGGCGTGCCCTTCGACATCGAGCGCGTGCCGTTGGACGAGGCCGAGGGCATCGTCTGCACCGGCCTCTTCGACGATATGACCGAAACGCCGGAGGACTACCGCGCGGTCATCCTCTATGGCGTCGCCAAGGGCCTGAAGCTTCTTTGCGCCAATCCCGACATCGTCGTCGACGTCGGCGACAAGCGCATCTACTGCGCCGGCGCCATCGCAAAGGCCTATACCGAGGCGGGCGGCGAGAGCTTGTATTTCGGCAAGCCTTATCCGCCAATCTACGCGCTGGCCCGGGAAAAGCTCTCCGCCGGTGCGCCCGACGACATCCGCTCCGATGATATCCTCTGCATCGGCGATGGCATCGCCACGGACATCGAGGGCGCGATGGGCGAGAGCCTCGACGCCGTCTTCGTCACCGGCGGCCTCGCGGCGGAGGAGACGGGAACCAGCCCGGAAGCCGGCCCGGATCCGGCGCGCCTCTCCGGCTATCTGGCAAGGGCCCGCATGGCCCCGCTCTATGCCATGGCCTATCTCCGTTAAACACGACGCAACTAAATTACAACTTTGGTCTCAAAGCGTGGTATTTATTGCTCGCGCTTGTTGCGCCCGGCGGCGAAATCGCTTATGGATGCTGCGCTGCGGCGAAAAGCCCGGTGCTCGGGAAGGCCAGAAATGTTTGACATGCGCTCGTACAATCCGCCGGTCGGGACGATCTGCATCGAGGATCTCGAGATCGGCATGGTCCGCTCTCTCTCGAAGATCATCGGCGACCGCGAAATCGCCCTCTTCGCCGAGCTGTCTAGCGACCGCAATCCGGTGCATCTCGACGATGACTACGCCCGCGACACGATCTTCGAGGGCCGCATCGCCCATGGCATGCTGACGGCCGCGCTGATCTCCGCCGTCATTGGCGAGCAGCTGCCGGGCCATGGCACCGTCTATCTCGGCCAGAACCTGAAGTTCATGGCGCCCGTCCGCCCCGGCGATTGCGTCGAGGCGACGGTCTCGGTCGCCGCCATCGACCATGGCCGGCGGCGCGTCACCCTTGATTGCGCCTGCCGCGTGGGTGATACGGTCGTGCTGAAGGGCGAGGCGCTGGTCTTGGCGCCGAGCCGCAAGTTCGACTGAGTTAAGGGGGCCGGCCGGACCCCGAAAGGGTCCATGCGACGCCATACCGACACCGACGCCCTGCCGCGGGCGGACCGCGGCGCCGCGGTCGCCATCGGCAATTTCGACGGCATCCATCTCGGCCACCAGTCGGTGCTGGCGCTGGCCCGGGCCGCCGCCGCGGCGGAGAACGCCCCCTTCGGCGTCGTCACCTTCGAGCCGCACCCCCGCGCCTTCTTCGCGCCCGACGCGCCCGCCTTCCGCCTGATGAACGCCGAGGCGCGCGCCCACCGGCTCGCCAAGCTCGGGGTGGAACAGCTTTACGAACTGCGCTTCGACGCCCGTCTCGCCGGGCTGACCGCCGATGCCTTCGCGCGCGACGTGCTGGCCGGCGCCCTTGGCATCCGCCATCTCGTCGCCGGCGCCGATTTCCGCTTCGGCAAGGGCCGCGCCGGCGATGTCGAGATGCTGCGCCGCGTCGGTCCCGGCCTCGGCTTCGCCGTCACCATCGCGCCGCTGGTCCGCGACGACGCCGGCGATTATTCCTCCACGGCGATCCGCGGCGCGCTGGCCGAGGGCCGCCCAGAGGACGCCGCCCGCGCCCTCGGCCATTGGCACCGGATCGAGGGCATCGTCCAGCACGGCGACAAGCGCGGCCGCGACCTCGGCTTTCCGACCGCGAATCTCTGGCTCGACGGCCTGCACCTGCCGCGCTTCGGCGTCTATGCGACGCTCGTCGACGTGCTGACCGGTCCCCACAAGGGGCGCTACGCGGGCGCCGCCTCGCTCGGCGTGCGCCCGACTTTCGGCGGATCGCGCCCCAATCTCGAGATCCACCTGCTCGATTTCTCCGGCGATCTCTATGGCGCCGAAATTTCCGTCGCCCTCGTCGCCTACCAGCGCCCCGAGTTGCGCTTCGACGATATGGGCGCCCTGGTCGCCCAGATGCGCGCCGATGTCGTCGAAACCCGCCGCCTGCTCGCCGCGGTCGATTGCGATGATTGAGGCAGGTGCCACGATCGAGACCGACCGGCTGAGTCTCCGCCCCTGGCTCGCCCGCGACCTCGCACCCTTCGCCGCGCTCAACGCCGACCCAGGCGTGATGACCCACTTCCCCGCGCCGCTCTCCCGCGCCGAGAGCGACGCGCTCGTCACCCGGCTGATCGAGCGGCGCGCACGCGACGGCTTCGGCTTCTCGGCGGTGGAGCGCAAGGCGGATGGCGCCTTCCTTGGCATGGTCGGCCTCGCGCGCGTCGATTTCGCGCCGCTCGCCCCGGCCGTCGAGGTCGGCTGGCGTCTCGCCCGCGCGCATTGGGGCCAGGGCTTTGCCACCGAGGCCGCGGCCGGCTGGCTCGACCATGCCTTCGGGCCGCTCGGTCTGGCGGAGGTGGTCGCGATGGCGGTCCCGGCGAACACACCCTCGCTCGCGGTCATGCGCCGGCTCGGCATGACGCGCGACCCCGCCCGGGATTTCGAGCATCCGCTCATTCGAGAGGGCCATTCGCTCCGCCCGCATGTCATCTTCGCCGTCGACCGCGCCACCTGGATGGCCCGGCGATGACCGAAATCCGCACCGCGCGTCTCATTCTCCGCCCCTGGCGCGACGCCGACCGCGCGCCCTATGCCGCGCTCAACGCCGAGGCGGGGATCCCCCGCTCCGACAGCGACGATCTCATCGACTTCTTCACCGCCTGCCGCCTCGCAGACGGCGTCTGCTACGCGGCGGTCGAGCGGCTGGCCGACGGCGCCTTCCTCGGCATGGCCGGCCTCGCGCTTCACCGCTTCCAGGCGCCGGACCTGCCCGCCTGCGAAATCGGCTGGGGCATCGCCCGCCCTTATCGCGGCCAGGGCTACGCGACCGAAGCGGCGCGCGGCTGGCTCGCCCACGCCTTCGGCCCGCTCGCCCAAGGCGCCGTCGCCGCGCTCATCACCCCCGGGAACGCCGGCTCCCGCGCCCTCGCGCGCCGCCTCGGCTTCGTCGAGACCGCGTCGCTCCCCGGCCGCCCGGACATCCTCTACCGCCTCGACCGGGCGCGCTGGACGGCGGAAACCGCCGCCCCCGCCCTTCCATGAAACGCCGCGCGAAACAGCGGCCGGAGCCGATCGACCGTCGCGACCTCCGCCCTGAATTCTGGCGCCGCTTCCCGCTGGAGGAACTGCCGCGCAATGAATGGGAGGCGCTGTGCGACGGCTGCGGCAAATGCTGCCTCATCAAGCTCGAGGACGAGGATACCGACGAGGTCGCCTATACCAGCGTCGCCTGCCGCCTGCTCGACCTCGGCACCTGCCGCTGCGGCAACTATCCGCTGCGCCGCCAGCTGGTGCCGGGCTGCGTGGTGATCGACAAGGACAATCTCGAAAGCATCATCGACTGGATGCCCCGCACCTGCGCCTATCGCCTGATCCATGAGGGCAAGGATCTCCATCCCTGGCACCCGCTGATTTCCGGCGATCCCGACAGCGTGCATGCCGCCGGTGTCTCGCTGCGCGGCCGCATGGTGGCGGAATACGACGTCGATGAGGACGATTGGCAGGATTTCATCATCGAGGATCAGAGCTGATGTGGTTCACCTCCGACAACGCAGGCCCGGCCGCGCCCGAGATCCTCGCCGCCCTCGCCGCCGCGAACAGCGGCTATGAACAGAGCTACGGCGCCGACGCCGCCATGGCCCGGGTCACCGCCCGCGTCCGCGAGATTTTCGAGGCGCCGGAGGCCGCCGTCTATCTCGTCGCCACCGGCACCGCGGCCAACGCCCTCGCCCTCGCCTGCCTCTGCCCGCCCTGGGCGACGGTTTATTGCCACCGTCACGCGCACGTGGCCGAGGACGAATGCGCCGCGCCCGAATTCTACAGCGGCGGCGCCAAGCTGACGCTCGTCGAGGGCGCGCATGGCCGGATCGACCCCGGGGCGCTGACCGCCGCGATCACGGCGCAGATCGGCGCGGGCGTTCACGGCGTCCAGCCCGGCGCGCTCAGCCTGACCAACGCCACCGAGGCCGGCACCGTCTATTCCCCGGCCGATCTCACCGCGCTGACCGGCGTCGCACGCGCCCACGGCCTGCCGACGCATCTCGATGGCGCGCGCTTCGCCAACGCGCTCGCCCATCTCGGCTGCTCCCCCGCCGAACTGTCCTGGAAGTCCGGCATCGACATCCTGTCGCTCGGCGGTACCAAGAACGGTCTTTTCGGCGCCGAGGCGGTGGTGTTGTTCGATCCCGCGCGCGCCTGGGAGTTCGAGCTACGCCGCAAGCGCGGCGGCCATCTCTTCTCCAAGCACCGCTTCCTCTCGGCGCAGATCGAGGCCTATCTCGCGGACGATCTCTGGCTCCGCCTCGCCCGAACGGCCAATGCCCGCGCCGAGCGGCTGTCGCGAGGTCTCGCCGCGCTGCCCGGCGCCGATCTCCTGCATCCGACGCAAGCCAACGCCGTCTTCGCCGCCTGGCCCCGCGCCGGCCACCGCGCCGCCGAGGCCGCGGGCGCCCAGTATTACTTCTGGCCCGGCGGCCAGACGCTCGAAGGCCCGCCCGACGCCCCGGTCTCCGCCCGCCTCGTTTGCGGCTGGTCCACCGAGGAAGCCGAGATCGACGCCTTCCTCACCCTCCTCGCCTCATAGGCCTCGCCGCTCACGACGCGGCGTGACCGCTCCGCTTGCCATCACCGGCCCGATGTTCCATCTTTGTTCATGGTCGCGTCGAGCCCCTCTCCCGCTGAACCCCCCGCATGGCCGCGGCCGCCGCGCTGCCTCGTCGCGGGCGACCTTGGCCGGGTGCCGGATGGCGCGCGGGTCGCGGTGGCGGGCATCGTGATCTGCCGTCAGCGCCCGGGCACCGCGAAGGGCGTGATCTTCGTCACGCTCGAGGACGAGACCGGCGTCGCCAATATCGTGGTTTGGGCGCGCACCTTCGAACGCTTTCGCCGCGCGGTGATCGCCGGCCGCTGTCTGAAGGTGACCGGCCGCCTGCAACGCGACGGCGCGGTCATCCATGTGGTAGCCGACCGGATCGAGGACCTGTCGCCGCTTCTCGACGAGATCATCGGCATCGACGCACCACCTGAACCCCTGAGCTACTGAGCCGGCGCGCCGGCCAGCACCCGGCCCGGCGCCGGCATCCAGGCGCTCGGCACGGTCTCGGGAAAGGCCGCGCGCAACGCGGCCCAGCCGATGCCGGCGAGGCCGAGCATCAGGCCGGGCGTCGCCTCGCCGCCCGGTACGCCGCAGCGCCAGCCACCGGGCCGGCATGCGTCCTCGCAGAGCGCGCCCGTCGCCGCGCGGGCGAGGGCGAGCCAATCCGTGTCCCCGGTGGACCGCCAGACGTCGATTAGCAGGTCGCTCAT
>JBGAJI010000109.1:0-9695 GCA_044225035.1 Amaricoccus sp. | reverse complement strand
CGGTGACGTCGACGACGACGCTGCGCACGACGTCCGCACCGTGGCGCTCGGTGAAGCCGGTCCGCACCGCGTCAAGCGCGGCTGGGTCGATGTCGGCGAGCACCACGCACGCGCCCTCGCGCAGGTAGCGGTCAGCCGTCGCGGCGCCGATGCCGCCGGCGCCGCCGGTGATGAGGGCGACCCGGCCGGCAAGCGCCTTCGGCTTCGGCATGCGCTGCAGCTTCGCCTCCTCCAGCAGCCAGTACTCGATGTCGAAGGCCTCCTGTTCCGGCAGCCCCCGATACTCCGAAACCGCCGAGGCGCCGCGCATGACGTTGATGGCGTTGACGTAGAACTCGCCCGAGATCCGCGCCGTCGCCTTGTCGAGCGCGAAGGTGATCATGCCGACGCCGGGCACCAGATAGACGACCGCGTTCGGGTCGCGGATCGCCGGGCTGTCCGGCCTTCGGCACCGCTCGTAGTAGGCGGCATAGTCCTGCCTGTAGGCCTCGACGGCGGCCGGCAGGCTGGCGACGGTCGCCTCGATGTCGGGATTTGCCGGGTCGAAGGCCACCACCAGCGGGCGGATCTTGGTGCGGAGGAAATGGTCGGGACAGGAGGTGCCGAGCGGCGCCAGCGTCTCCAGCGCGTTCGACCCCACGAACTCCAGCACGGCCGGCTGGTCGTCGAAATGCCCGACCTTGTGCCGCTCCTTCGAGATGAGGCCCCGGATCACCGGCATCAGGCGTGCCGCAACCGCGCGGCGCGCCTCCGGGTCGAGAGTGGGCGTCTTCGCGCCGCCGAAGGCCGGGACGCCGGCGCTGCGGCCCTCAAGCCATTCCGCCGCGGTGTTGATGACGTCGAGCGTGGTGTCGTAGCAGGCGCGCGCCTCGTCCGCCCAGGTGAAGAGGCCGTGCGACTCGAGGACCGCGCCGCGCAGGCCGGGATTCTCGCGCGCCAGCTTCTCCAGCCAGAGGCCGAGCTCGTATCCCGGCTTCTTCCACGGCAGCCAGCCGATCTGCCCGCCGAAGATCTCCTGCGTCAGCGCGCGCGAATCCTTCGAGGCGGCGATGGCGATGATCGCGTCCGAGTGGACGTGGTCGACGTGGCGGTACGGCACATAGGCGTGCAGCGGCGTGTCGATCGAGGCCGCCCGCGGGTTGAGGTTGAAGGTGCAGTGCGGCAGATAGCCGACCATCTCGTCCTCGTGCGCGACACCGCGGTACTTGCCCTTCAGCGCCTCGAGCTTGTCCATGTAGAGCGTCGAGAAACCGTCCATCCGGATCGAGCCGATATCGCCGCCGGATCCCTTGACCCACAGCACCTCGACGTTCTCGCCGGTCAGCGGATCGGTTTCCATGACCTTCGCCGAGGTGTTGCCGCCGCCAAAGTTGGTGACCCGCTTGTCGGAACCGAGGAGATTCGACCGGTAGAGCAGTAACTCCGGCTCGCTCATCCCCGTGGCCGTTTCCTCGTTCCAGGCGTTGCGCACCCGGATGTCCGATTCCTTGTCGAGCATGTCCGACGACCTCCCCTTAGCCCGCGGTGGCATTCAGCCTGGCTGACATCTCGACCATCGGGGGACTCATGTCAATCAAAAACAGTCACCATCAATCATGTTGCGGCGCAATATTAGCGAATGTGACGTTTTTTGATTGACGCAAACCGGGAATCGGCTAGAAGTGACGGCAAGGGAGCACAAGCATGCGCGAATCTGAGCGGCACCGGATCATCCTGTCAGTCGTGCAGTCAAAGCCGTTTGTGGCGGTCGGCGAACTGGTGGAGCTCACGGAAAGCTCGGAAGCGACGATCCGGCGGGACATCGCCACGCTTCACCTCGCCAAGAAGCTGCGGCGGGTGCGCGGTGGTGCCGAGGCGATCGCGCCGATGCCGATGACCAGCCTGACGGGCCGGCCGTTCGCGCTGAACGCATCGATCAATATCGCTCAGAAGCGCGCAATCGCCAAGGCGGCGGTGGCCCTCTGCGACGACGGCGACGCGATCATCATCAACGGCGGGACCACCACTTTCCAGATGGTGCATCCGCTTGCCTCGCGGCGGATGCAGGTGTTCACCAACTCGTTCCCGATCGCCGAGCACCTGCTGCACCACTCCAAGAACATGGTGATGCTGTCCGGCGGCACGATCTACCGGGAGCAGAGCATCGTCCTGTCGCCGTTCGAGAACGACGTGACCCGCAACTTCTACGCCCGCCGGATGTTCATGGGCGCTCAGGGTGTCGGGCCGCTCGGGGTGATGGAGCAGGATCCGCTCATCATCCGGGCGGAGGAGCGGCTGATCGGGCAGGCCGACGAGGTCGTGCTGCTGGTCGACGCCACGAAGTTCAGCCGCCGCTCGGCGCTGATCCTCTGCCCGCTCACCCGCATCCACACGGTCATCACCGACGACCGGGTCGAGGATCGCGCCGCGGCCATGCTGGAGGAAGCCGGCGTGAAGCTGATCGTCGCATCGGTGGCGGCGTCGATAGAGCAGGACGGCTCCGGGTCGGCCACCGCCTGAACCGCAATCAACAAGGCCAGTCAACAATGGGAGGTCCACAATGAAACTGAAGCTCTTCGCAGGAGCCGCGCTCGCCGCGGCGCTTCTAGCCTCGACGGCGGCCAGCGCCGATCCGGTCAAGGTTGCCATTGTCGCCAAGTCCCTCGGCAACGGCTTCTTCGAGGCTGCCGCGCGCGGCGCCGAGGAAGCGGCCAAGGAAATCGGCGACATGGAGATCATCTACACCGGCCCGACTTCGACCACCGCCGAGGGCCAGATCGAGGTGATCAACGCGCTGATCGCCCAGAAGGTCGACGCCATCGCCATCTCGGCGAACGACCCGGACGCGGTCGTGCCGGCGCTCAAGAAGGCGATGCAGCGTGGCATCACCGTGATCTCCTGGGACTCGGGCGTCGCACCGGAGGGCCGCGAGATGCACCTCGCGCCATCCTCCTCGCCGCTGATCGGGCAGACGATCATCAAGCTTGCCGCGGACGAACTGCCGGACGGCGGCGAGGTGGCGGTGCTGTCGGCCACCTCGACCTCGACGAACCAGAACGCATGGATCGCCGAGATGAACAAGGTGATGGGCGACTATCCCAACATCAAGGTGGTCGCGACGGTCTATGGTGACGACCTCGCCGACAAGTCCTACCGCGAGGCGCAGGGCCTGCTGCAGACCTATCCCGACCTCGACGCGATCATCGCGCCGACCTCGGTCGGCATCGTCGCGGCGGCGCAGGCGGTGACGGACGCCGGCAAGATCGGCAAGGTCAACGTCACCGGCCTCGGCCTGCCCTCGGAGATGGCGGGCGCGGTCGAGAGCGGCGCGTCGAAGTCCTTCGCGATCTGGAACCCGGTCGACCTCGGCTATGCCGCAGCGACGATCGCCTACGAGCTCGCCACCGACAAGGTCGAGGCCAAGCCCGGCGCCGAGATCCCGATGGGCCGGATCGGCACCGCGACCCTCGACGAGAACAACGAAGCGGCGATGTCCGAGCCGTTCAAGTACGACAAGTCGAACATCGAAGAGTTCAAGACGATCTTCTGATCGAGAGGGTCCGGCCGGCGCAGCCCGCCGGACCCCACCTCGGCGCGCGCCCCGGCGCGTTCCTCCGCCGAAGTCCGCTCCCCCGCTTCGGCGGAGCCCTCATGCGCCAGGCAGGGAATGGTTCCATGCAAGCGACGTTGCATCCGCTGCGCGGCCAGACCGCGATTCCAGAAACCCGGCCCCTCGCGCCGATCCTGTCGCTGCGCGGGATCGCCAAGGCCTTCCCCGGCGTGCAGGCGCTGGCCGGCGTGGATCTCGACCTCTACCCCGGCCAGGTGACGGCCCTCGTCGGCGAGAACGGCGCCGGCAAGTCGACGATCGTCAAGATCCTGACCGGCATCTACCAGCCCGACGAAGGCGAGATCGTCGTCGACGGGGCGCCGGTCCACTTCCCGGCCGCGATCGACGCCGCCCGGGCGGGGGTGACGGCGATCCACCAGGAGACTGTCCTTTTCGACGAACTGACGGTCGCCGAGAACATCTTCCTCGGCCACGCGCCGCGCGGCCGCTTCGGCCTGATCGACTGGGCGCGGATGAACGCAGATGCCGCGGCGATCCTCGCCCGCGTCGGGGCCGACGTCGGGCCGCAGGTGCCGCTGCGCGAGCTCGGCATCGCCTCCAAGCACCTCGTCGCCATCGCCCGCGCCCTGTCGATCGACGCCCGCGTCGTCATCATGGACGAGCCGACCGCGGCGCTGTCGCAGAAGGAGATCGAGGAGCTTTACGAACTCGTCGAGCGGCTGAAGGCCGACGGCAAGGCGATCCTGTTCATCAGCCACAAGTTCGACGAGATCTTTCACATCGCCGACCGCTACACGGTGTTTCGCGACGGCCGCCTCGTCGGCGCCGGCCTGATCGCCGACGCGACGGAAAAATCCCTCGTCGCCCTGATGGTCGGCCGCGAGATGGACCGGATCTTCCCCCGGCGGGAGCCGGCGATCGGCGACGAGGTGCTGCGCGTGGTCGGCTACTCGCACCCGACCGAGTTCGCCGACATCAACTTCACCCTGCGGCGCGGCGAGATCCTCGGCTTCTACGGCCTCGTCGGCGCCGGTCGGTCCGAGGTCATGCAGGCGCTGTTCGGCGTCACCAGGCCTTCCAGGGGCGCCTGCCGGATCGACGACAAGGTCGCGGTGATCCGCAGCCCCGCCGAGGCGATCCGCCGCGGCATCGTCTATGTCCCGGAGGACCGCGGCCTGCAGGGCGCGATCCGCCCGATGCCGATCTTCCAGAACATGACGCTGGCCTCGCTCGGCCAGGTGTCGCGGCACGGCTTCCTGCGGATGGCGGAGGAATTCGCGCTGACCCGCACCTATGCCGAGCGGCTGGAGCTGCGCGCCGCCAGCCTCGACCAGCCGCTCGGCCTGCTGTCCGGTGGCAACCAGCAGAAGGTGGTGATCGGCAAGTGGCTCGCCACGCGGCCGAAGGTCATCATCCTCGACGAGCCCACCAAGGGCATCGACGTCGGATCCAAGGCCGCCGTCCACGAGTTCATGGCCGAGCTCGCCGCGCAGGGCCTCGCGGTCATCATGGTCTCCTCCGAGATCCCGGAGATCCTCGGCATGGCGGATCGTGTGATCGTCATGCGCGAAGGCCGGATGGTGGCGACCTGCAACCGCGACGGCCTCACCCCGGAGCGCCTGGTGCGCGCCGCCGCCGGGATCGGCACCGAGGAGACCCACGCATGACCCGCCTGCTCCGCTCGCGCGAGACGATCCTCGCCGCCGCCGTCGTCGCCCTGATCCTGCTCGTCGAGACGCGCTTCCGCGGTTTCGCCGCGCCGCGCAACCTTGCCGCGATCTTCAACGACAGCGCGATCCTCATCATCCTGGCCCTCGGCCAGATGGCGGTGATCCTGACCAAGTGCATCGACCTCTCGGTCGCCGCCAACGTCGCGCTGACAGGCATGGTCGTCGCGATGCTGAACGCGGCGGCGCCGGGGCTGCCGATCGTGCTCCTCCTCGCGCTGTCGGTCGCCCTCGGCCTCGCGCTCGGGGCGCTCAACGGCCTTCTCGTCTGGAAGCTCGGCCTGCCGCCGATCGTCGTGACCCTCGGCACGATGACGATCTTCCGCGGCGCAATCTTCCTCTTCGCCAGCGGCGCATGGGTCAACGCCCACCAGATGAGTGCCGCCTTCAAGGGCTTCCCGCGCACGGTCCTCCTCGGGCTGCCGGTGCTGTCGTGGTTCGCGATCGCCGTCGTGATCCTCGCGGCGCTGCTCCTCACCCGCACCGCGATCGGCCGGGCCTTCTATGCCGTGGGCGGCAACGAGCACGCGGCGGTCTATGCCGGCATCTCGCCCGGCCGCACGCGGTTCTGGGCCTACACCACCCTGGGCGGCCTCGCCGGCCTCTGCGGCTATCTCTGGGTCAGCCGCTATGCCGTCGCCTATGTCGAGGTGGCCGCGGGTTTCGAGCTCGACGTGATCGCCGCCTGCGTCATCGGCGGGGTCTCGATCGCCGGCGGCATCGGCTCGGTCGGCGGCGCGGTGCTCGGGGCCCTGTTTCTCGGCGTCATCAAGAACGCCCTGCCGGTCGCCGGCGTGTCGCCCTTCTGGCAGATGGCGATCTCCGGCCTCGCGATCCTCGCCGCCGTCGCCTTCAACGCCCGCGCCGAGCGCCGGGGCGGCCGCATCATCCTGAAGTCCGCCGAAAGGGTCCAGGCATGACCACCGCCACCCTCACCCCCCGCGCCGCCGCGGCGCGGGCGATCCCCGACAGGCTGACCACCCGTACCCAGCGCATCCTGCGCTCGTGGGAGGCGCTGCTCGTCGTCGTCGCCGTCGCGATCTTCGCCGCCAACGCCCTCGCTTCCCCCTATTTCCTCGATCCCTGGAACCTGTCGGACGCGAGCTTCAACTTCACCGAGAAGGCGATGATAGCCTTCGCCATGGCGCTGCTCATCATCTCGGGCGAGATCGACCTCTCGGTTGCCGCCA
Source organism: Amaricoccus sp. (assembly GCA_044225035.1). GTDB lineage: Bacteria > Pseudomonadota > Alphaproteobacteria > Rhodobacterales > Rhodobacteraceae > Amaricoccus. The sequence goes on along the minus strand of JBGAJI010000109.1, from coordinate 3,228 downwards.
TCGTGGCACTCGCCTCCACGGCGATGGGATATGCCGTCCAGGCGGGCGCCGGAACGCCGGTGCTGGTGGCGATCGGCCTCGGCGTCGGGCTCGCGTGCGGCGTCATCAACGGCACGCTCGTCACCCGCTTCGGCCTGCCGTCGATCGTCGTCACCATCGGCACCATGAGCCTCTTCCGCGGCATCTGCTACATCGTGCTCGGCGACCAGGCGTTCAGCGGCTATCCCGACAGCTTCGCCTATTTCGGTCAGGGCTACGTCGCCTGGGTTATCACCTTCGAGCTCGCGCTCTTCTGCGTGCTTGCGCTCGCGTTCGGCGTGCTGCTGCACCGGACGACCTTCGGGCGGCGGGTCTATGCCACCGGCAACAACGCCACCGCCGCCCGCTTCTCCGGCGTCAGGGTCGAGGGAGTGAAGATGACGCTGTTCCTGCTGACCGGCCTGATGTCCGGCGTGGCGGCGATCTGCCTCACCTCGCGGCTCGGTTCCACCCGGCCGTCGATCGGCGCAGGGATGGAGCTGGAGGTGGTGACGATGGTGGTGCTCGGCGGCGTCTCGATCCTCGGCGGGTCGGGTTCGATCTTCGGCGTCGTGCTCGCCGCGCTCATCATGGGAATGGTCACCTTCGGGCTCGGCCTGCTCAATGTCCCCGGCATCGTCATGTCGATCTTCATCGGCCTCCTGCTCATCGCCGTCATCGCCGCGCCCCGGCTGGTGGCGATGGCGCGCCGCTGATCCGATGGACAAATCCCGCCCAGCACACCCCCACGCGGGGTCTCCCGGCCGATGCGGAGCCCGGCCCCCGCGACGGTCAGCGGCGAGGGAGCTGTCCCCGTGGCAAAGGTGACTCCGACCTCCCCGTCGCATGTCGCCGTCATCGACATCGGCAAGACAAACGCCAAGGTCGCGGTGGTCGATCTCGCCGCCGGCCGCGAGGTCGACGAGCGGCGGATGCCGAACCGCGCGCTGCCGGGGCCGCCCTATCCGCACTTTGACACCGAAGCGCACTGGCGCTTCATCCTCGACTCGCTCGCCGCCTTCGCCGGGCGCTGGACGATCGGCGCGATCGCCGTGACGACGCACGGCGCCACCGCCGCGCTCACCGACGCGGGTGGCGCGCTGGTGCTGCCGATCCTCGACTACGAGCATCCGCTGCCGACGGGCGCCTATGACGCCGTCCGTCCCGGTTTCGCGGTCACCGGCTCGCCCCGGCTCGCGGCCGGGCTCAACCTCGGCGCCCAGCTGCACTGGCAGTTTGCCAGCTTCCCGGAAGAGACTGCACGCGCCGCCCATATCCTCACCTATCCCGAATACTGGACGATGCGGCTCTGCGGCGTGGCGGTCGCCGAGGCGACCTCGCGCGGCTGCCACACCGACCTCTGGGCGCCGTGGGCCGGCGACTACTCGCCGCTGGTCGATGCGATGGGCTGGCGCCGGCTGATGCCGCCGCTCCGCCGCGCCGGCGAGCCGCTCGGTCCGCTGCGGCCCGGGATCGCCGCCGCGACCGGGCTCGCGCCCTCTACGCCGGTGCTCTGCGGCATCCACGATTCCAACGCCTCGCTCTACGCGCACCTGCGCCGGCGCTCCGGCGCCTTTTCCGTGGTCTCGACCGGCACCTGGGTGGTGGCGCTGGCGGTTGGCGCGGCACCGCGCCAGCTCGACCCCGAGCGGGACCTCCTCGTCAACGTCAACGCGTTCGGCGCGCCGACGCCCTCGGCACGGTTCATGGGCGGGCGCGAATACGAGATCGTCCGTGCCGGCCGCGACCTCGTTCCCGACGCCCCCGCCCGCGCCCGCGTGCTGGAGCGGCCCCTCATGCTGCTGCCGGCGGTCGAGCCGGCCTATGGCCCGTTCCGTGGCCGCACCGGCGGCTGGACCGCCGCGCCGGCCGACGACGGCGAAACGGCCGTTGCGCTCGCCTTCTATCTCGCGCTGACGACGGCCGAGGCGCTGGACCTCCTCGGCGCAGCCGGCCCCGTGGTGGTCGAGGGTCCCTTCGCCGCGAACGGCGCCTTTCTCGACATGCTCGCCGCCGCAACCGGCCGGCCGGTAGAGGCGGCAGAGGGCGGCGCGACCGGCACCGCGGTCGGCGCCGCCCTCCTCGCCGCCGCTTCGGCGCCCGCCGCGACGGCGGCGGCCCCGGCCCGCTCGATGGACGGCCTCGAGCCCTATGCGTCGGAGTGGCGCCGGCGGGTCCGGGCCGGCGAACGGGGGCTGCCGCTGGCGGCGCACGCCTGAAGACGCCCCGCCCCGGCGCCCATGGCCGCATCAGGCGCTATGCCTATGCCCCGATCTGACATTCTGGTCTAAGCTGCGCGCGAGTCCGGACGCCACGCGCAATCACGTACAGGTCGATGAAGAAGCTCCTGCCCCTCCTCCTCTTCGTCGCTCTGGCCGCGGCCGGCGGATGGTTCTGGTGGCACCAGCGCCACGCCGGGAACTCCGGCATTCTCACCTTCCATGGCAACGTCGACATCCGGCAGGTCGCGCTCGCCTTCGACGGCAGCGGCCGGATCAGCGAGCTTGCGGTCGAGGAAGGCGATCTCGTGCAGGGTGGGGACGTGATCGGCCGGCTCGACACCGAGGCGCTGCGGCTGCAGGCGAAGGCGCAGGAGGCGGCGGTCGAGGCACAGCGCCAGTCGCTGCTGGAGCTGCGCGCCGGCTCCCGGCCGGAGGAGATCGCCCAGGCGCGAGCGAACCTCGCAGGCGCCAAGGCGGACGCGGTGCTCGCCGACCTGAACCGCGACCGGACTGCGCGGCTCGTCACCTCGAACAGCAGCGCGGTCAGCCAGGTGGACATGGACCGCGCAGAGGCGGCGTCGCAGTCGGCGAGCGCACAGGTGGACCATGCGCGCGCGGCGCTCGACCTGATGCTGGCGGGCGCCCGTGCCGAGGACATCGCCGCCGCGGAGGCCGAGCTGCAGGCGGCCGAAGCCCAGCTCGAGCTGCTCCGCTACCAGATCGCCCAGGGCGACCTGCGGGCACCGGCGGACGCGGTCGTTCGCTCGCGCCTGCGCGAGCCGGGCGACATGGTGACGCCCGCGTCGCCGATCTTCGCGCTCGCCCTGACGCACCCGAAATGGATCCGGGTCTTTGTCGGCGAGCCCGACCTCGGCCGTATCCGGCCGGGCATGGCGGCCGAGGTGCTGACCGACAGCCACCCCGAACCCGTCGCCGGCAAGATCGGCTACATCTCGTCGGTGGCCGAGTTCACGCCCAAGGCGGTGCA
>JBGAJI010000108.1:0-10686 GCA_044225035.1 Amaricoccus sp. | reverse complement strand
GGCGCCGCGCGGCGCCATGTCGGGGAACGGGAAATAGGTCATCACCGAACCGGGCGTGCCCGTCTCGTCGCCGTAATAAAGGTGATAGACGTCCGGCGCGTCGAAATTCACCGTCTGCTTCACCCGGCGCAGGCCGAGCGTGTCGGTGAAGAAGGCGTTGTTGGCCCGGGCGCCCGACGCCATGGATGTGACGTGGTGCAGACCCTTGATCTCTTTCAGCATGGTCGTTCCTCCGATGGGGACGCGTTGACCAGCAAGATAGTGCTTTTCCACAAGCTGCGAACCCGGCGCCTTCGCACCAGATTGTTGATCATCGGGACACATTCCCGCGTCAAAACCATGTTTTGGCGGCGTCGCGTTGATCTATTCAACCTAAGGGTGTCCTTTACGGCCCCTTAAGCAATGGCGCGCAGATTGCCCCTGCGCCGCGTCGGTCGCGGGAGGACGGTATGACAGCCGGGTATCTCGAGTATGTTCTGGCGGGTTTCGTCCCGCTGCTTATGGCTGGGACGCTTTGGGTTCGGATCGCCGCGCGTCGACCCGTGCCTGTTCGCGTCAGCCGGCGCCTTCCGGCCGGCGCGGCGCACCCCCGGAGATAGCTGGTCAGCCATCCTCCGGCGACGGGGGGTGCGCACCGAGGCGGCGCTGCCGCAGCAGCGTGTAGATCCCGGCCGCCAGGATCACCCCGGTTCCAACCATCGTCCAGCCGTCGAGGGTTTCCCCGAAGAGGAACACCCCGAGGATGCCGATGAAGACCAGCTGGAAATAGGCGAAGGGCTGGACCACGCTCGCCTCCGCCACCTCATAGCTCTTGATCAGCAGGAAATGCCCTGACACGGCGGTCAGGCAGAGCGTGCCCATCCAGGCCCAGTCCTGCCAGCCCTCGATCGGCGTCCAGAAGAACGGCACGGCCAGCGTGCTGAACACCGCGCCGACCACCCCGGTGTAGAAGAAGGTCGTCTCGGCGCTGTCCTCGCGGCCGACGCGCCGGGTCAGCAGGGAATAGGTCGCGAACATTGTCGCGCCGACCAGCGGATAGATCGCCGCCGGATCGAAGACATGAAATCCGGGCCGCAGGACGATCAGCACCCCGGCGAGGCCGGCGAGAATGGCGAGGCCGCGCCGCCAGCCGACATATTCGCCGAGCATCGGTCCGGCCAGCGCCGCGACCAGCAAGGGATAGACCGCGAAGATCGAATGCGTCGCGATCAGGCCGAGCTTCACGAAGGCGATGACCGTGATCCAGATCTCGGCGACGAGCAGCACGCCGCGGATGATCTGCAGCCAGGGATGCGCCGAGCGGGCGACGCGGGCCAGTCCGCCGCCGCGTGACGCGGACCATAGAAGGGTGATCGCCGCGAAGACCCAGAAGCGCACGGTGACCACGGTGATGACGTGATATTTCGCCCCGAGGTGGCGCGAGATGCCGTCCTGGAACGCGAAGATCAGCGAGACGAGAATCATCAGCGCGATCCCGAGGCGCGGGTTGTTCCGAACCGTCACGTCCGCGCCCCCGGTTCGGCAAGCCAGGCGCGTGTCATGTGCTTCTTGCGGCCGAAGCCGGGCACCCTTTCCACGACGAAGCCCGCGGCGGCGAGCGCGGCGCGGACCGCGCCGGCGGCGCTGTAGGTCGCGAGGCTGGTCCCGGGGCGGCTCTTCGCCGCGATGGCGGCGATCAGCGCGGGTTCCCAGAGCTCGGGATTTCGCGCCGGGCTGAAGCCGTCGAGGAACCAGGCATCGGCGCGGCCCGTCCAGGGCGGAAGCGTTTCCCGCGCGTCGCCGGTCACCACGTCCAGCTCCAGGACAGGGCCGACCTCGTCCCGAAGGATCAGGGCGCGGGCGCCCGTCGCCCAAGCCTCGACAAGCGGCGTGGCAAGCGACAGCTCCGGCCAGGGGCCGAGGGCACGCGCCATTTCCGTGGCCGGCATCGGATGCGCCTCGAAGGCGGTGTAGCGCAAGGCATCGGTCCGGCCCGCCGCGCGCCAGGCGAGCGCGGCGGCGAGGGCGTTGAGCCCGGTGCCGAAGCCGAGCTCGGCGATGTGAAAGCCGGCGCGGAACGCCCCCGGCAGGCGATTGCCGCCGAGAAACACATGCCGTGCCTCGCCGAGCGCGTCGGCGGAGCCCCAGAAGGCTTCGCCATAGCGCGTCGAGACGGGGATGCCACCGTCCCCCCAGGTCACCTCGGCCTCTCGCGGCGGCGGGCGTTCCATGGTCTAACCCTCGCGCTGAGTAGCGGTGAAATTTCGGGCATTCTTAGGGTGGCGCGGCGGAATGGGAAAGGGCGGGACGGCGGATATCCTGGTGGTCGGCGCGGGAATCTTCGGCCTCGCCACCGCGCTCGCCTGCGCCGATCGTGGCCTGTCGGTCATCGTCGCCGATCAGGAGGGGCCGGGCGCGGGGGCGAGCGGCGGCCCGGTCGGCGCGCTGTCGCCGCACCCGCCGGAGCGGTGGAGCGCGAAGCGGGCGTTCCAGCTCCGGACGCTGCTGGCGGCGGAGGACTATTGGACCACGGTCGCCGCGCGCGGCGGTGTCGATCCCGGCTTCGGGCGCGTGGGACGGATCATCCCGCTGACCACGCCCGCCGCGCGCGGCTTGGCCGAGGCGCGCGCGGTGGAGGCGGCGCGGCTGTGGCCCGGCGCGCTCTGGCAGGTGCGCGACGCGGCGCCGGGCTGGCTCGCGGGGGACGCGGCGCCGGAGGGCGTGGTCTGGGAGACGCTGTCGGCGCGGATCGATCCCCGCCGCGCCATCGCCGCGCTGGCCGCCGCCTTGTCCGCGCGGGGCGGCGAGATCCGCGCCGGCTGGCGGGCGCTGGCCGTCGAGGCCGGCGGGGTCCGGTTCGATCGCGGGGCGATCTCGGCGGGCGCCGTCGTGCTCGCCGCCGGGATGGGCGGGTTCGATCTGGCGGCGCCGGTGCTCGGACGGCTCGGGACCGGCGTGAAGGGGCAGGCCGCGCTGCTCGGCGGTGGCGTCGCCGGGCGGCCGATGCTCTACGCGGACGGGCTCTATATCGTGCCGCATGCCGACGGGACCGTCGCCGTCGGCGCGACGAGCGAGGCGGATTGGACCGACGCGACCGGAACCGACGCGGCGCTGGACGCGCTGGTCCGCCGGGCGCGGGCGCTCTGCCCCGATCTCGCGCCGGTGCTGGCGCGCTGGGCGGGGGTACGTCCGCGCGGGCCGCGGCCTGACCCAATGCTCGGGCCCGTGCCGGGGTGGGAGGGGGTCTTCGTCGCCAACGGCGGCTTTCGCACCGGCCTCGGCCTCGCCCCCGCCGTCGGCCCGGCGGTGGCGGCGATGATCGCGGGCGAGACGCCCGACCTGCCGCCGGGGTTCCTGCTCGGCGATCATCTGGCGGCGCGCCGCGGCATCTAGCGCGTCAGTCGCGGATCTCATCCATATGCTGTGAACGGCTTGACAGGATCGGCGCGGGACCGGACAGTGGGCGGGCAACAATCCCGGAGTCGCCGCGCCGTGCATTTCACCAAGCTGCGCCTTCTCGGCTTCAAGAGCTTCGTCGATCCGACCGAGCTCGGCATCGCGCCCGGCCTGACCGGCGTCGTCGGGCCGAACGGCTGCGGCAAGTCGAACCTGCTCGAAGCGCTGCGCTGGGTGATGGGCGAGACGCGGGCCAGCGTGATGCGCGGCGACGGGATGGAGGACGTGATTTTCGCCGGTTCGGGCCGGCGGCCGGCGCGCAACCATGCCGAGGTGACGCTGACGCTCGACAACCGCGACCGGCGGGCGCCGGCCGGCTTCAACGACGAGGATACGCTGGAGGTTGTGCGCCGGATCACGCGCGAGGCGGGGTCGGCCTATCGCGCCAACGGCAAGGAGGCGCGGGCGCGCGACATCGCCATGCTCTTCGCCGACGCCTCGACCGGGGCCCAGTCCCCCGCGCTGGTGCGTCAGGGCCAGATCAGCGAGCTGATCAACGCCAAGCCCAAGGCGCGCCGGCGGGTGCTGGAGGAGGCGGCGGGCATTTCCGGCCTCTACCAGCGGCGCCACGAGGCGGAGCTGAAGCTGCGGGCGACCGAGGCGAACCTCGGCCGGGTGGGCGACGTGCTGGAGGCGCTGGCGGCGCAGCTGGAGAGCCTCGGCCGGCAGGCGCGGGCGGCCCAGCGGTATCGCGAGATCGCCGAGGCTGCGCCGGGCCGAGGCGACGCTGCTCTGCCGCCTCTGGCGCGACGCCGCGGCGGAGCGGGCGGCGACGGCGGCAGCGGCAGCCGGGCGGCCGGCTGGCCGGCGCGGCGCAGTACGAGGCCTCCGGGGCGGCGCGCCTGCGGCTCGACGCCGACGAGGCGATGCCGGCGGTGCGCGAGGAGGACGCGATCGCCGCGGCGATCCTGCTTGGCCTGACGCTCGAGCGCGACCGGCACGCCGCCGAGGTGCGCGCGGTGGACGAGCGTATCCGCGCGCTGGAGACGAGCCTGCGCCAGCTCGGCGCGGACCGCGAGCGGGAGGCGGCGCTCGACGGCGACGCCGAGGCGATGGCGGCGCGGCTCGCCGACGAGGCGCGGGCTGGAGGCCGAGAGCGCGGGACATGCCGAGGCGCTGGCCGCCGCGCGGGACGCCGCGCGGCGCAGGCCGGCGGCGCGCTCGGCGTGGCGGAGGCGGAGTTCGACGCGCGGGGCGGGCGGCGGCGCGTCTGCTGGCCGAGCATCAGGCGGCGGAGCGCGCGGTCGGCGAGGCGCGGCGGCGGGCCGGGGAACTGGCTCGCGGGCGGCGCGGAGCGAGGGCGCGCTGGCGGTGGCGCGGGACGAGCAGGCGAAGGGAAACGCCGCGCGGGCGGATCTGTCGGCGGACGCCGAGGATGCGCGGGTCCGGGCGGAGGAGGCGGAGGAGGCGCTGGCCTTCGCCGAGGAGACGGCGGCCGAGGCGCGCGAGGCGGACGGCGCGGCGCGGGCGGCGCTGGCCGAGGCCGAGGGCACGGCCAAGGCGCTGGCCGGCGAGGCGGCGGGGCTGGAACGGCTGCTGGCGCGGCCCCGGGATGCCAAGGCCGAGATCGTCGATTCGGTCCGCGCGGCGCCGGGCTACGAGGCGGCGTTTGGCGCGGCGCTGGCGAAAGATTTGACCCTGCCCGAGGGCGAGGAAGGGACGGGCTGGCGGGCGCTGCCGCCTTATGACGCGGCGGCGCCCTTGCCGGACGGGGCGGAGCCGCTGTCCGCGTATGTCGCCGGGCCGGCGGCGCTGGCGCGGCGGCTGGCGGCGGTCGGCGTGGTTTCGCGCGCGGACGGGGAACGGGGCTGGCGCTCGCTGGCGCAGGGGCAGCGGCTGGTCAGCCGTGAGGGCGATCTCTGGCGCTGGGACGGGCTGGTCGTCGCGGCCGGCGCGGCGCCCTCGGCGGCGGCGGAACGGCTGCGGCAGCGGAACCGGCTGAGCGAGGTCGAGGCGGCCCGGGCCGAGGCGGAGGCGGCGCTGGTCGCGGCGCGCGCCGCTCAGGCACGCAGCGCCGCCGCCCTGGTCGCGGCCACGGGGGCCGAGGCGACGGCGCGGGCCGCGCGCAAGGCGGCGGAGCAGGCGGCGTCCGAGACCGCCCGCGCGCTCGGGCGGGCGGAGACGGCGGCCGAGGCGCTGGACGGGCGGGTCGCGGGCCTTGGCGCCGGGGTCGAGCGGCGGGCGCGCGAGCTCTCCGAGGCGCGGGCGGCGCTGGTGGGGGCGGAGGCGGCGGCGGCCGGTGTCGGCGATCCCGCGGTGGCCAAGGCGGCGGTCGAGGCGGAGCGGATGAAGGTCGAGGCGGCGCGGCTGGCGATGCTGACCCGACGCGCGCAGGCCGACGAGATCGAACGCGCCGGCGCCGCGCGGGCGCGGCGCCTGGCCGAGATCAGCCGCGACGCGGAGGATTGGCGCAACCGGCGGGCTTCGGCCACGGCGCGGCTGGCGGGGCTCGACCGGCTCGCGGCGGGCGTGGACGAGGAACTGGCCGCGGCGCGGGATCTGCCCGAGGCGCTGGCGGCGCGCGGCGAGGATCTGGAAGGCGCGGCGGACGAGGCCGAGGCGCGGCGCCGCGCGGCCGCCGGGGCGCTGGCCCTCGCCGAGGCGACCTTGCGCGACCGCGACGCGGCGGCGCGGTCGACCGAGCGGCGGGCGGGCGAGGCGCGCGAGGCGCTGGCGCGGGCCGATGCGATGGCCGAGAGCGCGGCGGCGCGGGTCGGGGTCGAGGCCGAGCGGCTGGAGGCCGAGACCGGCCAGGCGCCGGCCGACCTGCTGGCCGGGCTCGGCGTCGACGCGGCGACGATCGCCCCGGCGGCCGAGCTCGAGTCGGAGGTCGCCCGGCTTCGGCGCGCGCGCGACGGGCTCGGCGCGGTCAATCTGCGCGCCGAGGAGGATGCCAAGGAGATCCAGGCGGAGTTCGACCAGCTAACCGCCGAGCGCGCCGACCTCGAGGAGGCGATCAAGAAGCTGCGCGTCGGCATCGCCGGCCTGAACCGCGAGGGACGCGGCCGGCTGCTCGCCGCCTTCGACACGGTGAACCGGAATTTCACCACGCTTTTCAAGCACCTCTTCGGCGGCGGCGAGGCGAGCCTCGTTCTGGTCGAGAGCGAAGATCCGCTGGAGGCGGGGCTCGAGATCATGTGCCAGCCGCCGGGCAAGAAGCTGTCCACCCTGTCGCTTCTGTCGGGCGGCGAGCAGACGCTGACGGCGCTCAGCCTGATCTTCGCGGTGTTCCTCGCCAATCCCTCGCCGATCTGCGTGCTCGACGAAGTGGACGCGCCGCTCGACGATGCGAACGTGGTCCGCTTCTGCGACCTGCTGGACGAGATGATCGAGCGCACCGAGACCCGGTTCCTCGTCATCACCCATCACGCGGTCACCATGGGCCGGATGGACCGGCTCTATGGTGTCACGATGCAGGAACCGGGCGTCAGCCAACTGGTCTCGGTCGATCTCGCGGCGGCGGAGCGGATGGTCGAGCCGATCGGCTGAGGGTCAGTCACCGGTCGCGTTGTCCGCGTCGTCCTCCTCTTCGCCGAGGAGCGTTTCGAGATAGCGGTCGACCGCGTCGAGATCGACTCCGGCGAAGGCGCCGAAACCCTGCATCCAGATGAAGGCGGCGTTGAGCCCGTCGGGATCGAGGCGGCAGGTCTTTTCGCGTCCCGCCCGGCGCTGTTCGACAAGGCCGGCCTCGGTCAGGACGCGGAGATGCTTCGAGATACCGGCGAGCGAGATGTCGAAGGGCCGCGCGAGGTCGCTGACATTATGCTCGCCGTCGAGCAGCGCGGTCAGCAGGGCGCGGCGCGTCGGATCGCCGAGCGCTGCGAAGATCAGATCGAGATCCGGCGGCCGTGGCGGTTTCATGGCGCCTGACTTGCGCGGCGCGCGCGGCGAAAGTCAACCGTTTGGTTGATGAAGAGAAGCGCTTGGAGGCGGGGATTTCAGCAACCGAGGGATAGGGAAATTTTCGGCGTCCATTTTTGAAACGTAACGAAATCAGATGTTTAAACCGATTGGATCTGGATCACGTTCCCTTGACAGCGGCCGCGGGCTTCCAGTAGGACCGATGCCGAAGGCAAAGCGGACGAGGGCCATGGACAGGGACCCTTTTCCCGAACGGCTGAAACGGCTCGAGGAACGGATCGCGGCCGCGAAGGTCGCCCGGGAGGAGCCGGCACGGGGGCAAAGCGAGTTCACCCAAGGGTCGCTCGCCTGGCGCATGGTCACGGAACTCGTGGCCGGAATGGGACTGGGGGTGGCGGTCGGCTTCGGGCTCGACTGGCTGTTCGGGGTCCGGCCCGTGTTTCTGGTGCTGTTCGCCCTGCTGGGCTTCGCCGCCGGTGTGCGCACCATGCTGCGCACGGCGGAAGAGGTGAGAAAAGGCAAGGGCGAGGGCGCGCGTGCCCGGACCGGCGCCGGACGGGATGCATCGGACCCGGCGGGTCGCGACGAGGAGTGAGGGGACAGGATGGCCGGCGAAGCGCAAGAAGGCGGCAGCGGTTTCAACATCCATCCGATGGAGCAGTTCGAGCTCCGGCCGCTGTTCGGCGGGCATGAGATTCACTGGTACACGATCACCAACGCGACGCTGTGGATGGCGCTGACCGTGGTCGCGATCGGCCTCCTGATGGTGCTGGGCGCCCGGGGCCGGGCGCTGGTGCCGTCGCGGGCGCAGTCGGCGGCCGAGGTCACCCACGGCTTCGTGCGCAAGATGGTCGAGGATGTCGCGGGCAAGCAGGGCGCCGCCTATTTTCCCTATGTGCTGACGATCTTCCTCTTCATCCTCTTTGCCAACCTGCTCGGCCTCATTCCCGGCTCCTTCGCCTCGACGGCGCAGTTCGCGGTGACGGGCCTGCTCGCCATCGCGGTCTTCGTCTCGGTGACGGTGATCGGCTTCGTCAAGCACGGCTCGCATTTCCTCAATCTCTTCTGGGTGTCGAGCGCGCCGACCCTGGCCCTGCGGATCATTCTCGCGGTGATCGAGGTCATCTCCTATTTCGTGCGGCCGGTCAGCCATTCGATCCGGCTTGGCGGCAACCTGATCGCCGGCCACGCCGTGCTGAAGGTGTTCGCGGGCTTCGCCGGCGCGCTCGGCATCGGGGCGATCGTGCCGATCTTCGCCATCACCGCCATGTACGGGCTGGAACTGCTGGTCGCGGTCATCCAGGCCTACGTCTTCGCCATCCTGACCTGTGTCTATCTCAACGATGCGCTGCATCCGGGACACTGACGGTCGGGTCTGAAACCAACGCCATTCCAATCCAGAGGGAGCACCATCATGGAAGGCAATATCGCTGAAATGGGCCAGTTCATCGGCGCCGGCATCGCCTGCATCGGTTGCGGCGGCGCGGGCATCGGCGTGGGCCATGTGGCGGGCAACTTCCTCGCCGGCGCGCTGCGCAACCCGGCGGCGGCGGGCGAGCAGACCGCGACGCTGTTCATCGGCATCGCCTTCGCCGAAGCGCTCGGCATCTTCTCGTTCCTCGTCGCCCTGCTCCTGATGTTCGCCGTCTGATCCAGGCGGAACCACGGGAACGCCGCGCGGACACCGCGCGGGGGGCTTATTGGACGGAGTGAGAGATGGCTGGCGAAACGCTCGGCGAAGAAGCCCTGGTACATGCCGAATCCGGCATGCCGCAGCTCGACTTCGCGCATTACCCCAACATGATCTTCTGGTTGGTGGTCGCGCTGGTCGCCATCTATTACATCCTCGCCAAGGTGGCTGTGCCGCGGATCGGCGCGGTGCTGGCCGAGCGTAACGATGCCATCGCCAATGACATCGAGGAGGCGGCGCTGCTCAAGCGCCGCGCGGACGAAGCGGAGGCGGCCTACAACGCCGCGCTCGCCCAGGCGCGGGACGAGTCGCAGCGGATCGCGGCGGACACCAAGGCGCAGATCGGCAAGGAACTGGCCACGCTGATGGCGAAGGCCGACGCCGAGATCGCCGCGAAATCGGCGGAGTCCGAGAAACGCATCCGCGAGATCCAGGACAGCGCGACCAAGAGCGTGGAGGACGTGGCGCGGTCCACCGCCGCCGCGATCGTCGAGAGCTTCCTGCCCCAGGTCTATGACGAGGAGGCGGTCTCGACCGCCGTCGTGAACCGGATGAAGGGCTGAGCCGATGGATTTCCTGAACAATACCGAAATCGTCGTCGCGATCGGCTTTCTGATCTTCCTCGCCATCCTCGGCTACTACAAGGTTCCGACGATGATCTTCGGCAAGCTCGACGAGCGGGCGGCGAAGATCAAGGCCGACCTGGCCGAGGCACGGGCGCTGCGCGACGAGGCCCAGACCTTGCTCGCGAGCTACGAGCGGCGGCAGAAGGAAGTCAAGGCGCAGGCCGAGGCGATCGTCGCCGCCGCCAAGACCGACGCCGAGAGCGCGGCCGAGGCGGCGAAGGAGGACATTCGCCGCTCCGTTGCCCGCCGGCTGCGGACCGCGACCGAGCAGATCGACGCGGCCGAGGCGGCGGCGATCCGGCAGATCAAGGATCGCGCGGTCACCGTCGCGGTGGCCGCCGCCGGCGATGTGATCCGCGGCCGGGTCAAGGCGGCGGACGCGAACGCGCTGATCGACGCCTCGATCGCCGAGGTTGGCGCGAAACTGCACTGACGTCCCGATTTCACCCGTTCAGGCGCGGCGGCGAGGCCCTCGTCGTCGCGCTTCTGTTTGGAGGCGGGGCGGGCGCCGGGATCGGAAAGGCCGGTTCGCCGTTATGCAGGCGGAAGGGGCGTCGCTTGATCGAGGCCCCGGAACCGGCTAGCCAAGGGGCGACGATGGGAGGCGCGGGCGGATGACACCGATCGAGGAACGCAGGAAGCGGCTGGCGGCGCGGCTGGACTATCTGAACGCCCGCCTGCGCCGCATCGACGAGGAACTGGACGAGCCGGCCGATCGCGGCGAGGAATCGATCGAACGCGAGGATGACGAGGTGCTGGAAGACCTCGGCGCCTCCGGCCTGCAGGAGATCCGCATGATCGAGGCGGCGCTCGACCGGATCGATCAGGGCACCTATGGCGCCTGCGTCGTGTGCGGCGAGCCGATCGGCGAAGCGCGGCTCGACGCGCTGCCGCAGACGCCGACCTGCCGGGATTGCGCGGTCTGAAGACCCATTGAGCATGCGCGCGGGAGGGTAGGGCGCGCGCGCCCCGGGTCGAGACCGGGGCGCGGGTCGATGCTCAGTTCGTCGGCGTGATGATGATCTCGACGCGGCGGTTCAGCGCGCGGCCCTCCGGCGTCTCGTTGCTGGCGAC
>JBGAJI010000107.1:0-10102 GCA_044225035.1 Amaricoccus sp. | reverse complement strand
GGAACACCGCGGCGCCGCCGGCCGTCGCATAGGCGAGCAGGTCGGGGTCGGCCTTGATCTGGTCGAAATCCGCGCTCATCAGGGCGGCGTCCCTCGGCGCGTTGGCCTCGGCGGCGGCGGCCAGCTCGCTCGCGACATTGGCGCGGCTGGAATAGCCGAGCACACCGGCCGTCGCGCCATGCACCAGCGGCCAGGCCGGGAACAGGATCACATAGGCCACGCCCCAGACGATCGTGGCATAGAAGGTCAACAGCCACCACCGCGGCATCGGCGTGTCGAGTTCCTTGATGCCGTCCCATTCATGGCCGGTGGTCGAGGTCTGGGTGGCGGCGTCGATTTCGCGCTCACTGGCCATTGGCGTCTTCCTTGGGCTTGTCTTCGTTGCGGAAGATCGAGTTGGCGATCTCGTCGTGAACCTGCTTCGAACCGGGCCGCCAGACCCAGGCGACCACGCCCAGGAAGAAGACGACGAGGGCGAGCAGGGCCCAGCTGTCGGCTAGGTGGCGAAGGAAGGAGTAATGTTCCATCGCGGCCTCACCGGCTCGCGTCGGGTTCGAAGGTGGAGAAATCGACCAGCGTCCCGAGCATCTGCAGATAGGCGATCAGCGCGTCGAGTTCGGTCAGCCGCGGCTGACCGTCGAAATTGCGGACCACCGCCTTGGGATAGCGGGCGAGCAGCGCGTCGACGTCGCCATTGTCGGGATCGGCCTGGGCGCGGAAATCGGCCTTCGCCTGCGCGATCATCTCGTCGGTATAGGGCACGCCGGTCTCGCGATTGGTGATCATGATCTGGGTGATCCGGTCCGGGCTGATCGGCGTCTCGGCGAGCCACGGATAGGCGGGCATCACCGACTCCGGCACCAGATCGCGCGGATTGTGCATATGGGCGACGTGCCAGTCGTCGCTGTAGCGGCCGCCGACCCGGGCGAGGTCCGGCCCGGTGCGCTTGGACCCCCACTGGAACGGATGGTCGTACATCGATTCCGCCGCGAGGCTGTAATGGCCGTAGCGATCGACCTCGTCGCGCAGCGCGCGGATCATCTGGCTGTGGCAGACGTAGCAGCCCTCGCGGACATAGATGTCGCGCCCCTCGAGCTCCAGCGGGCTGTAGGGCCGCATGCCCTCGACCTTCTCGATGGTGTTGTCGAGATAGAACAGCGGCACGATCTGCACGAGGCCACCGACGGCGACGACGAGAAAGCTGAGCACCAGCAGGAGGAAGGCGTTCCGCTCGATCAGCGCGTGTTTGGTGAGAATGCTCATGTCGGCGCTTCCTTACTCGGCGGCGACGGCGGTCGCGCCGGTCGTCTGACCGGACCCGACGGCGGTCTTCCACAGATTGACGAGCATGATCACCCCGCCCGTGAGGTAGAGCACCCCGCCAAGGGCGCGCACGACATACATCGGATGCGTCGCGGCCACGGTGTCGGCGAAGGAATTGACGAGGAAGCCCTGGGCATCGACCTCGCGCCACATCAGGCCCTGCATGATGCCCGCCACCCACATCGAGGAGGCGTAGAGCACGATGCCGATCGTCGCGAGCCAGAAATGCCAGCTGACGAGGCTGAGCGAATAGAGCCGCTCGCGATGCCAGAGCCGCGGCACGAGATAGTAGAGCGCGCCGAAGGTGATCATGCCGTTCCAGCCGAGCGCGCCGGAATGCACATGGCCGATCGTCCAGTCGGTATAGTGGCTGAGGCTGTTGACCGCGCGGATCGACATCATCGGCCCCTCGAAGGTCGCCATGCCGTAGAAGCCGACCGAGACGACGAGCATGCGCAGGATCGGGTCGGTCCGCAGCTTGTCCCACGCCCCCTGAAGGGTCATCAGGCCGTTGATCATGCCGCCCCAGGACGGCATCCAGAGGATGATCGAGAAGACCATGCCGAGGATCTGCGCCCAGTCGGGCAGGGCGGTATAGTGCAGGTGATGCGGACCCGCCCAGATATAGAGGAAGATCAGCGCCCAGAAGTGGATGATCGAGAGCTTGTAGCTGTAGATCGGGCGCTCGGCCTGTTTCGGGACGAAATAGTACATCATCCCGAGGAAACCGGCGGTCAGGAAGAAGCCGACGGCGTTATGGCCGTACCACCACTGCACCATCGCGCCCTGCACGCCCGGGAACAGGATCACCGACTGCGAGGACCAGAGCGAGGTCGGAATGGCGAGGTTGTTGATGACATGCAGCATCGCCACGGTGACGATGAAGGCGAGGAAGAACCAGTTCGCCACATAGATATGCGGCTCCTTTCGCTTCACCAGCGTGCCGAGATACACCGCGAGATAGACCACCCAGACGATGGTCAGCCAGAGGTCGACGTACCATTCGGGCTCGGCATATTCCTTCGACTGCGTCGAGCCGAGCAGGTAGCCGGTCGCCGCGAGCACGATGAAGAGGTTATAGCCCCAGAACACGAACCAGGCGGCGTTGCCGCCCCAGAGCCGCGTCGCGCAGGTGCGCTGCACGATATAGAAGCTGGTCGCGATCAGGGCGTTGCCGCCGAAGGCGAAGATCACCGCGCTGGTATGCAGCGGACGCAACCGCCCGAACGAGGTCCAGGGCAGGCCGAGGTTCAGCTCGGGATAGGCAAGCTGAAAGGCGACCACGACGCCGACCAGAAAGCCGACCACGCCCCAGAGCGCGGTGGCGACGACGCCGTAGCGCACCACCTCGTCCATATAGCCGGTCTCGGCGGCGGGCCGCCGCGCGCCGACGTTGCGGACGCTCCAGACCGTGCCCGCGCCGCACAACGCCATCAGGAGGAAGGCGTGCAGCTGGTAGGCTGGATCGGTCCCGTAGTTGGCCGCCATGGCGAACAGGAGCGTCAGCAATCCCAACGCCGTGATCTTCACACCATCCAGCATGTTTCCCCCGCTAAGGCTTCACAACCGCCGGACGGGAATCCGGACGCCGCGTTTTCAATGGCCCATGGCTTCGCACGGACATAGGGTCACGCTCATTGATTCAGATCAACACTCATCACGTGGACGCGAGCGGGCGAAATGACAGTTGGTGAAGGATCGGAGGCGGAATGCGCGATCTGTCACCGGCGGTTTCCGCGGGCCGCCCTGCGCGAGGGCGGGGCGCTCAATCCCGGCGTTCTCGCCGAAATCCGCGCCGAACGGCCCGACTGGCCCGAGGACGGGCTCATCTGCCGCGACGATCTGACGCGGCTGCGCGGACGCTTTCTCGAACGCCTGCTGCGCGGCGACCGCGACGAATTGTCCGACCTCGAGCGCGAGGTGATCGACAGCCTCAAGACCGGCACGCCGGTCGCGACCAATCTCGAGGAGTCCTTCGTCGGCCGCCGCACCCTCGGCGAACGCGCGGCCGACGCGGTCGCCAATTTCGGCGGCTCCTGGGGGTTCATCGGGCTGTTCACCGCCGTTCTGGTGCTCTGGATGGCCGTGAATGTCCGCGGCCTCTTCGGGCCGTTCGATCCCTATCCCTTCATCCTGCTCAATCTGGTGCTGTCCTGCCTCGCGGCGGTGCAGGCGCCGATCATCATGATGAGCCAGCGCCGCGCCGAGGCGAAGGACCGGATGCGCGCCGAGAACGACTATAAGGTGAACCTGCAGGCCGAGCTGGAAATCCGCCACCTGCATGACAAGATCGACCACCAGATCGCCCGCCAGTGGGAGCGCCTGCTGGAGATCCAGCGCATCCAGATCGAGATGCTGGAGGAGGCGAGCGAAGCCGCCACAAAAACCCGCTAGCCGTGCTCTCTATTGGGCCGCCGTTTCCGCTCCACCGCCCGACTCGGCGACCAGCGAGCCGAGGTCGTGGATCTCGACCATGCGATTCTCCCGCAGCCGGATCAGGCCCTCGCGGCGCAGCGCCGAGATCTGGCGGCTGACCGTCTCGATCGTCAGGCCGAGATAGTCGGCCATCGCCTCGCGCGTGATATGCAGCGGGAAGGCGAGGCCGCGTCCCGTGGGATCCTCCGCGCCGCCGGCGTTTCGGCGCGCCATGATGACGAGCAGGCTCGCGATCCGCTCGCGCGCGCTCTTGCGGCCAAGGAGCAGCATCCATTCGCGCGCGGCGTCGAGCTCGTCGAGCGTCATTTCGAGCAAGCGCCGGCCGAGGCGCGGGCTGGTGCGCAGCAACCGCTCGAACTCCGCGCGTCGGAACATGCAGAGCGTGATCTCGGTCGCGGCGACGATGTCATAGGCCGATTTCGTGCGTCCCGGCCGCCCGAGGAAGTCCGAGGGCAGCAGCAGGCCGACCATCTGCCGGCGTCCGTCGGCCAGCGTGATCGACAGGGTGGCGACTCCCTCGACCACCGATCCGATCATCGGCATCGCCTCGCCCGCCCAGGCGATGGTCTCGCCGGATCCGTAGCTGCGATAGCTCTTGATACGATTGAGTTCGTCCAGTTCCGCCGGCTCACAGGCGGCGCAGATCGCCCGATCCCGAATCGAGCAATGAGTACAGGAGGTTCTCAACGTCGGAAAATGTACCCCATCCGCCACGTTCAGACCGCCTCGTGTTTGTCCCCATAGAAATACTTACGCTTCGCCCCGCCTCGGATCAAGATGCGCCTCGATCGGAGCCCGGGCGAGACCGAGCGCGATCGGCCGCCGCGCGCGCTTGCGCAAGAGCTCGAGATGGCCGAGCGGCGTCCATCCGGCGAGGGTCGTATCGATCCCGTCCTCGCGCAGGGCCGCGGTCAGGGCGGATTCGATCTTCGGCCGGTCGGCCTTGGCCAGGGGGGCGAAATCGACGCTGATCTGGCCGCCGAGGCCGCGCAGCCGCAACTGCCGGGGCAATTCGCGCGCCGCGGCGAGATTGGCCTTGAGCGCGGCGGCGGGGGAGGTGTCGCCGCCGGTATTCACATCGACCGCGACCAGCGCCCGCGTCGCCTCCACGGCCATCGACCCCGCGCCGAGCGGGACGAGGGGCCGGATCAGCGACCGGATCTCGTCCCAGACATCGGCCATCGCGTCCTTCCCGCGCCGCGTCGGGTCGCCCGGCCCGACCCAGTCGCGCAGGGCCTCGGCCGCCGCGCCGGGCGCGGGCCGCGCCAGGGCGGGCGGACCCTCCGCCGCGATGGCCAGCCAGTCGGCGAGCAGGGCGGTGATCTCGGCCGCGATCTCCGACTCCGGCGCCGCCTCGGCGGCGGTGCGCAGGATCAGGCCGTCGCCCGCCGGGGCAGCGGTCATCGCGGCGCGCGCGATCGCGATCAGCGCCGCGCGGCGCTCCGCCTCGCGCAGCCCGCGGGCGACGTTGATCCCCGGCGCGCCCGGGGTCAGGATCGCGAGCCGGCCCTTCAGCAGCGGCCGGTCGGTCACCGGCGGCGCCTTGCCCGCCTCGGCCCAGCCGCTGATCTGCACGAACAACCGCGATCCCGGCGCCGGCGGCTTCGGCGTGCGCAGATAGCCGCTCGCCCCGCCGCCGAGATCGACCATCACCCCGCCCATGCCCTTCATCGGCCGCCCGGCGGTGGCGCGGTGGATCGCCTCCGGCCGCGGGGTCGGGTCGTCCGGGGCCGGGTCGATCAAGAGATCGCGCAGCCGCCCGTCGACCAGCAGCGCCGCCGCGTCGCCGCCCCCCGGCAAGGGCTCGATCAGGATTTGCCGCCCCTTCATCGGTAGCCCGCGCCACGCAACAGATTGACCGTCTCGACCAGCGGCAATCCGACCACGTTGCTGTGCGAGCCGCCGATCCAGGGAATGAAGGCGGCGGCCGCGCCCTGAATGGCATAGCCCCCGGCCTTGCCGCGCCATTCGCCGAGCGCGAGATAGGCGGCGATCTCCGCCTCGGACAGCGGTTTCATCCGCACGGCGGTCTCGACCACCCGCTCGCGCACCCGCGAACCGGCGCGCAGCGCGATGGCGGTGATGACCCGGTGCCGGCGCCCGGAGAGAAGCGAGAGGAAACGCGCCGCCTCGCCTTCGTCGGCCGGCTTGCCGAGCTGGCGCCGGCCGAGGGCGACGACCGTGTCGGCGGTCAGGATCAGCGCCGCTTCCTCGCCCGGGATCGCGGCGGCCTTGGCGCGCGCCAGCCGCAGGGCGCAGTCCCGCGGCGATTCATCGCGGGCGGGCGTCTCGTCGATGTCGGGGCTTATCACGGCGTCGGGGACGATGCCCACCTGCGCGAGCAAATCCAGCCGGCGCGGGCTGGCGGAGCCGAGGATCAGGCGCATATGGCGGCTTTCGCGCGTCGCCGGACAGGGCCGGCGGCGGCCTTACTTGAAGCGATAGTTGATGCGACCCTTGGTCAGGTCGTAGGGCGTCATCTCCACCTGGACCTTGTCGCCGGCCAGCACGCGGATGCGGTTCTTGCGCATCTTGCCGGCGGTGTGGGCGATGATGACATGGCCGTTCTCGAGTTCCACCCGAAAGGTCGCGTTGGGCAGAAGCTCGGTCACGACACCGGGAAATTCGAGAAGCTCTTCCTTGGCCATGTTGGTTCCGATACGGTTGCAGCAAAACGAACGCCCGCCCGAAAGGGCGCGCGTTCGCGCGCGTTACATGGCGCCAATCCCTGCCCGGTTCAAGGGAAAACGGCGCGAGGCCAGGGAATGCGCGCCGGGCGTGCCCGCGGCGGCGCGCCTCAGGATATCCGCCTCAGTATTTCTGCGGGACGTACAGCTCCTGCGGCAGAACCTTGCGCTCGTAGGACGGGTTGAACACCCGGTCGGGTAGGGTGATGTCGTCGTGCGGCACGTCGGAATACGGGAACTGGCTCAGCAGATGGTCGATGCAGTTCAGCCGCGCGCGCTTCTTGTCATTGCCCTCGACGATGTACCACGGCGCCTCGGCGATGTTGGTGCGGGCGAACATCTCCTCCTTGGCCTTGGTATATTGTTCCCAGCGCACCCGGCTCTGCAGGTCCATCGGCGACAGCTTCCACTGCTTCATCGGGTCGTGGATCCGCATCATGAACCGCAGCTGCTGCTCCTCGTCGGTGATCGAGAACCAGTATTTCACCAGCCGGATGCCGGACCGGACCAGCATCCGCTCGAATTCCGGCACGTCATGAAAGAATTCCGCGACCTGATCCTCGGAGGCGAAGCCCATCACCCGCTCGACGCCCGCCCGGTTGTACCAGGACCGGTCGAAGAGCACGATCTCGCCCCCGGCGGGCAGGTGCGGCACATAGCGCTGGAAATACCACTGCGTCTTCTCGCGGTCCGACGGCGCGGGCAGCGCGACGACGCGCGCGATGCGCGGGTTCAGCCGCTGGGTGATCCGCTTGATGACCCC
The DNA here is from genome assembly GCA_044225035.1 of Amaricoccus sp. Classification (GTDB taxonomy): domain Bacteria; phylum Pseudomonadota; class Alphaproteobacteria; order Rhodobacterales; family Rhodobacteraceae; genus Amaricoccus. The sequence goes on along the minus strand of JBGAJI010000107.1, from coordinate 2,893 downwards.
GCCCTTGCCGGCGCTGTCGCGGCCTTCGAACAGGATGACGATCTTTTCCTTGTTGTAGGCCGCCCAGCTCTGCAGCTTGATCAGCTCCGACTGCATCGTCAGCAGCGCCCGGAAATAGGTCGCGCGGTCGATCGAGGGCGGATGGGCGCGCCGGTAGATCTTGCGGATCTCCATCGACAGCGCCGGCTCCGAAAGCTCGAGCTCGTAATCCTCGTCCAGCGTGTCGGCGAGTTCGGCCTCCAGCCAGTCGCGCGCGTCCTGTTCCTTCGTATCGTCCATCATCGGTCCCTATCGTCCAACGCCCGCCCTCGCGGGTCCCGCGCCTCGCTGTTACCAGCGCGGGCGCGGGACAACAGTGAAGCTTTTATGACGCGATTTCCACAGGCGCCGCGTCGGGCGGCCCGAACCGGTCGAGAATCCGGGCGGTGATCTGGTCGCGGGCCTGCCGATAGGCGACGAGCTTCGCGGCGCGCGTCTCGCCGAGCCCGCTCGGGTCGAAGATCGGCCAATATTCGACGTCGATCGCATGATAGCGGGTATATTCCAGCGCCTTGCGCTGCGCCGCGGGCGACAGGGCGACGACGAGGTCATAGGCCTCGATCCGGTCGCCCCATTCCTCGAGCTGGGTAAAGCTGCGCGTCCGGTGCTTTTGCAGCGCGACGTCGATCTCGGCGCAGACCGCGATCGTGAAGCCGTCGATATCGAGCTCGCTGCGCACCCCGGCGGACTGCACGAAGATCCGCGTGCCATAGTATTTCTTCATGATGCCCTCCGCCATGGGCGAGCGCACCGCGTTATAGTCGCAGCAGAACAGCACCGATTGCGGATTTGGATTCAAGCTCAGCCCTTGAAATGCAGCACGCAGATCAGGGTGAAGAGACGCCGCGCCGTGACCATGTCGGTCTCGACCTTGCCTTCCAGCCGTTCGAGCAGGATGCGGCTCCCCTCGTTGTGGATGCCGCGCCGGCCCATGTCGATCGCCTCGATCTGCGCGGCGGGCAGGCGCTTCACCGCGTCGAAATAGCTCTCGCAGATCTGGAAATAGTCCTTCACCACCTGATGGAACGGCGTCAGCGACATGTGGAACTCGCCCACCCGCTCGCCCGCCTCGGTCGCGACGCCGAACACCAGGCGCCGCTCGCGGATCGCGAGGGTCAGCCGATAGGGACCGGCCGGCGCCGCCCGGCCGTCGCGCGCCGGCAGGCCGAAGCGGTTTTCCCGCAAGAGGTCATAGATCGCCACCCGCCGCTCCTGCTCGATCTCCGGCGTCGGCGGGGCGATGCCCGTGTCGTCGAGCGTCACTTCGATGAGGCGGGCGGGATCTTCGGTCTCGGTCATCGACCTACCTTTCGTTTGTCCGCTCGTTGAGGCGTTCGAGCCGCGCGAGCACCGAAAGACCATGCGCCTCCAGCCCCTCGGACCGGGCGAGCCGCGCGGCGGCGGGTCCGAGCGCCGCCAGCGCGCCGGGCGTCAGCCGGGCGATCGTGGTCCGCTTCATGAAGTCTAGCACCGAAAGGCCGCTCGAAAACCGCGCCGACCGCGCGGTGGGCAGGACATGGTTCGGCCCGCCGACATAGTCGCCGATCACCTCCGGCGTCAGAGCGCCGATGAAGATCGCGCCCGCGTGACGCACCCGCGCCGCCAGCGCCTCGGCCTCGCCGGTGCTGATCTCCAGATGCTCCGGCGCCACCCGGTCGCTCAGCGCCAGCGCCTCGTCCCAGTCGCGCACTGTGATCACCGCGCCATGCGCCGCCCAGCTCGCCCCCGCGATCTCGCGCCGGGCGAGCGTCCGCAGCCGCGCCGCCACCGCCTCGGCCACGGCGCGGCCAAAGGCGGCGTCGTCGGTAATCAGGATCGACTGCGCCGAGGCATCGTGCTCGGCCTGCGCCAGGAGGTCGAGCGCGATCCAGTCGGGGTCATTGCCCGCGTCGGCGATCACCAGCACCTCCGACGGCCCGGCGATCATGTCGATGCCGACCCGGCCGAACACCCGCCGCTTGGCCGCGGCGACGAAGGCGTTGCCCGGGCCGGTGATCTTGTCCACCGCCGGGATCGTCTCGGTGCCATAGGCGAGCGCGCCGATCGCCTGCGCCCCGCCGATCCGGTAGACCGTCTCGACTCCGGCGAGGCGGGCGGCCAGCAGCACCAGCGGATTGACCGCGCCGTCCGGGGTGGGCGCGCAGATCACCAGCCGCTCGACCCCGGCGACCCGCGCCGGAATGGCATTCATCAGCACCGAGGAGGGATAGGAGGCGGTCCCGCCGGGCACGTAAAGCCCGGCCGCCGACACCGGCGTCCAGCGCCAGCCGAGGTCCGCCCCGCTCGCGTCGGTCCAGCGGGCATCCGCCGGCGCCTGACGTTCGTGATAGGCGCGGATCCGCTCCGCCGCGCATTCCAGCGCGGCGCGGTCCTCGGGATCGACGCCGGCGATGGCCGCGTCGATCTCGGCGGCGGAAAAGGCCAGCGTCCCGGGCGTCAGGTCCAGCCGGTCCCAGCGCGCGGTCATCTCGATCACCGCCGCGTCGCCCCGCGCCGCCACCTCGGCGAGGATCGCGGCGACCGCCTGGTCGACATCCGCCTCCGCCTCGCGCTTGGCGCCGAGCAGCGCGGCGAACCCCTGTTCGAAATCTGCGTCTTGGGTGTTCAGGAAAACGGGCACGGGCGGGATCCTCCGCTCCGGCACATACCCGCCCGCGCGCCGCGCCTCAAGACCGCCCGCGGCTATTCCGGATGCCGCGGCGCCTTGCCCGAGGGCGCGGCATAGGGGCGGGTGACGTCGGTCAGCGCGACATCGAGGCATTCGACCTCGAGCGCGATCTCGCCATCGCCGGCCAGATGCAGACGCACGAGGCCGGCGCCATCCCCGGTCGGCTCGAACGCGACCGCCAGCAGC
>JBGAJI010000106.1:0-10469 GCA_044225035.1 Amaricoccus sp. | reverse complement strand
GCCCAGGCGGACCGGCAGGCCCAGATCCGCCATGGCCATTTCCGCCGTGGCCAGGCCCGACAGCGCCATGACGTCGGTCAGGCTGCCCAGATGGCCGATGCGGAAGACCTTGCCCGCGACCTCGCCGAGGCCGACGCCGAAGGCGACGCCGTATTTCTCGGCCGAATGGGTGACGATCCTGGTCGCGTCGAAACCCTCGGGGGTGCGGATGGCGCTGACCGTCTCGGAATAGAGATCCGGCGACTGGGCGCAGAGCGACAGCCCCCAGGCGGAGACGGCGCGGCGCACGCCCTCGGCGATGCGGCGGTGGCGGGCGAAGACGTTCTCCAGCCCCTCCTCGCGCAGCATGTCGAGCGCGACGCCGAGCCCGAAGAGCAGCTGCACCGGCGGAGTATAGGGATAGCCGCCCTTGGCGTTGGTCGTCAGCATGTCGCGGAAGTCGAGGAAGCAGCGCGGCAGCCTGGCCGTCTCCATGGCGGCCAGCGCCTTGGGGCTGATCCCGACGATGGCGAGGCCCGCGGGCAGCATGAAGCCCTTCTGGCTGCCGGTGACGGCGACGTCGACGCCCCATTCGTCCATGCGGAAGTCCATCGAGGCGATCGAGCTGACGCCGTCGACGAGCAGGAGCGCCGGATGCTTCGCCGCGTCCATCGCCCGGCGGATCGCTGCGACGTCGGAGCGGACGCCGGTCGCGGTCTCGTTGTGGGTGACGAGGACGGCCTTGATCTCGTGGTTGCGGTCGGCCTCGAGCGCGGCCTGGAACTCGGCCGCCGGGGCGCCGGCGCCCCAGGGGGCGTCGAGCTGGTGGACGTTCAGGCCGTGGACGAGGAGGAGGGCCGGGTGCTGTGCCGCGTCCATCGCCCGGCGGACGGCGGCGACGTCGGAGCGGACGCCGGTCGCGGTCTCGTTGTGGGTGACGAGGACGGCCTTGATGGCGTGGGATTTGTCGGCCTCGAGGACGGCCTGGAACTCGGCGGCGGGGGCGCCGGCGCCCCAGGGGGCGGTGAGCTGGTGGACGTCGAGGCCGTGGCGCTGGCACATGTCGATCCATTTGTGGGAGAACATGCCGTGCCGGCAGGCGAGGACCTTGTCGCCGGGCGCGAGCGTGTTGGAGATCGCGGCTTCCCAGCCGGCGGTGCCGGTCGCGGGGAACAGGATGACCTCGCCTTTGTCGGTCTTGAGAACCTTCTTCACCCCGGGGAAGAGCGGCGCGAAGATCGCCGCGAAGCTCGCCGAGCGGTGGTCGATCGTCGGCATGTTGCAGGCGGCGCGCAGGCGCTCGGGGATGTTGGTCGGGCCGGGGATGAAGACCGGGTTCTGGCTGGACATGGGCGTTTCCTCCGTTTGTTGGGAGGGGTGTAGCAGCGGGTCCGCGAATCGGCAATTTTTTTGAAATGATTTTTCACACTCTGGGAAAAGTGGTAAATATCGCATAATTTCAAATTGTTACTGTTTTTCGTCGCGCGCGATCTCTCAAGCAGCCGCGCCGACATTCCATCGTCGACGGTCATCGGGCTACTGGTCAGGAAGACCGCGCGGTCGAACAGGGGAAGAACGTCCTTCGGCGGCCTCCCCCGGGTTGGCCAGGCGCTTCACCGGACGCTGCCCGGCGATGAAGGCGAGGATCTCGGGATTGTCTTGGGACGACCGCCGGCGCCGAGCATGACGTTGGCGCCATCCGCGGCGAAGAGGCGGGCAGCGCCGATGCCGCTGCTCGCGCCGGTGACAATGATGGTCTCGCCGTCGAGGTCCATGGAGAGCTTCCATTGTCGGGACGGCCGGAAGGTGGACGACGGGGCGGGGCGCCCGACCCGTTTCCCGCCGGGCGTCGCGAAGCGGGGGCGAAGGCGCGGGATCCGGGTCGGACAGTGGCGGCGATGCCGGCGTTCGCGTAGGGTCGCGGCATGGATACCGTCCCGAAACGCGGCCGCGGCCGGCCGAAGGCCTTCAACCCCGATCCCGGACAGACCACCGTGCAGGCGCTGGACCGGGCGCTCGGCATTCTCGCGGTGCTGGCGGAGGGGGAGGGGATGAGCCTGACGGAGCTCGCCGAGGCGTCGGGGCAGGCGACGGCGACGGTCTACCGGGTGCTCTCGACCTTCCAGGCGCACGGGATGGTGGAGGTACAGGCGGGGACGCAGCTGTGGTTCGTCGGACAGGCGGCGTTCCGCATCGGGAGCGCGTTCCTCGGGCGGACGAGCCTCGTCGAGCAGGCGCGGGTGGTGATGCGCGAGCTGATGGCGGAGACGGGGGAGACGGCGAACCTCGCGATCGCCGACGGCGGGCAAGTGGTGTTCCTGAGCCAGGTGGAGACGCACGAACCGATCCGGGCGTTCTTTCGCCCCGGCACGCGGGGGCCGATCCATGCGAGCGGGATCGGCAAGGCGCTGCTCGCCTATCTGCCGGAAGCGGCGGTGGAGCGGATCGTGCGGGAACAGGGGCTGGCGGGCTTCACCGACCGGACCATCACCGACCCGTCCGCGCTGGCCGGGGAACTGGCGGCGATCCGGGCGCGCGGCTGGGCGATGGACGACGAAGAGCGCACGCTCGGCATGCGGTGCGTCGCCGCGCCGATCTTCAACGAGTTCCGCGAGGCGGTGGCGGGGCTGTCGGTCTCGGGGCCGACGGTGCGGGTGACGCCGGCGCGCGGCGCCGCCTTCGGCGCGCGGGTGCGGGCGGCGGCGGACGAGGTGACGCGCGCGGTGGGCGGAACCCCGGCCTGAGGCTCAGTCTTCGAGATCGACGTAGTTTTCCGGGCGAAACCGAGGCGCGCAGACGCATTGGAAGACGAGATCGCCCTCGCCGGTGTTGGTGACCCGCTGGGCCACGCCCGCGGGGATGAGCACACGGTCGCCGGCGGCGACGAAGGCGGACAGACCCGCGACTTCGACCAGCCCGACGCCCTGCTGGATCACGTAGCATTCGAGGGTGCCGACGAGCCGGTGCAAACGGGTGGTCACGCCGGGCGGCACCCTCGCCCGCGCCAGCGAGACCTCGGAACAGGCGGGATCGTTCAGCTCCTCGGTGATGAAGCAGCGCTCTCCGGTCGGAAATTCCGCCGGGAACGGGCCGGGCAACAGCCAGGCGGGGGGCTTTTTCGGCATCGGTCAGCCTCCGGTTGACAGGCCCGGATCCGCGTGCAGGGATGCGGCATGCCGGCCGACCTTATCATCAGGAACGCGCTTGTCGTCACGCCACCGCGGCGATCGCCGAACGGCGATCCGGACGGCGGTTGCGGCCCGGCCGCCGGATCTCGGCGCTGGGGCCGAGCGCGGAGATCGGCGGCGCGGCGGCGCGGGTCGTCGACGCGGGCGGCGCGCTGCTGATGCCGGGCCTCGTCAATACCCATTGCCACGCGGCGGACAGCCTGTTTCGCGGGCTGGTCGAGGATCTGCCGCTGGAGCCCTGGCTGCGCACCGTCTGGAAGGCGGAGGCGGCGATCCTGACGCCGGAAACCGTGCTGCTCGGCGGCAAGCTCGGTTTCGCCGAACTGTTGCTCGGCGGGGTGACCACGGTGATGGACATGTTCTGGCATCCGCGCCAGACGGTCGCGGCGGCGCGCGCGGTCGGACTTCGGGTCTCGACGGGCGGCATCTTCTTCGATTTCCCCGGAGTCGACCATCTGGACCACGCCGGACGGATGGCCGAGGCGCGCGCCTTCTTCGAGGAATTCGCCGACGCCGAGGATGTGCTCCCGGCCACCCTGCCGCACGGAACCTACACCGTCGGGCCGGATCATCTGACCGAGGCGAAGCGTCTCGCCGACGCATACGGCGCGCTCTTCTGCACGCACGCGGCCGAGACGCAAGCCGAACAGGCGGATATCGCCAAACGTTACGGCCGATCGGTGATCCGCCATCTCGACGCGCTCGGCCTGCTCGACGCGCGGACGGTGCTCGCGCATTGCGTCTGGCTCGACGACGCGGAGATCGACATTCTGGCGCGGACCGGGGCGACGGTGTCGCACAATCCGGTCTCGAACCTGAAACTCGCCAGCGGCATCGCGCGGGTTCCCGACCTGCTGGCCGCCGGGGTCCGGGTGACGCTCGGCACCGACGGGGCGATCTCGGGCAACGACCTCGACCTCTGGATGGCGCTGCGGCTGGCGGCGACGCTGCACCGGGGCGCGACGCTCCGGGCGGACGCGGTTTCGACGGGCCGGGCGCTGGGCATGGTCACGCTCGACGGCGCGGCGGCGCTGGGCGCGGCGGACCGGATCGGCTCGCTGGAGGTCGGCAAGTTCGCGGACATGATCCTGCTCGATCTCGACCGGCCACACGCGGTACCGATGTTCGATCCCGCGACCCATATCGTGTTTTCGGCCGCGAAGTCGGACGTGCGGCATGTGTTCGTCGGCGGCGAGCAGGTGGTGCGCGACGGGGCGCTGACCCGGCTCGACCTCGCCGACACGCTGGCCGAGGTCGCGGCCCTCGCGCCGCGCGTCGCGGCGAGCGGCGCGAGACCAGCGCGGCGCGCGTCGAGGCGGCGCGGGCGTCGGTCGCCGCGCGGCTTGGGCCGCCGGTGGAGATCGGCCTCATCCTCGGCTCGGGCCTCGGCGGGCTGGCCGACGCGGTGGAGGAGGCGGTCGCGGTGCCGTTCGGCGAGATCGCCGGCCTGCCGGTCTCGACGGCGCCGGGCCATGCCGGGCGGCTGGTGGTCGGGCGGCTCCACGGGCGGCGGGTCGCGCTGGCGCAAGGGAGGCTGCATCTCTACGAGGGCTGGACGGCCGGCGAGATCGCCCTGCCCGTCTATCTCTTGCGCGCGCTCGGGGCGACGCGGCTGATCGTGACCAACGCCGCCGGGGCGCTCAACGCCGATTTCGCGCCGGGCGAGGTGATGCTGATCGAGGACCATCTGAACCTGACCGGGGCCAATCCGCTGACCGGACCGAACGACGCGGCGCTGGGCTTGCGGTTCCCCGACATGAGCCGCGCCTATGATCCGCGCCTGCGCGCCGCGGCGTGGGCGACCGGTCTTGTCGAGCGGCGGGGCATCTACGCAGGGATCGCCGGGCCGTCGCTGGAGACCTCGGCCGAGCGGCGCTGGCTGCGCGCGAGCGGGGCGGACGCGGTGGGGATGTCGACGGTGATCGAGGTGATCGCGGCGGTTCACGCCGGGCTGTCGGTGCTCGGCCTGTCGGCGATCACCAACGCGGCGACCGGCGGCCCGGATCAGGCGCCCGACACGATCGAGGAGGTGCTGGCCCACGCGGATGTCGCCGGGCGGCGGATCGAGACGCTGCTGGCGCGGCTGTTGCCGGGCCTCTGACCGTGGCGAAGGCGGCACCGTCGCCTGCCGCGCTCGCGCTTGGCGGTGGCGCCGCGTCGACGCCGCGCCGCTTGTACCGGCGCACCCGCGGCGCCGGGCGGCGTCGCGCCTGTGGCGGCGCGTCGGCCGCGGCGCGAGAAACAGCGAGCGGCGGCGCCGCCGAGGGGGAGTGAAATGGAGAATTACGCGATCTCCGCCAAAACGCCGGGCGGACCGGAGGTGTTCGAGCGGCGGGCCTTCGATCCCGGCGCGCCGGGACCCGGCCAGGCGCGTCTGCGGCAGACGGCGGTGGGGCTCAATTTCATCGATGTCTATCACCGGACCGGCCTCTACAAATGGCCGGTGGAGCGCGACCTCGTCGTCGGGTCGGAGGCGGCGGGCGTCGTCGAGGCGGTCGGGCCGGGAGTGACCGAGGTCGCGGTCGGCGATCGGGTCGCCTATGTCGTCGCGTTCGACGCCTATGCCAGCGCGCGGCTGGTCGCGGCCGACCGGCTGGTGAAGCTGCCGGACGCGATCCCCGACGAGGTGGCGGCGAGCGTGATGCTGAAGGGGCTGACGGCGCAGGCGCTGATCCATTCCGCCTTCCGCGTCGAGGCGGGCATGACGGTCCTGGTGCAGGCCGCGGCGGGCGGGGTCGGGCTGCTGCTCGGACAATGGATCGCGGCCAAGGGGGCCACGGCGATCGGCACGGCGGGGGGCCCGGAGAAGGCGGCGCTGGCGCGGGCGCATGGCTACGCGGAGGTGATCGACTATCGCGCGGAGGATTTCCTGCCCCGCGTCCGCGAACTGACCGGGGGGCGCGGCGTCGACGTGGTCTATGACAGCGTCGGGCGGGACACCTGGCGCGGCTCGCTCGCCAGCCTCAAGACACGGGGGACCTTCGTCTGCTTCGGCCAGAGCAGCGGCCTCGTCGAAGGCTTCGGCCTCGGCGACCTCGCGGCGGGCGGCTCGCTCACGGCCTGCCGGCCGGTGCTCTTTCACTATATCAACGCCCGCGAAGAGCTTGAAACCCGGGCGCGATCGCTGTTCGATATGCTGGAAGCCGGCGCGCTGCGGGCGGAGGTGCACCAGCGCTATCCACTGGCCGAGGCGGCGGCGGCGCATCGGGCGCTGGAGGCGCGGCTTACCACCGGGGCGAGTGTGCTTGTCCCGTAGTCGCGGGGTAGTCGTGGCGCACTTGGATAGATTAAATCAAAGGCCGCACAACCTACGTTTGAGTCGTCTTCATGATTGTTGTTGTATAGGCACAGGCAAACAACATGGCCGGTGATTCTCGCGGTAGGACCCGCGGCGAGTTCGATGGTCCAGGGAGACGATGAATTGCACCCCAGACTGGTCGCCTGCATGCTCGCTTCTGTCGCCGTCGGCGGCGGCTTCGCCGTCGCCGCGCTGCTCATCGGCCTCGGTCCGCTGGCGGCGCTGGCGTGCTACAGCCTGTCGGGCTCGGCGGCGCTGGCGCTTTTCGCCACCTTGGCCTTCACCGTGCCGTCCGGCCCCGAGGGCGCCGTCGCGGCGCCGGCCTGCGCCTGAACCCGGCGCGCTGAGCGACCGTCAGAGCACGTAGCGGCTGACGTCGGCGGCACGGGCGAGATCGCCGAGGTACTTCTCGACGAAGGCGGCGTCCAGCACCACCTTGTCCCCCGCCCGGTCCGGCGCGGTGAAGCTCAGCTCCTCGAACACCCGTTCCAGCACGGTATAGAGCCGGCGGGCGCCGATATTTTCCACCGTCCTGTTGACCTCCGCCGCGATATTGGCCAGCGCGGCGATCCCGTCGTCGGTGAAATCGACGGCCACCTGCTCGGTCGCCATCAGCGCGGTATATTGCCGGGTGAGGGCATTGTCCGTCTCGGTCAGGATGCGGACGAAATCCTCCTCGGTCAGCGGCGACAGCTCGACCCGGATCGGCAGCCGGCCCTGCAACTCGGGCAGCAGGTCGGAGGGCTTGGCGATATGGAAGGCGCCGCTGGCGATGAAGAGCACATGGTCGGTCTTGACCGGCCCGTGCTTGGTCGAGACCGTGGTGCCCTCGATCAGCGGCAGCAGGTCGCGCTGGACGCCCTCGCGGCTGACGTCCGCCCCGCGGGTCTCGGCCCGGGCGCAGACCTTGTCGATCTCGTCGAGAAAGACGATGCCGTTCTGCTCCACCGCCTCGATCGCGTCACGCGTGACGGCTTCCTGGTCCAGCAGCTTGTCGGCCTCCTCGGTGATGAGGAGCGCATAGGAGGCGGCGACACTCATCCGCCGCCGGGTCTTGCGGCCGCCGAAGGCCTTGCCGAAAAGCTCGCCGAGATTGACGCCGCCCATGCCGCCGGGCTGGCCGGGAATGTCCATCGCCGGAAACGGGCTGGAGGTGTCGGCGACTTCCAGCTCGATCTCCTTGTCGTCGAGCTGGCCGTCGCGCAGCTTCTTGCGGAACATCTCGCGCGTCTGCTCGCGCGCGCCCTCGCCGGCCAAAGCGTCGAGCACGCGGTTCTCGGCGGCGGCGTGGGCGGCGGCCTTGACCCGCTCGCGCATCTCGGCGCGGACCATGACGATCGCGGCGTCGACGAGATCGCGGATGATCTGCTCGACATCGCGGCCGACATAGCCGACCTCGGTGAACTTGGTCGCCTCGACCTTGAGGAACGGCGCCCGGGCGAGCTTGGCCAGGCGCCGGCTGATCTCGGTCTTGCCGACGCCGGTGGGGCCGATCATCAGGATGTTCTTCGGATAGACCTCCTCGCGGATATCGTCCGGCAGCTGCTTGCGCCGCCAGCGGTTGCGCAGGGCGACGGCGACGGCGCGTTTCGCCGCCGACTGGCCGATGATGAAACGGTCGAGCTCGGAGACGATCTCGCGGGGGGTGAGTTCAGTCATTGGAAAACCTCGGATGCGCGCGGGCGAGGCGCGGGAACGTCCCGCGCGCCGCGACGTTGGTCCCGAAGATGCGATAGGGATGCAATAGGAAGGACATGCCATGCCCAGCCCTGGGGAACTTCGGGAAAAGCTCTGGAAATCGCTCGGCTCCGACATGGTCGTGATGCTGGGGCTTCGCGGCGCCAAGGACGGCCACAAGCGGCCGATGGCGGCGCAGCTGCGCGACACCGATCCGTCGACCATCTGGTTCTTCGGCGACAGGACGACGGAACTGGCCGAGGCGCTGGCCGCCGGCCCCGGAGAGGCGGAGGCCTGTTATTCCGCCAAGGGACACGAGCTTTTCGCCTGCCTGCACGGGCGGCTGGCGATCGATAACGATCGGGCGGTGATCGACGAGCTCTGGAACCCCCACGTCGCGGCCTGGTATCCGGGGGGCAAGGAGGATCCGAAGCTCGTCCTCTTCCGGTACGATCCCGAGCACGCGGAGATCTGGGACGCCGAGATGGGGCTGCTGGCCTCGGTCAAGGCGTTGTTCGGCGTCGATCCCGAGAAAGCGGAGCGGGAAAAGCACGCGAGCGTCGCGCTGTGACAGCGCCCGGGGGCGCGCCGGCTCAGCCATCCAGCGTTTCCACGGTGAGATTGCCGTTGGTATAGACGCAGATGTCGGCGGCGATCGCCATGGCCTTGCGGGCGATCGCCTCGGCGTCGAGATCCTGGTCATAGAGTGCCCGCGCGGCGGCCAGCGCGTAATTCCCGCCGGAACCGATGGCCGCGATGTCATGCTCGGGCTCCAGCACATCGCCGGCGCCGGTGATGACGAACAGGTCGCGGCCGTCGCTGACGATCAGCATGGCTTCGAGGTTGCGCAGGTATTTGTCCATGCGCCAGTCCTTGGCCAGTTCCACGGCCGCGCGCTGCAGCTGGCCCGGCGCGGCCTCGAGCTTCTTTTCCAGCCGTTCGAGCAGGGTGAAGGCGTCGGCGGTGGAGCCGGCGAAGCCGCAGAGCACGGGCTTGCCGCCCGGCGCGATGCGGCGAACCTTGCGCGCGGTGCCCTTGATGACCGTCTGGCCGAGGCTGACCTGTCCGTCGCCGGCCACCACCACCTTGCCGCCCTTGCGGACACCGACGATGGTCGTGCCGTGCCAACCCGGAAACTCGTCGCGCCTGTCCATGCCAACTCCCCCGCTCGCCCTTTCATATATGGGGCCGCGCGGGCGATGGCTAGGCCGGGGGCGGCTTCACGAGGCGACGAGTTCGCGGTGCAGCCGTTCGACGTCGGGCCGCAGGCAGAGGCCGGTGCCGGGGTGCATGACCGTGGCGCTTCCCGCCGCCATGCCGAACAGGAAGGCGTGGCCGACCGGCCGTCCCTCGGCGAGGGCGAGGGTCATCGCGCCGACGAAGCTGTCGCCCGCGCCCGTCGCGCTCTTCACCGCAACGGGGGGCGGGCGGCGGATCAGGTTCGCCTCGCGGCTGGCGAGCACCGCGCCCTCGTGGCCGAGGGTGACCGCGACCACGGCGGCGCGGCCGCTTTCCACGATCTCGCGCGCGGCCTCCGCCACCTCGCCCGGATCTTCGAGCGCGAGGCCGGTGAGGTTGCGAAACTCGCCGAGGCTCGGCTTGATGAGGGCGAGCCCGCCGGCGGCGAGCGTCGCGGCCAGCGCGGGGCCGGAGCTGTCGAGCACGACTTTGGCGCCCTTGTCGGCGGCGCGGCGGGTCAGGGTCACGAAGCAATCGTCCGACAGACCGGGCGGCCGGCTGCCGCTGACCACCAGCCAATCGAAATCGAGCGCCTCGATCGTTTCGAGGCAGGCGAGCCATTCGCCGGGGGTGATCTCCGGCCCTTCGGGCACGAAGCGATACTCCTGGCCGGTGGCGCGTTCCAGCACCGCGAGGCTGATCCGCGTATGGCCTGCGATCGGCACCCGCCGGCCGGGCAGCCCGCGTTCGGCGAGCAATTCGTCGAGCACATCGCCGGTCGCGCCCCCGGCGAGATAGACCGGCAGCGCGGCGCCGCCGAGCTCGGCGATGACGCGGGCGACATTGATGCCGCCGCCGCCGGGATCATAGCGGTCGCCGGTGGTGCGGATCTTGTGGGTGGGCTGGACCCGTTCGGTCTCGCTGGCGCCGTCGATGGCGGGGTTGAGGGTCAGGGTGACGATTGGCTTCACGCGATTTCTCCGTGGCGGGCCGAATGCTGGATAGGGGGCTAGCTGTTCGGTCCCGGGATGAGATGGTTTGGATGAAGTCTGAAGCGGTGCGGGTCTGATGTCCATTGCTGGGAGATGAACTCGAACGGCGTGAGACCTCGAAGGGTCTTCAGGCGTCTGGCGAAGTTGTAGGCCTCG
>JBGAJI010000105.1:0-10439 GCA_044225035.1 Amaricoccus sp. | reverse complement strand
TAGGAGCCGTGGTAATATTCCAGCATCTCCGACAGATAAGCGGTGCCGAGCCGGGCGTTGTACATCGGGTCGCGGGTCAGGCGCGCGGGGTCGTGGACGATGCCGCGAGCGCGGGCGACGTCGCTGGCCGTCGCGGGCCTCAGCTGCATCAGGCCCCGCGCGCCCGCCGGGCTGGCCGCCGCCGGATTCATCTCGGACTCCTGCCGCGCGATCGCCATGGCGAGCTCGGTCGGCACCGGCCATTCCTGCCGGGCGATGGCATGCAGCGGATAATATTGCGCCGGCAGGACGATCCCCTCCAGCGCCGCGTCCTTGGCGACGCGAATGCCGATATGCGGCCGCCCGAGGTCGATCGCCATCTGCGCCAGCGCCGCGCGGGTCTCGGGCGGCCGCCCCACCGCCGCCTGGCGGAAGAACTGGCTCGCCCGCCCGTCCTCGCCGGCCAGCAGGAACAGATATCCGGCCCGCACCACCGAACTGTCCATGAAGGGCTCCGCCCGCCAGTCCGGCGCGGCGGTGTCGCTGGCGAAGCGCGCCTCGAAATCGATGCCCAGCCGCTCGGCGGCGAGCTGGCCATAGAAGCTCGTCTGCTGGCCGGAGGCGGCGAGAAACGCCTTGGCCGCGCCATCCTCGTCCCCCGCCGCCTCGCGCGCGAGGCCGAGCCAGTAGCCGGCCCGACCGAGGCTGATCGGCGTGAAGACCAGCGTCCGGAATCGCTCGAAATGGCCGATGGCGCGGGCGGGATCCTTCATCCGCGTCAGGGCGATGAAGCCCGCCATCCATTCGGCGTCGGCATAGTCGGACCCGGCACTGCCATGCCCGCTCGAGGCGAGGCCGTAGGCCGTCGCCACCTCGCCGCGCCCCAGCGCCTCGCGCGCGAGGTTGGCGCGCCGCCCCATCCACATCTCGGGCCGGCCGAGGGTCGCCGCGGTGGTCGAATAGCGCAGCATGTATTCCGCCGCCTCGTCCCAGCGGCCGTGCCGGACGCGGTAGAGATAGCGCTCGTAGGCGAGGCCGGGATCGGCGCGCTTGTCGGCGGGCAGGCCGTTGATCAGCGCGGTCGACCCGTCCTCGTCGCGCCGCACCGCGATCCGCGCGCGGGCCAGGGCCTGCGTATCGTCGTCGACCAGCGGCGACATGCCCTCGGCCTCGCCGGTCAGGCCGCGCCAGAGCAGCATGTCGAGCCGCGCGACATTGAGCGGCGCGACCGTCGTTGCCCAGTCGCGGGCCATCGCCTCCTGTTCGGAGCGCGTCATCGACAGGCTGGTCCAGGCGGAGTCGATCACCGCCTCGGCCTTGTCGGGATGCCCGGTGTCGCGCAGCGCGTCGCCGAGCCGCAGGGCGCCCACGCCGGTCAGCGGCGCGGTATCGCGGAAGAAGCCGACCACCTCGGCCGGCGGCAGGTCGAGCGGCATCCGCACCTCGCCCGCGCGGCGCACGGCCTCGAGTCCGGGCCAGTCGCCGTTCCGCGCGAGGAAGTCGCGATAGTCGGTCCAGACGCCGTCGCCATCGCGCAGCCGCAGCCACTCGATCACCTCGGCGCCGACCTCGCCGCCCGCGCGCTCCGCCTGGTCCGTCGCGGTCGTCCAGTCGCCGGCCTGCGCGGCGGCGAGCGCGCGCGCGAAGGCGCGGCCGTCGGCGGCGGTCTGCGCCGTGCCCGCGGCGGGCAAAAGCAGGAAGACGGCGACGAGTAGCTGGCGGCGTCGCGACAAGCCCGATCCCCTCGAGGGTTTCTGTTTTGCCCGACTTTACCATGACGTGTGCCATCCGTCTGCAATCCCCTGCTTGCGGCGAAAGCCTTTCGCGACTAGGTTCGCGCGGCTTTTCGGGCGGCCCCGGAAGCAACCGCGGACCGACCGCGGGGAGGCCGTCCGCGATACCGGAGGACCCACCCATGTTTCGAGGCTCGATCCCCGCGCTCATCACGCCGTTCGCCGGCGGCAAGGTGGACGAAAGCGCCCTCGTCGACCTCGTGAACTGGCAGATCGAGGAAGGCAGTCACGGGCTGGTGGCGGTGGGCACGACGGGCGAGTCGCCGACCCTGACGCATGAGGAGCACGAGCATTGCGTCGAGGTCGTGGTCCGGACCGCGGCCGGGCGCGTACCGGTGATCGCCGGCGCCGGATCGAACAGCACCGAGGAATCGATCAGCCTGATGCGCTTCGCCAAGAAGGTGGGCGCCGCCGCCGCGCTGGTCGTGACGCCCTACTACAACAAGCCGAACCAGCGCGGGCTTTATCACCACTATCGCGCGCTGCACGACGCGGTGGACCTGCCGATCCTCATCTACAACATCCCCGGCCGCTCGGTGGTCGACATGACGCCCGCGACGATGGGCGAGCTTGCCAAGTTGCCGCGCATCGTCGGGGTGAAGGACGCGACCGGTGACATCACCCGCGTCTCGGATACGCGGATCACCTGCGGCCCGGATTTCCTGCAGCTGTCGGGCGAAGACGGCAGCGCGCTCGGCTTCAACGCGCATGGCGGGCGGGGCTGTATCTCGGTCGTCGCCAATGTCGCGCCCCGGCTCTGCGCCGAGTTCCAGGAGGCGACGCTGGCCGGCGACTATCGGAAGGCGCTGGACTATCAGGACCGGCTGATGCCGCTGCACCGCGCCTGTTTCGCCGAGCCGAACCCCTGCCCGGTCAAATACGGCCTGTCGCTGCTCGGCAAATGCTCCGAAGACGTGCGCTCGCCGCTGGTGACGCTGGAGGAGGCGACCAAGGAGCGGGTGCGCGGCGCGATGCGCCACGCGGGGCTGCTGAACTAGGCGTTTCGGCGGCGGCCGGCGCGACGGGCGGATCAATCCGTCCCCATTCGCGGGCCGCCTGCCCCGCCGGCACCATCCCCGGCGGAACTGGAGCGCGCGGCGGAGCCTCGTCGCGCCAGCGGTGCGCGCCCGCCCCGCGCGATCCGGCACCTCGCGGCGGCGTCGCGGTTTTCGCAGGCGGGATTTTCCGGGGGGAGATTGATCCGGCGGCGGCGCTGGTCTAGAGCGGCCGGACCATGGCCAAGACGCCCGTCAAGCAGAAGATCGTCGCCGAGAACCGCAAGGCCCGGCACAACTATTTCATCGAGGACGATCTCGAGGCCGGAATCATGCTCGAAGGCTCGGAGGTGAAGAGCCTCCGCACCGGCAAGGCCAATATCGCCGAGAGCTACGCCACGGTCGAGGAAGGCGAGCTGTGGCTGATCAACGGCTATATCCCGGCCTATGACCGCGCGCGCAGCTTCGGCCATGAGGAGCGGCGGCGGCGCAAGCTGCTGGTCAACAAGCGTGAATTGTCGAAGCTGTGGCAGGGGATCGGCCGAGAGGGCATGACGCTGGTCCCGCTCGCGCTTTATTTCAACGAACGCGGCATCGCGAAGCTGAAGCTCGGCATCGCCAAGGGCAAGAAGATGGCCGACAAGCGGGAAACCGACAAGAAGCGCGACTGGGAACGGGAAAAGGCCCGGCTGCTGCGCGCCCGGGGCTGAACCGGGGCTGACGCACCTCAGTCCTCGATCACCACCATGGTGGTTCGGCGGCGCAGGTTACGCAGCTCGACCGGTACGCCGAGCTTGTCGTTCCGGCGCATGCTGTCGACGAAGAGGCGGATGCAGCCGCCGCATTCCGGCGTCTTGCCGAGCGCCCGGAAGATCTTGCCGGGGGTTATCAGGGTATAGGCGTCGGAATTGCGCATCCAGTCGATCGCCTGATGGATCTCGGTGTCCGAGATGCGTGCGCAGGAACAGACGATCATGTCCGTCCCCGCGATCCCGGGGCGCGATCGAAGCCAAATTTCACCAACGGCGCGCACATCGCGGAGATTCGCCTCCAAGCTGATCGCGCCAATCCTGACAAAGCCGCTCAGGAAAAGCAAGCCTCCTCCCTCACCTGTTCGTTTGCGCGGTGCTTGTCCGAATCGCCCAACGGCGTTAACCATGAGAACATTAAGCGAACGAAAGGGAGCGAAAAATGTCGGATACCAAGACGGAAACCCGGGCCGAGGCCGTGAAGGCGACGGCGGACGCGCTGGTTGGGCATTGCCGGGCCGGAACCACGCGACAGGGACTGAAGGAGCTTTATGACCCCGACGCGGTTTCGGTCGAGGCCTTCTCGATGGGCGGCGAAAGCCGCGAGACGCGCGGTGTGGCGGGGATCGATGCCAAGCACGACTGGTGGGAAAAGACGATGGAGGTGCATTCCTCCAGCGCCGAGGGGCCTTACGTCAACGGCGACCGCTTCTCGGTGATCTTTGAATTCGACGCGACCAACCGCGAGACCGGCGAGCGCAACGGGATGAAGGAAGTCGCGCTCTACACCGTGGACGACGCCGGCAAGATCGTGCGCGAGGAATTCTTTTACTGATCCCCGGTCACGGCCATTTCGCCACCGGGGGCAGCGACATCAGCACCGCCTCCGGATTATGGCCGGTGCGCAGGCCGAACTGGGTTCCGCGGTCGTAGACGAGGTTGAACTCGGCATAGCGACCGCGCTTCACCAGCTGGATCTCGCGCTGCTCCTCGGTCCAGGGGCGGCGCATGTGCCGCTCGACCAGCGGCGCGTAGGCGGGCAGGAAGGCCGCGCCGATCGCCTGCGTGAAGGCGAAATCCGCCTCCCAGTCGCCGGTGGCGAGGTCGTCGTAGAAGACGCCGCCGACGCCGCGCGGCTCGTTCCAGTGGCGGATCAGGAAATAGTCGTCGGCCCATGCCTTGAAGCGGGGATAATAGGCGGGATCATGCGCGTCGCAGGCGGCGCGGAGCGCGGCGTGGAAATGCGCGGTGTCGCCCGGATCCTCGATCATCGGATTGAGATCGGCGCCGCCGCCGAACCACCAGCCGGCCGGCGTCCAGAACATCCGCGTGTTCATGTGGACCGCCGGGGTCAGCGGCGAGCGCAGATGCGCGACGAGGCTGATCCCGCTGGCCCAGAACCGCGGATCGGCTTCGAGGCCGGGAATGTCCTTGCGCGCGGTCATGCCGCGACGGGCGTCCTCGCTCAGGGTGCCGAAGACGGTCGAGACATTGACGCCGACCTTCTCGAAGACGCGCCCGCCGCGCATCACCGCCATCACGCCGCCGCCCCCGTCCTCGCCGGCCCCGTCCTCGCCGGCCCGCGTTCCGGTCCGCCGCGTTTGCTTGGCTTCGAACCGCCCGGGGGCGAGGTCGACGAAGGGGCCGGCGTCCTGCGCGTCTTCCAGCGCCTCGAACGCGGCGCAAATCCGGTCCCTGAGGCCTTCGAACCAGACCTTTGCGCGGGTCTTCTCGCTCTCGCCGACATCGGTCATCGCATGCTCCAGCCGCTCGCCCGCTTATCGCCACGTCGCCGCCCGCCGTCCAGTGCGTCCCGAGGCCGCCAGCGCCGGCCAGACCGTCCAGTGGGGCTCGCGAAGGGGGTGACAATCCGGCCCGGCCGCGGTACAAGGCGGCCGGACCTTCGAGGAGTTTCGGCATGGAAGTTTTCCGGAAACCAGGCCTCTAAGCCGGCTCCGGACGGGGCCGCCCTCGCGCGCCTCCGCTTTCAAACGCCTCTCCCGCCCGTTCTTCCCCCGAAGGTTCTCCCGATGTTTCGCTTTTTCGAGTCGCTGGTCGATCCCTACGCGCCCTATCGCGAGGAAGATGCGCCGCCGAACCGCTTCTGGCCCTATGTGCTGGCCTACACGCGGCCGGCGCGCTGGGTGATGGTCTGGACGACGCTGACGATTCTCGCCGTCGCGATCATCGAGCTCCTGCTCATCTGGTACGCCGGACGGCTGGTCGATCTGCTTGGCGCTACCGAGCCGGGCGCGCTCTGGTCGCGGCACGGGCTGGAGCTCGGGTTGGTCGCGGCGTTCATCCTCGTCCTTCGGCCGCTGATTCAGACCTTGAGCGCCGCCTTCCTCAACCAGGCGCTGATGCCGAATCTCGGCACGCTGGTCCGCTGGCGCAGCCATCGGCATGTGCTGCGCCAGTCCGTCGGCTGGTTCCAGAACGATTTCGCCGGCCGGATCGCCAATCGGCTGATGCAGACGGCGCCAGCGGTGGGCGAGGCGACGTTCCAGACCTTCGACGCGCTGGTCTATGCCGCGATCTATCTCGTCGGCGCGCTGTGGCTGTTGTCGGAAACCGACCCCCGGCTGGCGGCGCCGCTCGTCGTCTGGCTCGCGCTCTATGTCTGGCTGGTCGCCTGGACCATCCCGCGGGTCGGCGCGGCGTCGGAGGCGTTTTCCGACGCGCGCTCGGCCATCACCGGACGGATCGTCGACAGCTATACCAACATCCAGTCGGTGAAGCTCTTCGCCCATACCCGCTCGGAGGAAGCCTATGCCGGCGAGGCGATCGAGACCGCGCGCCAGGCCTTCGCGCGCGAGATGCGCATCTTCACGCTGATGGATCTCGGCCTGACGGTGATCAACGGATTCTTGATCGTGGCCGTGATCGGCTACGCGCTCTATCTGTGGCAGGTTGGAGTTGCGACGGTCGGCACGGTCGCGGCCGCCTCGGCCCTGACCCTGCGGCTGAACGCCATGACCGGCTGGATCATGTGGTCGCTGTCGTCGCTGTTCCAGAACGTGGGCGTGATCAAGGAAGGCATGGCGACCATCACCGCGCCAATCGAACTGACCGACGCGCCCGCGGCGACCGATCTCGTGGTCACCGCCGGCGAGGTCGTGCTCGATAACGTGCGCCACCACTACGGCCGCGGCTCGGGCGGGCTCGACCGCGTCTCGCTGACCATCCGGCCGGGCGAGCGGGTGGGCCTCGTCGGCCGCTCCGGCGCGGGCAAGTCGACGCTGGTCAATCTCATCCTGCGGTTCTTCGATACCGAGGGCGGCGCGGTGCGGGTCGACGGGCAGGACGTGCGCGCGGTCACCCAGGATTCGCTCCGCCGGCGGATCGGCATGGTGACGCAGGACCCGTCGCTGCTCCACCGCTCGGTCCGGGAGAACATCCTCTACGGCCGGCCCGACGCGACCGAGGCCGAGATGATCGCGGCGGCGCGGCGCGCGGAGGCGCATGACTTCATCCTCGGCCTGACCGACAGCGGCGGCCGCGCCGGCTATGAGGCGCGGGTTGGCGAGCGCGGGGTGAAGCTCTCGGGTGGCCAGCGCCAGCGCATCGCCCTCGCCCGGGTGATCCTGAAGGACGCGCCGATCCTGATCCTCGACGAGGCGACCTCGGCGCTCGACAGCGAGGTGGAGGCGGCGATCCAGGAGACGCTTTATGGCGTGATGGAAGGCAAGACGGTGATCGCCATCGCGCACCGCCTCTCGACCATCTCGCGCATGGACCGGATCATCGTGCTCGACGCCGGCCGCGTCGCCGAACAGGGGACGCATTCCGAGCTTCTCGCGCGGAACGGCCTATATGCCAAGTTCTGGAACCACCAGTCCGGCGGCTTCATCAATCTCGAGGCGGCGGAATGAGGGGCTTCTCCAACCTGATCGACTCGACCGCGCGGGCCGAGGGGCCGCCGCCGGACGGCTTCTGGCGCTTCATGCGCTGGGCGCTGCGCGGCGCCCTGCCGGCGATCTTCCTCGGCCTCGCCGTCTCGATCGCGGTCGGGGCGACCGAAGTCGGCTCGGCGGCGGTGGTCGGTTGGCTGATCGACCTCGCGCAGTCGCATGGACCGACGGATCTCATCGCCGAGAGCTGGCACCTGCTCCTGCTGGCGCTCGGCTTCTTCCTCCTGCTCCGGCCGGCGCTGATGGGCACCGGCGCGGCGATCAACGCGCTGACGCTGGGGCCGAACCTGTTCCCGCTGGTGCTCGCCCGCCTGAACCGGCACACGCTCGGCCAGTCGCTCAGCTTCTTCGACGACGATTTCGCCGGCCGCATCGCCCAGAAGCAGCAGCAGACCGCCCGCGCCATCACCGAGGCGGTGAGCGAAACGGTGAACACGCTCGGCCTCGCGGTGACGGCGATCATCGGCGCGGTGGCGGTGATGGCGGGGGTCAATCTCTGGCTGTCGCTTGGCATGGTCGCCTGGCTCGTCGGCTATGCGCTGCTGATCCGGCGCTACATGCCTCGCATCCGCGCCACCTCGACCGAGCGGGCGGCGGCGCGGGCGGTGGTCACCGGGCAGGTGGTCGATACGATCACCAACATCGCCACCGTCAAGCTCTTCAGCCACGGCGCCTACGAGGACGAGGCGACGGCGCGGGCGCTCGCCAGCTATCGCGGCGCGGCGATCAATTTCGGCGCCACCTCCGCCTCGTTCCGCTTCTGGCTGATGACGCTGGCCGGGGCGCTGCCGGTGCTCCTGATCGGCGGCTCGCTCTACTTCTGGACCCGCGGGCAGGCGACGGCGGGCGACATCGCGACGGCGGGGCTGATCGCCACGCGGATCGCGCAGATGTCGGGCTGGGTCAGCATGACCGCCATGGGCATCTTCGCCAACGTGGGCGAGATCGAGGACGGCATCCGCACCCTGTCGCCGCCGCACGGGATCGTCGACGCGGCCGGGGCCCGCGCGCCTGAGACCGCGCGCGGCGCGGTCGATTTCGAACATGTGCGCTTCGGCTATGGCCGCCGCCGCTCGGCGCTGGAGGATTTCGACCTGCGGGTGCGTCCGGGCGAAAGGGTGGCGCTGGTCGGCCGGTCGGGCGCCGGCAAGACCACGGCGGTGTCGCTGCTCCTCAGGCTCTACGAGGTCGAGGGCGGACGCATCCTGCTCGACGGGGTGGATATCCGCGACCTGACCCAGGACGCGCTGCGCGCCCAGATCGGCATGGTCCGGCAGGAGACGGCGATGTTCAACCGCTCGGCCATGGAGAACATCCGCTACGGCCGGCCGGAAGCCACGGACGCGGAAGTGTTCGAGGCGGCGCGCCGGGCGGAGGCGCATGATTTCATCCTCGGGCTGCGCGACTTCAAGGGACGCGAGGGCTACGCGGCGCATCTCGGCGAGCGGGGGGTGAAGCTGTCCGGCGGCCAGCGCCAGCGCATCTCGCTCGCGCGGGTGATCCTGAAGAACGCGCCGGTGCTGGTGCTCGACGAGGCGACCTCGGCGCTCGACAGCGAAGTGGAGGCGGCGATCCAGGACACGCTCGACACGATGATGGAGGGCAAGACGGTGATCGCCATCGCGCATCGTCTGTCGACCATCGCGCGGATGGACCGGATCGTGGTGCTCGACGCCGGTCGGATCGTCGAGGAGGGCACGCACCCCGCGCTCTTGAAGCGGGGCGGGCTCTATGCCGGCTTCTGGAATCGCCAGTCCGGCGGCTTCATCGACCTCGCGGCGGAGTAGAACGGTGAGACCAGGGTTCGGCGTGGCGCGCGGGGTGGCCGCCGGCGGTGGCGGCGCGGCGACGGACCGCCAGCGGCGAGGCCGCGCCCGCGCCGCGTCGCAAATGTTGCATGTTCTTCGGGTAGGCACCCGGCGTGTTCGAGAGGAATGCCCCGCGTGGCGGGGAAGGTGGTACGGATGACGGAAATCTTTGGTGAAACGACGGCCCGGCTCGACCAGGCTCTGGTGACGGCGGGCCTCGCCGACAGCCGCGCGCGGGCGCGGGCGCTGATCGAGGCGGGCGTGGTCCGCGTCGACGGCGCGGCGGCGATGAAGCCGGCGCAGAAGGTCCTGCGCGGCGCGGCGCTGGCCCTGACCGGTGAGCCGAACCCCTATGTTTCGCGCGGGGCGCTGAAGCTGCGCCATGCGCTCGATACCTTCGGGCTCGATCCGAGCGGCGCGCTGGCGCTCGATCTCGGCGCCTCGACCGGCGGCTTCAGCGAGATCCTGCTGGAACGCGGCGCGGCGGAGGTCTGGGCGATCGATGTCGGCCATGGCCAGCTCGCCGCCCGCCTTCGTGGCTCGCCGCGGCTGCGGCTGATCGAGGGGCTGAACGCGCGCGACCTGACGGCGGAGCATGTGCCGGCGCCGGACTGGATCGTCGCCGATCTCTCCTTCATCTCGCTGACCAAGGCGCTGTCGCCGGCTCTCGGCCTCGCCCGGCCCGGCGCCACCCTCGTCGCGCTGATCAAGCCGCAGTTCGAGGTCGGGCCGGCCTATGTCGGCAAGGGCGGCCTCGTCCGCGACGCCTTCGCCATCGCCGAGGCGCGCGGCGCGGTCGCCGGCTTCCTGCGCTCGGAACGCTGGCAGGTGCTCGACCTCACGGTCAGTCCGATCCTCGGCGGCGACGGCAATACCGAATTTCTGATCGCCGCCCGCAAGGGCGATCAGGCCTCGGCCAGCAACCCGCGCAGATCTAGCCGCTCGGTCACCATGGCGAGCTTTCCGTCCTTGTCGCGCGGCCAGTCCGACTCCGGCCGGTCCCAATAGAGCTCGACGCCGTTGCCGTCGGGATCGCGGAGATAGAGCGCCTCGGACACGCCATGGTCCGACGCGCCGTCGAGACGGATGCCGGCGGCGATCAGCCGGCGCCGCGCGTCGGCGAGGTCCGCGCGGGTCGGATCGAGAACCGCGGTGTGATAGAGGCCGGTGGCGCCGGGCGCCGGCGGCCGGCCGCCGCGGCTCT
>JBGAJI010000104.1:0-10907 GCA_044225035.1 Amaricoccus sp. | reverse complement strand
CCGGTCGAAGACGTCGAGATGCCGCGGATCAAGAAGCTCTCCGGCCCCGCGCTGCATCGCTCCTGGCTCAATGTCCCGCATGTCACCAACAACGACGAGGCGGACATCACCGAGCTCGACAAGTACCGCAAGGAGCTCGACACCAAGGCCAAGGAGGACGGCTATCGCGTCACGATGCTGACCTTCCTCATCAAGGCCTGCACCTCGGCACTGAAGGAACATTGGGAAGTGAACTCGTCGATCCACCCGGACGGCGACAAACTGATCCGGAAATCCTTCTACAACATCGGCTTCGCCGCCGACACGCCGAACGGCCTCGTCGTTCCGGTGGTGAAGAACACCGACTCCAAGGGCATCATCGAACTGTCCAAGGACATCGGCGCGCTGTCGTCGAAGGCGCGCAAGGGCGAGCTCAAGGGGCCCGACATGCAGGGCGCGACCTTCACCATCTCGTCGCTCGGCGGCATCGGCGGCACCAGCTTCACGCCGATCGTCAACGCGCCCGAGGTGGCGATCCTCGGCGTCAGCCGCTCGAAGATGGCGCCGGTCTGGGACGGTACCGACTTCGTGCCGCGCAACATGCTGCCGCTGTCGCTCAGCTACGACCACCGCGCGATCGACGGGGCGCTGGCCGCGCGCTTCCTGCAGAAGCTGGTGACCCTGCTTCGCGACCCGCGCAACCTGCTGCTCTGACCGGAGGCGAGACATGGCCGAGATCGAAGTCAAGGTCCCCGACATCGGGGACTTCAAGGACGTGCCCGTCATCACCGTCTTCGTGAAGCCGGGCGACACCGTCGCAAAGGACGACCCGCTGGTCGAACTGGAATCCGACAAGGCGACGATGGAGGTTCCCTCCGCCGCCGCCGGCAAGGTCGTGTCGGTGAAGGTGAAGGAAGGCGACCGCGTCGCCGAGGGCAGCGTGATCCTGACGCTGGAGGCCGAGGGCGCCGCCGCCGCGCCCGCCCCGGCCGCCGCGCCCGCGCCCCGGGCGGCGCCTTCGGGCGGCGACCTGCATGGCGAGGTCGTGGTGCTCGGCTCCGGCCCCGGCGGCTATACAGCCGCCTTCCGCGCCGCCGACCTCGGCAAGAAGGTGGTGCTGATCGAGAGGAACCCGACGCTCGGCGGCGTCTGCCTCAACGTCGGCTGCATTCCGTCCAAGGCGTTGCTGCATGCCGCCAAGGTCATCTCCGAATCCGAGGAGATGGGCCATTTCGGCGTCACCTTCCAGAAGCCGGACGTCGACATCGACAAGCTGCGCGGCTGGAAGGAAAGCATCATCGGCAAGCTCACCGGCGGCCTCACCGGGCTTGCCAAGGGCCGCAAGGTGACGGTGCTTTCCGGCGTCGGCACCTTCACCGGCCCGAACAGCATCGCGGTCGCCGGGCCGGACGGCACCAAGACGGTGACCTTCGACAACTGCGTCATCGCCGCGGGGTCCGAGCCGGTGACCCTGCCCTTCATCCCGCATGACGACCCCCGCGTCATCGACTCGACGGGCGCTCTGGCGCTGGCCGATGTGCCGAAGCGGATGCTCGTCATCGGCGGCGGCATCATCGGCATGGAGATGGCGACGGTCTACGACCAGCTCGGCACCAGGATCACCGTCGTCGAATTCATGGACCAGCTGATCCCCGGCGCCGACCCCGACGTGGTGAAGCCGTTGCAGAAGCGCATGGAGAAGCGGTTCGAGGCGATCCACCTCAAGACCAAGGTCGCCTCGGTCAAGGCGCTCGACACTGGCCTCGAGGTGACGATGGAGGGGCCGAACGGCGCCTTCTCGGACGTCTACGACAAGGTGCTGGTCGCCGTCGGCCGCAAGCCGAACGGCAAGCTCATCGGCGCGGAGAAGGCGGGCGTCGCGGTCGACGAGCGCGGCTTCATCCCGGTCGACAAGCAGCAGAAGACCAACGTCCCTGGCATCTTCGCGATCGGCGACGTGGTCGGCCAGCCGATGCTCGCCCACAAGGCGGTGCATGAGGGCAAGGTCGCGGCCGAGGTTTGCGCCGGCATGAACCGCGTCTTCGACGCGATGGTGATCCCCGGCGTCGCCTATACCGACCCCGAGGTCGCCTTCGTCGGCCTGACCGAGACCGAGGCCAAGGCCAAGGGCATCAAGATCGGCAAGGGCGTCTTCCCCTGGGCCGCCTCCGGCCGCTCGCTGTCGCTCGGGCGTGACGAGGGGCTGACCAAGGTGATCTTCGACCCCGAGACGGACCGCGTCCTCGGCGCCGGCATCGTTGGACCGAACGCCGGGGATCTCATCGCCGAGGTCGCGCTCGCGATCGAGATGGGCGCGGACGCGACCGACCTCGGCCTGACCATCCACCCGCACCCGACGCTCTCGGAGACGATCAACTTCGCCGCCGAGATGTTCGAGGGCACGGATTCGTACTCGACCTGGATCCCGCCGAAGAAGAAGCACCGATTCGATCCGCGCGCCGCCTCGACGGCGGCGCGCCCCAACAGACATTGCGACTGGGGAACCGCTACGACGACGAACCAGCGAGGCTGGCTCATCACGCCAGCCGAGCCGCGCGGCAACCAGATCCTCCCGACGAAACCGATGGCGACCCAGCGCGATCTGGCGCTCGCCTACAGCCCCGGCGTCGCCTTTGCCTGCGAGGAGATCGCCGCCGATCCGTCGACCGCCGCGCTCTACACCGGCCGCGCCAACCTCGTCGCCGTGATTTCGAACGGCACCGCCGTCCTGGGCCCTGGCGCAACATCGGCGCGCCTGCCTCGAAGCCGGTGATGGAGGCAAGCGCCGCGCCTTCAGTTCTCCGGCATCGACGTGATGGATCTGGAGGTCGACGAGACCAAGGTCGAGGAATTCGTCGAGGCCATCGCCCGCCTCGAGCCGACCTTCGGCGGCATCAACCTAGAGGACATCTCCGCCCCCGCCTGCTTCGAGATCGAGAAGAAGCTCAAGGCCCGGATGAAGATCCCGGTGTTCCACGACGACCAGCACGGCACCGCCATCGTCACCGCCGC
The DNA here is from genome assembly GCA_044225035.1 of Amaricoccus sp. Lineage (GTDB taxonomy): Bacteria > Pseudomonadota > Alphaproteobacteria > Rhodobacterales > Rhodobacteraceae > Amaricoccus. The sequence continues at coordinate 7,916 of JBGAJI010000104.1, read as the reverse complement.
CGGCATCCTGAACGCGCTGGAAATCACCCGGCGCAAGATCGAGACGGTCAAGATCGCCTGCAATGGGGCAGGGGCCGCGGCTCTCGCCTGCCTCGACCTGCTCGTGTCGTTCGGCGCCTCGAAGGACAACATCCTCGTCTGCGACCGCAAGGGCGTGATCCACGCCGACCGCACCGACCTCGACCAGTACAAGGGCGCCTACGCGGCGAAGACCAAGGCGCGCAGCCTCGCCGACGCGATGAACGGCGCCGACATCTTCCTCGGCCTCTCGGCCAAGGACTCGGTGACGCAGGACATGGTGAAGTCGATGGCGGCGAAGCCGATCATCTTCGCCATGGCGAACCCCGACCCGGAAATCCGCCCCGAGCTCGTCCACGAGGTCAGGAACGACGCCATCGTCGCCACCGGCCGCTCGGACTACCCGAACCAGGTGAACAACGTCCTCTGTTTTCCGTTCATCTTCCGCGGCGCGCTCGACTGCGGCGCCACCGAGATCAACGAGGCGATGAAGCGCGCGTGCGCCGAAGCGATTGCCCGGCTCGCCCGGATCGAGGCGTCCGACGTGGTGCTCGCGGCCTACGGCGCCGACAGCCTGCGCTTCGGCCCGGACTACATCATCCCGAAGCCGTTCGACCCGCGCCTCATCGTCGAGGTGGCGCCCATCGTCGCCCAGGCGGCGGCGGACTCCGGCGTCGCCACCCGGCCGATCGCCGACATGGACGCCTACAAGGAACGCCTGCAGGGCTTCGTGTTCCGCTCCGGCCTCCTGATGAAGCCGGTCTTCGACCAGGCCGCCCGCAACCCGAAGCGCGTGGTCTTCGCCGAGGGCGAGACCGAGCGCGTGCTCCACGCCGCGAGCCAGGTGGCGAGCCTGAAGATCGCCCGACCGATCCTCATCGGCAACGCCGCGAAGATCGCCGAGCGCGCCGAGGAGCTGCGTCTGAAGATCGGCCCCGACGGCGACGTCGACGTGGTCGACCCGGCGACGATCGACGCTGAAGCCTACGCCGCCATCCTGCACCGTCGCGCCGGCCGCTCGGGCGTCAACCCCCGGGAGGCGCTGCGCGGCGTGCGGAACGACCCCACCGTGCTCGCCTGCCTGTTGGTCGAGCGCGGCGAGGCGGATGCCGCGATCTGCGGCGCCAACGGCCGCTTCGGCCACCATCTCGACCGGGTGGAGGGGATCATCGGCCTGCGCCCGGGCGTACGCTCGCTCGCCACGCTCTCGGCGCTCGTCATGCCGAAGGGCACGTTCTTCATCGCCGACGCCTACGTGAATCTCGACCCCACGGCGGAGGAAATCGCCGATCTGACCGAGCTCGCCGCCGCCACGATGCAGCGCATGGGCGTCCAGCCCCGCGCCGCGCTCGTCAGCCACGCGAACTTCGGTGACCGCCAGAGCGCGAGCTCGCGCAAGATGCGCGAGGCGATGGACATCCTGCGCCTGCGCTCGCCCGACTTCGAGGTCGATGGCGAGATGCACGCCGACGCCGCCCTCGACGTGACGTTGCGCTCGCGCGCCTACCAGCATTCGACGCTGACGGGCGCGGCGAACCTCTTCGTCATGCCGAATGCCGACGCCGCGCACATCTCGCTCAACCTCCTGAAGGTCCTCGGCGGCGCCGTCCCTGTCGGCCCGATCCTGCTCGGTGCCGCGAAGCCGGTGCACATCGCCTCGCAGTCGGTGACGGTGCGCGGCCTCCTGAACCTCACCGCGATCGCGGTGGTCGAGGCCCAGACCGACGCCCCGGTGGAACAGCGGCTCGCCGCGGAATAGCGGTTCCGGGGAGGGCGCGGACGGCTCGACGTCCGCGCCGCGCGTGGCCTAGGATACGCGCGACGTCCGCTTCCGCGGGCCTGCCCAGACGAAAAGGAACCGAACCGTTGCATCCCGCGATGAACATTCCCGGCGCGCGCCGATCCGCCACGCGGGCCTGAGCGATGGCGGATCCGACCGCGGCCGAACATGCCGCCGAAGCCGTCGTCCATCATGGCTTCGACATCCTTCCGATCATCGTGCTGCTGGCCGCCGCCGTCGTCGCGGTGCCGATCTTCAAGCGGATCGGCCTCGGCTCGGTGCTCGGCTATCTCGCCGCCGGCCTCGCCATCGGGCCTTTCGGCCTCGGGTTCTTCGACGATCCGCGGACCATCCTGCATGTCGCCGAGCTCGGCGTCGTCATGTTCCTCTTCGTCATCGGGCTCGAGATGCAGCCGTCGCGGCTCTGGGCGATGCGCGGCGCGATCTTCGGCCTCGGGCTGGCCCAGGTCGGCGTCTGCATGCTGCTGCTCTGGACCGTCGGGCTCAGCCTCGGCTATCCGGTCGCCGCGTCGCTGATCTCGGGCACCGGCTTCGTGCTCACCTCGACGGCGATCGTCATGCAGATGCTGGAAGAGCGGCGCGAGATGAACGAGCCGCTGGGGCGGCGCATCGTCGCCATCCTGCTGCTCGAGGATCTGGCGATCGTGCCATTGCTCGCGCTCGTCGCCTTCCTGGCGCCGGGGGCCGAGGAGACGACGCTGGCCGCGCGGCTGGTTTCGGTCGCCATCGGCCTCGCCGCGATCGGCGGGCTGATCCTCGCCGGGCGCTACCTGCTCGATCCGCTGTTCCGGCTGCTGGCGCGGTCGGGCGCGCGCGAGGTGATGACCGCCGCCGCGCTGCTCGTGGTGCTGGGCGCCGCCTATGCGATGCAACTCGCCGGCCTGTCCATGGCCATGGGCGCCTTCCTCGCCGGGGTGCTGCTGTCGGAATCCACCTTTCGCCACCAGCTCGAGGCGGATGTGGAGCCGTTCCGCGGCATCCTGCTCGGCCTGTTCTTCCTCGGCGTCGGCATGGCGCTCGACCTCCGCGTCATCGCGGCCAACGCCGGTCTGATCGTCGTGTCGGTGATCGGCTTCGTCCTGCTGAAGATGGGCGGGATCTACGGCGTCGCGCGGGTGTTCCGCGCCTCGCGCCGCGAGGCCGTTGAGCGCGCCGTGCTGATGGCGCAGGGCGGCGAGTTCGCCTTCGTGCTCTACGCCGCGGCGACGACCTTCGGCATTCTCAACGCCGAGGAGAACGCCATCCTCACCGCGATCATCATCGTGTCCATGGCGCTGACGCCGCTTCTCGTCATGCTGCGCGACCGGCTTACCTCGGAGGCGGCGCCCTCCATGGACGGGGTGGAGGTCGCCGAGGCGCTCAGCGGCTCGGTACTGCTGATCGGCTTCGGCCGCTTCGGGCAGATCGTCAGCCAGCCGCTGCTCGCCCGCGGCTTTTCGATCTCGATCATCGAGACCGATACCGAGATGATCCGCGCCGCCGAGGAATTCGGCTTCAAGGTCTATTACGGCGATGGCGCCCGGCTCGACATCCTGCGCGCGGCCGGCGCCGAAAAGGCGCAGATCATCATCTGCGCCGCCGACGACCGCGAGGCGGCGGTGAAGATCGCCGAGATCGTCGGCGCGGAATTTCCGCTGACCCCGCTGCTGATGCGCTCCTTCGACCGCGAGCATGCGATCGCGGTGATCGAGGCGGGGGCGACCTGGCAAATCCGCGAGACGCTCGGCTCGGCCTTCGCCACCGGCGAGGAGGCGCTGCGCCGGCTCGGCCTGGAAGAGGAGGAGATCGGCGAGATCATGGCCGAGGCGCGCCGGCGCGACGCGGAGAGGTTCGAGCTCGACCGCGTCGGCGGCCTGGCCGCCGGTCGGGGGCTGATGATCGGCAATCTGCCCGGCCCCGAGCCGGCGAACTGATTACTCGGCCTCTGGACCCTCGTCCTTGGACCGTTTCGGCACCGCCACGCCGCGCGAGGCCGCGACGTCGCGATAGGCGACGGCGCGCGCCAGCAGCATCAGCGTGACCGGCGTCGTCACGGTGACGAACAGCCCGATCAGCAGTTCATGCAGCACCGGCCGACCCTCGGCCACGGTGAAGGCGATGGCCGAGGCCGAGACGATGGCGCCCGTCCCCCACGAGGTGCCGAGCGTCGGAGCGTGGATCCGCTCGAAGAAGGTGCCGAGCCGGACAAGCCCGATCGAGCCGATCAGCGTCAGCCCGGCGCCGAGCACCACGAGAAACGCGACGGGAATCGCCGCCCAGAGCGGCAGGTCGGTCGCCGGGTTCATTCGATCACCTCGCCGCGCATCAGGAATTTCGCCAGCGCGACGGTGGCGACGAAGCCGAGCATCGAGATGACCAGCGCCGCCTCGAAGAAGAAGATGGTGCCTGTGCGCAGACCGAGCGTGACGAGCAGCAGCATCCCGTCGACATAGAGCGCGTCGAGCGCCAGCACCCGGTCCTGCGCGCGCGGGCCGATGATCATCCGCCAGACCGCGCAGACCATGGCCAGCGCCAGGAGCAGCAGGGCGACGCCGGTGGCGGCGGAGATGAGGGTGGCGCTCATTCGAATATCTCGATCAACAGGGATTCATAGCGGTTCTTCACGATATCGACCCATTCGGCCGGATCCTTCAGGTCGAACACATGGAGCAACAGCACCCGACGGCCATAGTCGAAGTCGATCCAGGCGGTGCCCGGCGTGCTTGTCATCACGATCGCGAGGATCGCGAGCCCGGTACTGTCGCGAAGGTCGAGCGGGATTTCAACGAAGCCCGCGCGGCGGACCGGCGGCCGATTGCCGCGCAAGAGTTGCCGCGTCACCGCGATATTCGACAGCGCGACGTCGTGCAGCACGCGCAGGAACAGCCGAAGCCCCGGCAGCCAGCGGCCCGGCCGCCCGCCCACCGGCCGCACGGCGGTCAGCGCGCTGACCGCGACGAAGGAAATCACGCCGCCGAGGATCAGGTTGCCGAGCGAGAAGCGGGTCAGCGTCAGCCACATCAGAACCAGCGCCAGCGCCATCACCGGATGCGGCACGACCCGGCTCATGGCGCGCGCCCCTCGTCCGGCGTCGCCCGCGGCGCGTCGCGGACCCCGGCGATATAGACCGACGGGTCGCGCAGGTCGCTGACGGTCGCATCCATGTAGCGCAGGACGGGTTCCGCCCGCGCGGTGATGCCGACCGCGACGAGCAGCAGCGCCAGCACCGGCAGGATCTCGACCAGCGCGACCGGCGGCCGCTCCTGCTCGTCGGCGGCCCAGAAGGTCTGGATGCCCACGCGGGTCAGCGCGACCATCGCCGTCAGGCCGGACAGGATCACCCCGACGCTGAAGGCGAGCGCCAGCGGCGGCATCCGCCCGCCCGCCGCCATGCCCGACGGATTGAACGCCGCGGACAGCATGGCGAGCTTGCCGACGAAACCCGAGAGCGGCGGCAGTCCGGCGAGCAGCAAGGCGCAGGCGCCGAAGGCGAGGCCGAGGATGGTGACGCTGGCCGGCAGCGCGATGCCGATCTCCTGTTCCGCGTCCTCCGGCCCCTCGTCCATGAAGCCATAGGCCTCGGCCGTCACCGCGAGGATGCTGGCGAATTCGCTCTGGTCGCGTTCGACGATCTCGATGATGAGATAGAGCGCGCTGATCGCCAACGTCGAGTTGATCATGTAATAGAGGCCGCCGGCCAGCAGCCCGCCCGGCCCGCCGAGGCCGATCATCCCGGTGACGAGGAGCAGGGTGCCCGAGGAGACGATGACGAAACAGCCGGCGACCCGGCCAAGCCCCTGGCTCGCCAGCACACCGATCATGCCGAAGGCGAGCGTGGCAAAGCCGCCCGCGACGAGCAGATGCGCGCCAAAGCCCCCCGCCGGACCCACGCCGGCCGGAAAGACCAGCATGGTCAGCCGCAGGATCACGTAGAAACCGACCTTGCTCATCACCGCGAAGATCGCGGCGACCGGCGGCGCCGCCGCCACATAGGTCACCGGCAGCCAGAAACAGACCGGCCACATCGCCGCCTTGACGAGAAACGCCACCCCGAGGATCGAGGCCCCGGCGAGCAGCAGCGGCCGCCGCGCTTCGTCCACCTCGGCCACCCGCGTGGCGAGATCGGCCATGTTGAGCGTGCCGGTGACGCCATAGAGGATGGCGACGCCGATCAGGAAGAACAGCGAGGCGGTGAGATTGACCGCGATATAATGCAGCGCCGCCCGCACCCGGAGCGTGCCGGAGCCATGCAGCATCAGGCCGTAGGACGCGGCCAGCATCACCTCGAAGAAGACGAAGAGGTTGAAGAGGTCGCCGGTCAGGAAGGCGCCGTTCATCCCCATCAGCAGGAACTGGAACAGGCTGTGGAAATGCTGGCCCCGCCCGTCCCAGCGCGCCGAGGCGAAGACCAGCGCCGGCAGGGCGAGCACGGCGGTCAGGAGCAGCATCAGCGCCGACAGCCGGTCGACGACCAGCACGATGGCGAAAGGCGGCGCCCAGTTGCCGAGGAGATAGGTGGCGACGCCCGCCTGCCCCGGCGGATCGTTGGCGAGATCGACGAGCTGGACCGCCACGACGAGCAGCGACAGGCTGGAGACGAGGCTGATGATGCGTTTCGTCCGGAGCTGGCCGCTCTGGTAGAACAGCATCAGCGCCCCGGCGAACAGGGGGATCAGGACCGGCGCGATGATGAGATGCTCGGGCTTCACGGATCGCTTTCCTTGCCATCGACATGGTCGGTGCCGGTCAGGCCGCGCGCCGCGATCAGCACCACGAGAAAGAGCGCGGTGGTGGCAAAGCTGATGACGATGGCGGTCAGCACCAGCGCCTGCGGCACCGGGTCGCCATAGGCCGAGGCGGGCAGTCCCGGCGACAGGATCGGCGCCGCCCCGATCCGCGGCCGTGCCATCGAGAAGATGAAGAGATTGACGCCGTAGGAAAGCAGCGCGAGGCCGATGATCACCTGAAAGCTGCGCGGCCGCAGGATCAGCCAGACGCCGCAGGCGACGAGAACGCCGATGGCGAGCGACAGGACGGCGGCCATCAGCCCGCGCCCCCGACGCTCGCCGCCACCGGCGCGCCGTCATCCGGCGGCGCGGGCTCGGCCTGGTCCTGCGCCTTCTTGCGCGAGGCGCGCAGCGACTGGTGCGCCAGCGCGACGAGCACCAGCACGGTCGCGCCGACGACCAGCGCATAGACGCCCGTGTCGAAGATCAGAGCCGTCGCCGCCGGCACCGCGCCGATGTAGGGCAGGTCGATATACCGCGCATGCATGGTCAGGAACGGATAGCCGAACAGCCAGGCGCCGACGCCGGTCAGGCCGGCGATCATCAGGCCGATGCCGATCCAGCGCACCGGCAGGATGCGCAGCCGGTCCTCGACCGAGACCACGTTCGTCGCGAGATATTGCAGCAGGAAGGCGATGGCGAGCACCACGCCACCCGCGAAGCCGCCGCCCGGCAGATCGTGCCCGCGCAAAAAGAGATAGAGCGACAGCAGGATGATCGGCGCGAACATCCATTGCATGATCACCGACGGCACATGCAGGTAGTCGCGCAGCGTATCGCCGCGCCCCCGTCCCTCGGAGGCGTCGTCGATCTTGTTCTGCTGCAGCTGTTGCTCGGTCAGATCGTCCGCCTCGGCGGCGGGGCGAAAGCGGCGCAACAGGGCGAAGACCGTCAGCCCGACGATCGCCAGCACCGTGATCTCGCCGAAGGTGTCGAAGGCGCGGAAATCGACGAGGATCACATTGACCACGTTGGTGCCGCCGCCTTCGACATAGGCGTTCTCCAGGAAATAGGTGGCGATGCGCGGCTCGATCGACTGGGTCATGATCGCGTAGGAGATCGCGGCCAGTCCGGCGCCGCAGGCAATGGCGAGCACGAGGTCGCGCGCGCGGCGGAACCGCGCGGAAAAGGCGAGATCCCCGGGGATTTCCTCCAGCCGCTTCGGCAGCCAGCGCAGGCCGAGGAGCAGCAGCACGGTGGTCACCACCTCGACGACGAGCTGGGTCACCGCCAGATCCGGCGCCGACAGCCAGGCGAAGCTGACGCAGGTGACGAGCCCGGCGCCGCCGACGAGGAGCAGCGCGGCGAAGCGATGGTATTTCGCCTGCCAG
>JBGAJI010000103.1:0-10501 GCA_044225035.1 Amaricoccus sp. | reverse complement strand
ATCACCGTCGGCCCGGGCGGCGGCGGACAGCTCGAGACCTTGGGCGCCTTCGCGGCGCTCATGGCGGCCGTCTGCGCGGCGATGGCGCAGGTTTTCGTGCGCAAGCTCGTGCATAGCGAGCAGACGGCGGCCATCGTCTTCTATTTCTCCGTCACAGGCACCGTTCTGGCGCTGGTCTTCACCCTGCCCTTCGGCTGGGTCATGCCGAGCGCCGGTGAGGCGGCGCTGCTCGTCGGGGCGGGGCTGCTCGGCGGGCTGGGACAGATCTTGCTGACCGAAAGCTATCGCCACGCCGAGGCGAGCGTGATCGCCCCCTTCGAATATGCCTCGATGCTCTTCGCGCTGCTGCTCGGCTATTTCGTCTTCGCGGAGGTGCCGACGCCGTCGATGCTGGCCGGCGCGACGCTGATCGTTCTCGCCGGGCTCTTCATCATCTGGCGCGAGCGCCAGCTCGGACTCGCCCGGGCGCGGGCGCGCAAGGCGATGACGCCGCAAGGCTGACGCGGGCCCGGCGCGCAACTTTCGCGAGTGTCACCACAAAGCTCCAAGCGCCAAAAGCGAGCTTGGTTCAACCTCGAACGTTCCTCCGCGTCTTGGGGCAAGTTCCGGATTGACCGCCGCGCGCGACTGCGCCAAAGCTCCGTCATGCTGGTCTTCAAGGTCTTCCGACGCCCGGAATGGGAGGCATTCGCCGCGGATGGCAGGACGCTCGGCGCGCCGATCGACCGGGCGGACGGCTATATCCATCTGTCCACCGCCGGCCAGTTGCCCGAGACGCTGTCGCGGCATTTCGCGAACCAGAAGGACCTCGTGCTGCTCGCCGTGGAAGTGGCGCGCGCCGGCCGCTGGCTGAAATGGGAACCTTCGCGCGGCGGGGCGCTCTTCCCGCATCTCTATCGCGACCTCGAGGCGGCGGACGTGGTCTGGTCCCGGCCGCTGGCCGACGATCCGGCCGAGCGCGCGCTGCCCACGGAACCTACGTGCGCCTGACCGAGCGGATCGGCCTGCCCGCGCTGCGCCTGCTCGATCCGGAACGCGCCCATGGCCTCGCCCTGCAGGCGCTGCGCGCCGGGCTCGGGCCGCGCGGCGGGCCGCCGACCTCGTCCCGGCTGCGGACGCGGCTCGCCGGGCTCGATCTGCCGAACCCGATCGGTCTCGCCGCCGGCTTCGACAAGAACGCGGTGGCGATCGGGGCGCTGTCGCGCTGCGGCTTCGGCTTTCTCGAGGTGGGCGCGGCCACGCCCCTGCCCCAGCCCGGCAATCCGCGGCCCCGGCTGTTCCGCCTCGCCGCCGACCGCGCGGCGATCAACCGCTTCGGCTTCAACAACGACGGCGCGGTCGCCATCGCCGAGCGGCTGGCCGACCGGCCGGAGGACGGAATCGTCGGCCTCAATCTCGGCGCCAACAAGGCGAGCGCCGACCGCGCGGCCGATTTCGCCGAGGTACTGTCGCTCGCCGGGCCGGTGATTGATTTCGCCACCGTCAACGTCTCCTCGCCCAATACCGAGCGTCTGCGCGACCTGCAGGGCCGCGCGGCGCTCGACGCGCTGCTCGGCGGGGTGATGGCGGCCAACGCCGCGCTGGCCTCGCCGGTGCCGGTCTTCCTGAAGATTTCGCCCGACCTGTCGGAAACCGATCTGGCCGATCTCGTCGATGTGGCGACGGCGCGCGGCGTCTCGGCGATCGTCGCCACCAACACCACCCTCGCCCGCGACGGCCTGACCAGCCGGCGCCGGACCGAGGCCGGCGGGCTGTCGGGGCGTCCGCTCTTCGACCGCTCGACGCGCGTCCTCGCCCGGCTCCACCGCCGGACCGAAGGCCGGCTTCCGCTGATCGGGGTTGGCGGCGTCGGGTCGGCCGAGGACGCCTACGCGAAGATCCGCGCCGGCGCGACGGCGATACAGCTCTATACCGCCATGGTGTACGAGGGCGTCGGCCTCGCCACCGATATCGCCCTCGGCCTCGAAACGCTCCTCGCCCGCGACGGGTTCGCCTCCGTCGCGGAAGCCGTCGGAACCGGCGTCGCCGACTGGCTCTGACGCGTCGGGTCTCTCTCGCGGATCGTTACCCGAGGAAACGCGAGGTTAGGACTTTCTTCAATATTTGTTTATGATTCGTCGCACATCCTGACCTATCGCATCGTTGGAGCAGGCCATGCCCGGACATCTCATCCTCCTGAACCTGTTCGGCGGCGTGGCTCTCCTGCTCTGGGGCACGCATATGGTGCAGGGCGCGGTGCTGCGTGGCTTCGGAGCCGAGGTCCGATCGGCGATCGGCCATGTCGCCGGACGGCCGGCCGGCGCGGCGCTGACCGGAGCGGCGACCGCCGCGACGCTGCAAAGCGCCACGGCCACCGCCATGCTGCTGATCGGGTTTCTCCGGCGCGGCGTGATCGCGTTGCCGGCGGCGCTCGCCATGATGCTTGGCGCCGATTTCGGCACGACCCTGGTGGTGCAGGCGCTGTCCTTCGACCTCAAGGCGCTGATCCCGGTGTTCCTCGTCGCCGGCGTCGTGCTGGCCAAGACCGCCGGCGCGCCGCGCGCGCAACAGGTCGCCCGCGCGCTGATCGGGCTCGGGCTGATGCTTCTGGCGCTCGGGCTCGTCGTCTCGGCCTCGGCGCCGCTGCGCGACAGCGAGCTGATGCTGCAATTGCTGGACCGGCTGCGCACCGACCCGATCCTCGCGGTGGTGGTCGCGGCGGTTCTCGCCTGGCTGATGCATTCCTCGGTCGCCTTCGTGCTCTTCGTCATCTCGCTGACCGGCGGCGGGCTGATCGACGCGCGTCTGGCGCTGCTCCTGACGCTCGGCGCCAATCTCGGCGGCTGCCTCGTGCCCTTCGGCCTCGCGCTCGACGCGCCGCGCGCGGCGCGGCGCGTGCTCTGGGGCAATCTCGCCTTCCGCGCCTGCGGCGTGCTCATCGTCCTCGCGCTGGCCGAGCCGGCGACCGCGCTGATGGCGCGCCTGACCGATGATCCGGCGCGTCAGGTGGCGAATTTCCACAGCCTGTTCAACCTCGGGCTCGCCCTCGTCTGCCTGCCCTTCACGCACCGGGTCGCGCGCCTGCTCGTCCGCGCCATCCCCGACGACGCGCCGGAGGCCCGGGTCACCCGGCTCGCCCATCTCGACGACGCGCTGCTTGACCGGCCGGCGCTGGCGCTCAACGCCGCGACACGCGAGCTGATGCGGCTGTCGGACATCGTCGAGCTGATGCTGCGCGAGGCGCTCGCCACCTTCACCGATCGCGACGATCGCCGTGTGCGCGAGATCGCCCGGATGGAGGAGGAGGTCGACGCGCTGCAGGAAGAGATCAAGCTCTATCTGGCGCGGCTGATGCAGGGTGAGCTCGACGCGCCACGCAGCGCCCAGGTGCTGGAACTCGTGCTCTTCACCACCAATCTCGAACATATCGGCGACATCATCGACAACGGCCTGTTGCGCATGGCGGTGAAAAAGCAGCGCAAGGCGCTCAGCTTCTCGCCCGAGGGCTGGCGCGACCTGCAGGCGTTCCACGCGGTGATCGCCGAGCAGATGCGCCTCGCGCTGACCGTCTTCGTCACCCGCGATTGCGGCATGGCGCGCCGCCTCGTGGCGCAGAAGGACGCGCTGCGCCAGCTGGAGATGGAAGCGACCGAGCGCCATATCGCCCGGCTGCGCGACGGTCTGCCCGAGACGATCGAGACGAGCGCGCTGCATCTCGACGTGCTGCGCGACCTGAAGCGCATCAACGCGCATCTGACCACGGTCGCCTATCCGATCCTGGAACCCGCCGGCGCCCTCAGCGGCTCGCGCCTGCGCGCCACCGATCCGGCCGGCGAGCCGGCGGCCGAGGGCGCCGGGCGTCCCGCCGCCGCCTGATCCGGGTCAGTATTCGCCGGTCTCGACCACGTCGCTGCCGTCGAGCAGCTTGTCGATCCCCTCGACGAGATCCTCGGCGACCTGGGGGTGGGACAGCAGATAGCTGGCGGTCGGCGTATCGGCGCGCTCCAGCGCCAGCGCCAGCGCCTCCTCCCATTCCTCGGGCTCGAAATCGCCGCGGCCGATCCACATCAGCGCGACGAGCTCGGCCTGCTGGTCGGGCTCCAGATCCTCGATCTGCGCTTCGATCTCGGCCCGCGTCATATTGTCCGGGCTCTCCTGAAGCGTCGCCGAGACCTCGTCATCCGACGGGTTCGAGCCGGAATCAGGCGAGACCAGCTCCTCCTGAGCCATCAGCGCGCGCAGCTTCAGCACGAGGCTGCGCAGGAATTCGGGATTGAGATCGAGTTCATCCACCGCGGATCGGCCCTTCCTTTGGTCACGACCCGACCATAGCGCCGCGCGGCGCGCTCCGCCAGACGGGGAACCGGGATGTCCCGGCTCCCCGACCCGGCCTCAGATCGGATAGCGCAGCAGCGCGGCGACGCTCGCCTTGCCCGGCACGTCGTCGCGGCGCGCCGAGACGACGCGGGCGCCGGCGCGGAGCGCCCGGCTCACGATCTCGTCGACCACGCCGTAGGTGCCGGCGCAGGGTCCGTCGGCGAAGGTGACGGCGCCATCCTCCTCCGACACCGTGCCATGCACCATCTCGTCCATATCGACGACCAGCGTGTCGACGGCGCCAAAGGTCGCCGCCCGCGCCGCCTGCGCCACGTCGTTCGTGGCGCGCCCCTGCGCCTCGCGCTCGACGTAGAGCGCGGTGAACTCGGCGATATCCTCGGCGTAGATCTGGTCCAGCACCGCGCGCGTCGCGGCGGCGATCTCATGCGCGGGCGTGTGGTCGAAGCTGCCGGGGATCACCTGCCGCGCGGTATGCGCGTAGGTCGAGACCGACCGGGCGATCGAGGCGAGCGGCTCGGCCGCGGCGACGATCAGCGGACGCTCGCTGCCCTTCAGGAACGGGCGCAGCGCCTGATCGACCACGCGGGCGTAGCGGGTCAGCATGGCACTTTCCGACGTGCTCTCGCCGCTCGCCATCCCGGCGCGGTTCTCGGTATGACTCCGCTTGCCGAGCGCCTGGTTGAAGTCCTTCGGCAGGCCGGGAACCTTCACCTCTTCCGGCGGCAGGTCGGCCGAGACGTCGATCAGCCGGACCGATCCGACGCCGATCGCCAGCACGTAGGCGTTGTGCGGAAAGGTGACGGAGCGGAGCAGCGGCTTGATATGCACCCGGTCCGCGACCTCGACCATCGAGGTCAGCCTGTTGGGCAGGCGGAACGTGTCGAGGCGATCGCCGGAGGCGAAGATCGCGAGGCTGTTGGCCTGATGCGCCCAGAACTCGTCATCCTCGATCAGATGGGTGATCGATTCCTCGATCGGCCAGATGTCGCGCTTCGGCGTGCCGAACTCCTCCATCTCGGCGACGGCGGTCTTCAGCAGGTTCTTCAGCTCGATCCGGTCGGCCTGCGCGTCCTGAGTGAGCGGGGTCGTGCGCAGATAGATGGAGACCACCGGATGCGCCCGGTAGTCGACCAGCTTCTCGATTTCGGCGCGGGTGGGAATGTCGATGTAGAGCATGGGAAGTCTCTTCCTTATGGGCTCACCCCCGACCTATATCTCCGCGCCCGCGATTTAAAGAGCGGGGCCGCCCTGATCGCGCGAATCCGGTTGGACGGGGCCACATGCGACGGTATACCGCCCCCGACGCCCGATACCGACCACGCCATCCAAAGGAGACGCGAGATGACCGCGACGCGCACCGAGACCGACAGCTTCGGCCCCCTGGAAGTGGCGGCCGATCGCTACTGGGGCGCCCAGACCCAAAGGTCGATCCAGAACTTTCCGATCGGCTGGGAGCGGCAGCCGGTGGCGATGCGGCGCGCGCTCGGCATCATCAAGCAGGCGGCGGCCGAAGTGAACATGGGCTTCGGCGACCTCGATCCCGCGATCGGCAAGGCGATCGCCGCCGCCGCCGAGGAAGTGGCGACCGGCAAGCTCGACGACCATTTCCCGCTCGTCGTCTGGCAGACCGGATCGGGCACCCAGTCGAACATGAACGCGAACGAGGTGATCTCGAACCGCGCGATTGAAATGCTCGGCGGTGTGATGGGCTCGAAGAAGCCGGTGCATCCGAACGACCATGTGAACATGGGCCAGAGCTCGAACGACACCTATCCGACGGCGATGCATGTCGCGACCGCGATGCTGGCGCAGGAGGTGACCCTGCCGGGCCTGCGCAAGCTGCATGGCGCGCTGGCCGACAAGGCCGAGGCGTTCAAGGACATCATCAAGATCGGCCGCACCCATACCCAGGACGCGACGCCCCTGACCCTCGGCCAGGAATTCGGCGGCTATGCCTATCAGGTCGAGCAGGGGATCAAGCGGGTCACCGCCGCGCTCCACAACATCTATCCGCTGGCGCAGGGCGGCACCGCCGTCGGCACCGGGCTCAATACCCGCAAGGGCTTCGCCGAGAAGATCGCGGCCAAGATCGCCGAGATCACCGGCCTGCCCTTCGTCACCGCCCCGAACAAGTTCGAGGCGCTGGCGGCCAACGACGCCATGGTCGAGATGTCGGGGGCGCTGAAGACCGTGGCGACCTCGCTCTTCAAGATCGCGAACGACATCCGCCTGCTGGGCTCCGGCCCCCGCTGCGGCCTCGGCGAGCTCATCCTGCCGGAGAACGAGCCCGGCTCCTCGATCATGCCCGGCAAGGTCAACCCGACGCAGCCCGAGGCGCTGACGATGGTCTGCGCCCAAGTCATGGGGAACGATGTCGCGGTCGGCATCGGCGGCGCCACCGGTCACTTCGAGCTCAATGTCTTCAAGCCCGTCATCGCCGCCAACGTGCTGCAAAGCGCCCGCCTGATCGGCGACGCCTGCGTGTCGTTCGCGGAGAAATGCTCCGACGGCATCGCCGCCAACAAGCCCGTGCTGCAGCAGCACCTTGAGAACTCGCTCATGCTGGTCACCGCCCTCAACCCGCACATCGGCTACGCCAAGGCGGCCGAGATCGCGAAGAAGGCGCACAAGGAAAACACGACCCTGAAGGCCGCTGCCATCAAACTCGGCCATCTTACGGCCGAGCAATTCGACGCCTGGGTGCGACCGGAGGACATGACCGGCTCGCTCAAGACATAAAAAAGCCCGCCGGAGGACGGCGGGCACAGGTGGCGACAATCTCGCGTTAGAATCGGAGCGCCACGATCTGAGGCATCGGCGTGCTGAAGGTGTCGATTTCCCGAGCCAGACGGTTGCCGCGATCGCTGGTCTCGGTGTCGCCCAGCCGGCGGGCGAGACGCTCGCGCACCACCGCGGGGGGCGCAGGTTCGGGATTGAGCTGCCGGCCGCCATACTGGGCGAGCAGCCGGTTGCGTCGCGTCGAACTGGTGGGCACGGAAGCGAGTTCCTCGGTCGCCGATGCGACAGCTTGCTCGCGAGCAGGCGCACTTAGGCGGGCATTGAGGCCAAAGTCCGCATCCGGCTGTTCCAAGCGGGTGAGATTGGCGGCCAGCAGACGGGCTGAGGGGGTTTCCTCCGTCCGCGGCGCCACCAGCAGGGGCATCAATTCAACCACCTCGGTGGAGGCCTGGTCCGAAACGGGCGCGGCGGACGCCACGACCGTCTCAACCGTCGCGGACTCGTTGGACTCGCTGCGATTGACCAAGGGAGAGCTGACCGGGGCGACCACCCCGCGGTCCACACTGACAGGCGATCCGGCCGGCGGGGTTTCCACCTGGGCGAGTTGCGCCGGCGCATAGTATTTCACCGAGACCAGCGTGAAGGCGAGAATGGCGGTGGCACCGACCGGCAGGTAGGCGCGCCGCGCGAGAAATTGCGGGATCTCCTGCCACCACGGACGCTTCTCAAGCAAGGCGGTGAGTTGCTTCTGGCGCAGCTCGCGCTCGAAATTACCCCAGAACTCCGGCGCAGGGCGCTCGGCACGCTTGAGGCGCAGGAGGTCCTCAACAGTCACTTTGGGGCGTTGGTCGAGATCGGGCATGGATTCAGGAGCGAAGATATTTACCGAGTTCGCCTTGCAGGAACTGCTTGGCGTAGTGAAGACGCGAGCGGACGGTGCCTTCGGAGCAGCCCATGACTTCGGCGATTTCGGAGTGGCTGAGGCCGTCTATCTCAAAAAGAGTAATCACAGTTCGGTGTGGGATAGACAGTTTTTGGAGCGCTTCGTTCAATTTTTCCTTGAGCTCCTGTAGGTAGGTATCCCTATCCGCACCCTTCTTATCGGTCAGCTGTTCAAGGACTTCTGCGTTCGTGCCATCCTCGTGAAGCTTCTCCAGGCTGAAAAAGCTGCGCAAACGGTTCTTCCGGAGATGGCTGAGGGTGGTATTGACCGCAATCCGGTAGAGCCAGGTGAAGAAGGAGCAATGGCCCTGAAAGCGATTGATCGACTGGAAGGCCTTGATGAAGGCGTCCTGCGTCAGGTCCGAGGCATCCTCACGGTTTGCGGTCAGGTTGTAAACGACCCCGAACACCCTCTCGCGGTATTTGAGGATCAGTTTGTCAAAAGCCGCCACATCACCCGCCTGCACCTGCTTGACCACCGCGAAGTCCGCATCCGCCTCCTGCTGGCGCTCGGGGGAGCTTATGATGGCCTTGGTGAAAACCTTGGACAGATTCATCGCGCGGATCGACAGGTTAGAGCAGCGGCAGAGCCAAGCAAATGCAAATTATGGTGAACCCGCCGGCACGGACAGGGCGGCGACCTGTTTGTGCAGCATGTCAGCCAGCTGGAGCATGAGCGGAACCGGGGCCAGTTTCACACATGGGGCCAAGGCCGCGCGGGCTGCCGCCAGTTCATCGTCAATGGCGCGCACCACGCCAGCCGCGATGCCGAGTTCCTGCATCCGTTGCTTGCTGGCCGGCAGGCCCAGGGGCTGGCCGCTTCGGAGGGCCGCCACCATGGCGGCCCGTTCCTCCGCGGACACTCGCTCCAGCAACAGCATGAGGGGCAGGGTGAGTTTGCCCGTGGCCAGATCGGTGCCTAGCGTCTTGCCGATGCGCTGCTCCTCTCCGACAAAATCCACCAGGTCATCGTAAATCTGATAGGCGATGCCGAGATGGTGCCCGAACCGGTCCGCCGCCGCGGCAAACGCCCCGTCGTGACCCGAAAGCCGGGCGCCCAGGAAACAGGAGACACGAAAAAGCTCGGCGGTCTTCAGGTCGATCATGCGCCGGTATTCGGCCAGCGTGATGTTGATGTCGCGCCGACGCAGCGTCTGCATGATCTCCCCCGAGCAGACCTTGCGGGTGGATTCCGACACGAGCCGGCAGACCTCGGTCGTGGGAAATTGCGAGGCGATATGCAACGCCTGTGAAAACAGCGCGTCGCCGAGCAACACGGCTGCGTCCGGGCCGAACTCGCGCGCGGCCGTGCGTCGGCTCCGGCGGATCTCGGCGAGGTCCATGATGTCGTCGTGCACCAGCGTGGCGAGGTGCACCATCTCGACCACACCGGCCGCGCGCACCAGGTCATCCGCCACCACTCCCCCGCCCTGCCAGCCGCTGACGAAAACCATCGTGGGGCGCAAGCGCTTGCCGGTGGTATCGAGGCAATAGGCCGCCATCCCGCGGATCTCCGGCTCGAAGTGCTCGACCTCGCGGCGCATGAACCGGTCCAGCGCCGCCATGTGCGGAGCCACGCGCTCAAAAAGCGCGGAAAAATCCTGCGGCGGCGGGGTCGGCATGCTGGGGGAGGTCACTTCGCGAGCCATCGGCTGCAACCTAGGCGGAGGCTCCCAAATGGCTAACAAATACTGCACGGCAGTCTTGCCATGAATGGATGTGATAACATTTCGTTAACCCATGGCTCCGGACAACCCTTGGCTGCTCGCCGGCATGATTCTCGCCGGCGGCGTGGTGGCCAAGTGGTGGGGCGACGACTATCGGGCCGCGCGGCGGGGCGCCCCGGCGCCACAATCTTTCCCGGGCGCGACCCCGGCCAGCGGCCGGACCCTGTTCATCGCAGCCGGCGGCGCCCTTATCCTGCTGGCGGGGGAAACCGCCGGAGAACACGCTCTCGGCCTCACCGCCCAACAAAGCCAGGTGACGGTCCTATTCGGGCTCTACACCTTGGTGGCGGCATTTGGCGAAGAGCTTGTCTTCCGCGGCTACCTGGTGGTGGAAAATCGAGGCCGCGCGGCCCTCATCGCGGGTATGGTCGGCGCATCGCTTGGGTTCGCGCTGCTCCACCCCTTTCTCTGGGACTGGGAGGGCGGCGTTCTGAAGCTGCACTGTGATACCAAGGCCTGGTTCAGCACCGCCGCCGTGTTCGCCGGTTCGCTGTGGTTCTATGCGGTGCGCTTTCTGCCGATGAACCCGACCCGCTCCCTGTTGCCATGTATCGTAGCTCACCTGACGAAAAACCTGGGAGTCTTCGCCATCAAATACGTCCAAGGATTCGTGAACGGCTGGTGGTAGCCCCGGGCCGCCCGGACGGGCACAAAAAAGGCCGGCGGAAAATCCGCCGGCCTGAAAGGAACGAAACGCCAGGAGCTTACTTCTTTGCCGGGGCCGCCGGCGCCGCGAAGACTTCAGTGCCCGCCGGAGCGCGGAAGCCAGGCAGTTC
>JBGAJI010000102.1:0-10727 GCA_044225035.1 Amaricoccus sp. | reverse complement strand
TGGTCGAGCGCTTCTTCAACCGGGTCAAGCAGTTCCGCGGTCTCGCCACCCGGTACGACCGAAACCCCGAGAACTACCTCGCCGCCCTCAAGCTCGCCGCAGTCCGCATATGGCTCGCGGAGATATGAGTCCGCACCCTAGGTTGCCGGACAAGGGATCGTGCGAAGCGATCCATCCGGGGGGTGGCCATGCGCGTCCGCGTTCTTCTGAAGGTAATAACCGCGACCGCCGCCCTGATCGCCGGCGCCGCGGCCATCGCCGGTTCGCCGACGCCCGATCCATCGACCACGCGGTTCCAGTCGATCGACGGCGGAACGCTCGATCTCGCGGATTTCCGCGGCGGGCCGGTGCTCGTTGTGAATACCGCCTCGCGCTGCGGCTTCACCGGTCAGTACGCGGGCCTTCGCGCCCTCTATGACAAATATCGCGACCGCGGCCTGACCGTGGTCGGCGTTCCCTCGAACAGTTTTCACCAGGAACTGGCCAGCGACGCCGCGGTGAAGGATTTCTGCGAGGTGAATTTCGACATCGACTTTCCGATGACCAGCCTCGTCGAGGTCACCGGCCCGAACGCCCATCCCTTCTATGCGTGGGCGGCCGAGCATGGCGTGGCGCCGACTTGGAACTTCCACAAGATCCTGCTCGCGCCCGACGGCTCGATCGCCGAGGCGTTCGGCAGCTCGACCGGCCCGGACGCCGCGCCATTGGTCCAGGCGATCGAGGCCCTGCTGCCGAACGGCTAGGACGCCCGGCGGGGCTTGCCCTCGGGCGCGGGGGCGCGGCGCGGCTGGCGGATCAGCGGAGTTCGCTCATCAGCTGTTCCTTCGCGGTGCCGAGCAGTTCGGCCATCTTGGCCCGGATCGTCGCCTCGTCGGAGACGCCGGCGAGATCGGCCGAAATCTTGCGGAACACATCCTCGTGACCCGCTTCCTCGAAATCGGCGAAGACCACTTCCATCGCATAGGCCTCGGCGTCCGCGCCCGACTTGCCGAGCACGCCGGCGGCCCAGAGGCCGAGCAACTTGTTGCGCCGCGCGAAGGCCTTGAACCGCATCTCCTCGTCATGGGCGAATTTGTTCTCGAAACCGGTCTCGCGGTCCTTGAAGCTGTTGCTCATTCTATCCTCCTCGCATCCGATGGTTGCCCGCAGATAACCATCACCGGCCTTGTGGGACAAGGTGCGGCCGGAAGAATGCTTGCTCCTTTTCCGGGCAGGGTATAGACAGCGGGGGACGGGAAAGGCGGGCGTTCGGCCCCCCTTTCCCCTTGGCATTTTCGGAGACATTCATGGCCCGCCGCAGGATGATTTACGAGGGCAAGGCGAAAATTCTCTACGAAGGTCCCGAGCCGGACACGCTGATCCAGTACTTCAAGGACGACGCCACCGCCTTCAACGCGCAGAAGAAAGCCACGATCGAGGGCAAGGGTGTCCTCAACAATCGCTTGTCCGAACATTTCATGAGCGGTCTCAATGCCATCGGCGTTCCGACGCATTTCATCCGCCGCCTGAACATGCGTGAACAGCTGATCCGCATGGTCGAGATGATCCCGCTCGAGGTCGTGGTGCGCAACTACGCCGCCGGCTCGATCTCGAAGCGCCTCGGCATCCCGGAGGGGCAGCAGCTGCCGCGCCCGGTGATCGAATTCTACTACAAGGACGACGCGCTCGGCGATCCGCTGGTCACCGAGGAGCATATCATCGCCTTCAACTGGGCTGGCCAGCAGGATATCGACGACATGATCGCGCTCGCCTTGCGGGTGAACGACTTCCTCAGCGGCATGTTCCTCGGCGTCGGCATCCGGCTCGTCGATTTCAAGATCGAGATCGGCCGGGTCTATGAGGGCGACTTCCAGCGGCTGATCGTCGCGGACGAGATTTCGCCCGACAGCTGCCGGCTCTGGGACATCGAGACGGGCAGGAAGCTCGACAAGGACGTGTTCCGCCAGGATCTCGGCAATCTCGCCGACGCCTATACAGAGGTCGCCCGGCGCCTCGGCGTCATGCCGCGCACCAATGGCCGGGCCACCGGCCCGAAGCTCGTGAACTGAAGGGGATGCCCGGCATGAAGGCCCGCGTGCATGTGACGCTGAAGACCGGTGTGCTCGATCCGCAGGGCGAGGCGGTGCGCCACGCGCTCGGCAGCCTCGGCTTCGAGGGCGTGGGCGAGGTCCGCATGGGCAAGGTGATCGAGCTGGAAATCGCCGGTGAAGACGCGGCGGCGGCCGAGGCCTCGGTCGATGCGATGTGCCGCGCCCTGCTCGCCAATACCGTGATCGAGAATTACCGCGTGGAGATCGCATGACGCTGCGCGCCGCCGTCCTGGTCTTTCCCGGCTCGAACTGCGACCGGGATCTCGCGGTCGCCCTCCGCCGCGCGGGGGCCGAAGTCGAGATGGTCTGGCACAAGGAGGCGGCGCTGCCCGCCGGGCTCGATCTCGTCGCGGTGCCGGGCGGCTTTTCCTTCGGCGACTACCTGCGCTGTGGCGCCATCGCCGCGCGGGCGCCGGTGATGCGCGCGGTGACCGAGTTCGCGAAGGCCGGCGGCCACGTGCTCGGCGTCTGCAACGGCTTTCAGGTGCTGATCGAGGCGGGGCTGCTGCCCGGCGCCCTGATGCGCAACGCCGGGCTTCGGTTCATCTGCGCGCCCGTCGGGCTCGAAGTGGCGACGACCGACAGCGCCTTCACCGCCGGCTATGGCGCGGGTGCCCGGATCGCGCTGCCGATCGCGCATCACGACGGCAATTATTTCGCCGATCCCGAGACGCTCGACCGGCTGGCGGGCGAGGATCGGATCGCCTTCCGCTATACCGACAATCCCAACGGCTCCTCCGCCGATATCGCCGGGATCCTCTCCGCCAACCGCCGGGTTCTGGGCCTGATGCCGCATCCCGAACGCGCGGTAGACGAAGGCCATGGCGGCACCGACGGCGCGGCGATGTTCGCCGCCCTCGCCCGCGGCCTCGCCGCCCGGACCCTGCAAGGCGCTTGAGCGCCGGGGCGCCGGAGCGTAACGGATAGCGGATGAACCTGCCGCTCACAGCGCCGCGCCCGCGATCGAGCCGAGTCTGGATGCGGCTCGGCCTCTTGGTCTCGGCCATCGGCATGGGCCTGGTGATCTGGGCCAGCCAGATCTATCTCACCCGCGCCTTCAGCGAGCGGCAGGAGCCCGAGGCCACCATCCGCGCCACGCTCTACGCCGGTTCGATCCAGAGCGCGATGCAGCGGCATTCGGTGGTGCCGCTCCTGCTCGCCCGCGACCCGATCCTGATGATCGCCCTCAGGTCCGGTCAATACGAGGAAGCGGAGGCCCGCCTCGCCGACTTCCGCGAGGAGATCGGCGCCGGCTCGATCTTCCTGCTCGACGCCGAGGGCCGGATCGTGGCGGCCAGCGACGAACGCCCGCGCGAGCAGTATGACGGCGACAAGGCCTATTTCACCCTGGCCGCCGCCGACACCGGGACGATCTTCTCGATCATCGAGAACGACGACGGCGCCTACAGCTTCCATTATGCCCGCAAGGTCGAGATGGACGGCAAATTGCTCGGCGTGATCGTCGTCACCGTCGATCTCGGGGCGCTGGAAGAAGGCTGGCGGCGGTCCGGGATGAAAGTGGTCGTCACCAATTCCGAGGGCAATGTCCTGCTCGCCTCGGAACCGAACTGGCGCAAGAACGCGCTCGACAACCTGCTGGCGCAGGGCGCGCACCCGTCGCGCATGACCCAGGCCCTGCGCGACGCGCGCCAGTCCCTCGGCCCGACGCCTTACGTCTATATCGCCGGCACACCCTATATCCGCGCCGAGGTGCCGGTCGGTTTCCGCAACTGGCGCCTCACCTATTTCGCCGGTCTGGAAGATGTACGGGCGCGGGTGAATGCCATTCTCGCCCTCATCATCATGGCGCTCGCCCTTCTGCTGGCGCTGGCCTTCTACGTTCTCTCCCGCCGTACCCGCGCCGAGAGCCGGCGCATCCAACGCGAATCCGAGGATCTGCGCATCCTGAACCGCCGGCTTTCCGCCGAGATCGCCGCCCGCCAGCGGATCGAGCGAAACCTGAAGGATGCCGAACAAAGCCTTGAGCAGACGTCGAAACTCGCCGCGCTCGGCCAGATGTCCGCCGCCGTCAGCCACGAGCTGAACCAGCCATTGGCCGCGATGAAGACCTATCTGGCCGGCGCCCGGCTGCTGCTGACCCGGCGACGCCCGGAGGAGGCGCTGAGCTCGTTCCAGCGCATCGACGACCTGATCGACCGCATGGCCGGCATCACCCGCCAGCTGAAATCCTACGCCCGCAAGAGCGACGTCGACAGCGAGCCCGTGGACCTGCGCGACAGCGTCCGGGCCGCGCTGTCGATGATGGCGCCGCAGCTCGGCAAGATGGCGGTGACCATCAACACCACCCTGCCGTCCGAGCCTGTCATCCTGCGCGCCGACCCGCTGCGCATCGAACAGATCATCGTCAACCTGCTGCGCAACGCGCTCGACGCGGTGAAGGGTCAGGAAGACCGGCGGATCAAGATCTTCCTCGTCCAGGGCGAGATGATCCTGCTGTCGGTCGAGGACAATGGCGAGGGGTTGAAGGACCCCGGCAAGCTGTTCGAACCTTTCTACACCACCAAGAAACCCGGCGAGGGCCTCGGCCTCGGTCTCGCCATCTCGGCCGGGTTCGCCGGAGAACTGGGTGGCCGGCTGATCGCGCGGAACGCGCCGGACGGCGGCGCCGTCTTCGAGCTGCTGCTGCCGAGCGATCGCGCCCAGAGCAAAGCCGCGGAGTGAAAGAATGAGCGAAAAAACCCTTGTCGCGATCATCGACGACGAGACCGACCTGCGGGAATCCGTGTCGCAATGGCTGCGCCTCTCGGATTTCGAACCGGTGACCTTCGAGGCGGCCGAGGCGGCGCTGAAGGTGCTCGGCCCTGAATTCGCCGGCGTGGTGGTCAGCGACATCAAGATGCCGGGCATGGACGGCATGGCGCTGCTTCGGCGCCTGCAATCGATCGATCCCGGCCTGCCGGTGATCCTGATGACCGGCCATGGCGATGTGCCGATGGCCGTCGAGGCGATGCGCATCGGCGCCTTCGATTTCGTCGAGAAGCCGTTCGAGCCGGACCGGCTGGCCGAGCTGTGCCAGCGCGCTTCCGAAACGCGGGCCCGGGTGCTGGAAACCCGCGCCCTGCGCCGCGAGCTCTCGGACGGCAACGTGCTGACCCGCCGGCTGATGGGCGCCAGCCCCTCGATGGAGAAGCTGCGCGAGACGATCCTCGACGTCGCCCAGGCCGACGGCCATGTACTGATCCTTGGCGAGACGGGCACCGGCAAGAGCCTGATCGCCAAGGCGCTGCACGCCGTCAGCCCCCGCGCCAGCAAGCCCTTCGTTACGCTGAATTGCGCCGGCGTGGCCCCCGAGGCACTGGAGCCGACGCTGTTCGGCGCGCCGGACTGGCCGGAGAAGCCGCTGATCGAGCAGGCCGAGGGCGGAATGCTCTGCCTCGAGGATATCGAGGCCCTGTCCCCCGCCGCCCAGGCCCGCCTGCTCGAAATCCTGAACGCCACCGACCCGAACGGCGCCGCCGCGCGTCCGCACAATGTCCGCGTCATCGCGGTGTCGAGCCGCCTCGGCTCCGGCACGCCCCCGGCCGAGGTGTTGCGCGACGATCTCTATTTCCGCCTCGCCGGCCTCGTGCTGGAGGCGCCGCCGCTGCGCGCCCGGGGCGAGGACATCCTGACGCTCTTCTCACATTTCACCGTGCAGTTCGCCGACGAATACGGCTGCGAGCCGCCGACCCTCAACGCGGGGGACGCGGCCAATCTCGTCCAGGCGCCCTGGCCCGGCAATATCCGCCAGCTCATCAACCTCGCCGAACGCGCGGTCCTGCAGGCGCGCCGCGGCGACCACAACATCTCGGCGCTGCTGATCGACGACGGCTTCCAGGCTCCGGTGATGGCGCTCGACGCCGAGAAGCCGCTGAAGGAGCATGTCGACGCGTTCGAGAAGATGCTGATCGACCACGCGCTCCGCCGCAACACCGGCTCGGTCAGCGCGGTGATGGCCGAACTCGCCCTGCCCCGCCGGACGCTGAACGAGAAGATGGCGAAATACGGCCTCAGCCGGTCCGACTATATCTGAGGTGGTGGCTTCCGGGGAAACCGCGCTCGTCCCGGAACTGGCCGTTTCGGACTGGCGGGCCTCCCGTCGGTTCTATTGCGGGATCCTCGGCTTCCACTGCCACTATGAACGCCCCGAGGAAGGCTTCTGCCATCTCGGCCTTGGCGAGGCGGCGCTGATGATCGACCAGATCGGCCTCGGACGGACGTTCGGCGACGGACTCGCGCCGGCCGCCCGCCCCTTCGGCAAGGGCGTAAACCTGCAGATCAGGGTTCCCCGGATCCAGCCGCTCGTCACCGCCCTCTCCGCCACCGGAACGCCGCTCCACCTGCCGCCGGAGGACCGGTGGTATCGTCGGCGGGACGATGAGGTCGGTCACCGGCAATTCGTGGTCGCCGATCCCGATGGCTACCTGCTCCGCTTCGTCGAGACCCTCGGAGCGCGGCCGCTCAAAGCCCAGCCAAGGCCGACGCAAGATCGCCATAGCCCGTAAAGCGCCGCTCGTACCCCAGTCCGAGGCGATCGGCGCAGCGCGCCGCCTCCGCGTCGAGCGCAGGGTCGTCGGTCTGGGCGAGATAGATGAGCGTCCGGTAATTGCCGAACAGCATGTCGCGCAGTTCCGGATGCCGGTCGAGGCCCATCGGCCGCCAGACGAAGGCGTCGAATTGCCGGACGAGGAAATCGGTCAGGTAGAAGGCCCGCATCTCCGCGTCGCCGCGCGCCGCGAAAGCCGCGTTGCCGTCGAAAAAGCTGTAGCAATGCGGCCCTTCGACCATCTCGACCCCGAGCGCCGCGCAGCGCGCCGCCAGCAACCCGCCGGTGCCGCAATCGGCATAGGCCACGAAGATCCGCGCATAGCGCCCGCGCGCCTCCGCCACGGCCGCCTCCACCGCGTCCGGTATCCGGTCCGGCCAGAGATGCAGCTTCGCCGGCAGGCAGGTGAGATCGAGATGGCGCCAGCCATTGAGATCGCGCAGCGCCAGAATCTCCCGGGCCAGCGCCCCGCAGGCGATGACCAGCGTCCGTCCCCCCGGCTCCACCGGCGCGGACAGGCCCCGTTCGGTCAGTTCCTCATCCCGAGGCTGCATCGGAAGCCACGTCAGGCCCCCGCCAGCTGGTTGTGCTTGCGGGCCATGAATTCCTTCGCCGTCTCGACCGCCACCGCCGCGTCCCGGCAATAGGCGTCGGCGCCGATCGCCCGGCCGAATTCCTCGTTCAGCGGCGCCCCCCCGACGAGGATGATGTATTCGTCGCGCAGGCCCTTTTCCTTCAGCGTGTCGATCACGACCTTCATGTAGGGCATGGTGGTGGTCAGCAGCGCCGACATGCCGAGGATGTCCGCCCCCTCGCGCTCCAGCGCGCCGAGATAATTCTCCGCCGGATTGTTGATCCCGAGGTCCACCACCTCGAAGCCGGCGCCTTCCATCATCATCGAGACGAGGTTCTTGCCGATGTCGTGGATGTCGCCCTTGACGGTGCCGATCACCATCTTGCCGAGCCGCGGCGCGCCGGTCTCGATCAAGAGCGGCTTCAGAATCGCCATGCCGCCCTTCATCGCGTTGGCGGCCAGCAGCACCTCGGGCACGAACAGGATGCCGTCGCGGAAGTCGATTCCGACGATGCGCATGCCCTCGACCAGCGCCTTGGTCAGCACGTCATAGGGCGTCCAGCCGCGTTCCAGCAGGATATTGACCGCCTCGACCACCTCGTCCTTCAGCCCGTCATAGAGATCGTCATGCACCTGCGGCACCAGCTCCTCGTCGGGCAGCTCGCTCAGGATGATCTCGTCGTCTTCGTCGGCCATGGCTCTGTCCCGGATGCGAGGTGGCGCAAGTTGGCTCGGGGAGGCGTTTCCCCTGATCTAGGCACCTCGCATGGATCGGACAAGGCGCCGCGACGGGAAGCGACCTGCCGCGCGCCATCCCCGACCCGCTGGCATGAGTTCCGCATTTGTTCTAGTGTCGTCTCCATGATCGGCGACGAATCGGACAAGGTGGAAAAGGCCGCGCGGCGCGCCAGGGGCGCGGCCAGCAACCGCGCGGGCCGGTTCGAGCCGCATCAGCGCGTGCGCGTCGATGACGGCTGGGACCTGCCCGAGGACCTGCCGATCCTGCGGACCGAGGTGGCGCTGGAGCGGGCGCGGACCATCATCACCCGCAACCGCTCGCCCGACATTCCGTTCGACCGGTCGATCAACCCCTATCGCGGGTGCGAGCACGGCTGCGTCTATTGCTTCGCGCGGCCGAGCCACGCCTATCTCGGCCTGTCGCCCGGCCTCGATTTCGAGACGCGTCTGACGGCGAAGCCGGACGCGCCCGCGCTCCTCGCGGGCGAACTCTCGCGCAAGGGCTATCGCTGCGCGCCGATCGCCATGGGCACCAACACCGACCCCTACCAGCCGATCGAGAAGCGGTACGGGATCACCCGCGGCATTCTCGCCGTGCTGCGCGACTTCCGCCATCCGGTAACTCTGCTGACCAAGGGCGCGCTGATCGGCCGCGACGCCGACATCCTCGGCGACATGGCCGCCGACGGGCTCTGCGCCGCCGGCCTGTCGCTGACCACGCTCGACCCGCGGCTCGCCCGGGCGATGGAGCCGCGCGCCGCCGCGCCGGAGCGGCGGCTGCTCGCCATGTCGCGGCTCGCGGCGGCCGGCGTGCCGGTCTGGGTCTCGATCGGGCCGGTGATCCCCGGCCTCAACGACCACGAGATCGAGCGGCTGCTCGCCGCCGCCCGCGACGCCGGCGCCACCGGGGCGAGCTATGTCGTGCTGCGCCTGCCGCTGGAGGTCGGTCCACTCTTCCGCGACTGGCTGGC
This sequence comes from Amaricoccus sp., assembly GCA_044225035.1. GTDB lineage: Bacteria > Pseudomonadota > Alphaproteobacteria > Rhodobacterales > Rhodobacteraceae > Amaricoccus. Next base: position 1,808 of record JBGAJI010000102.1, on the reverse strand, counting down.
CGAGACCTATCCCGACCGCGCCGCCCGGGTGATGGGCCTCGTGCGCCAGTTGCACGGCGGGCGCGACTACGATCCCGAATGGGGCCGGCGGATGCGGGGCGAGGGCGAGATCGCCCGCCTCATCGCCCAACGGTTCCGCCTCGCCCGCGATCGGCTCGGCCTCGGCCGCGGGCCGGCCAAGCCGCGCTGTGACCTCTTCCGCGTCCCCGGCCCCCGCCGACCGGAGCAATTGTCGCTGTTCTGACCCCCTCTTCGTTGACGCGCCCCCGCGGCGGGGCTAGACCGGGCCGCCGCCGGACGGCGTCACCGCTCGCGGCATCGACCAACGCGAAACCTCGGACCAGCGATCCGGCCGCGCGCGACAGGCGCGTCCCGGCCGCGGCGCCCGCCGGGGAAAGGAACCGCTCTCCGCCATGAGCACGATCGACGTCGCGCCCCGCCCGGAGGATCCGCGCCTCTCGCGCCACCGACCGTTCCAGCTCTATCTCGGCGGCCGCGCCTTCTCGCGCTTCGCCGCGCAGATCGGCGTGGTGGCGCTCGGCTGGCAGGTCTACGACCTGACCGACAGCGCCTTCTATCTCGGCATGGTCGGGCTCGCCCAGTTCCTGCCGATGGCCGCGCTCACCTTCCTCGGCGGCCACGCGGCCGACCGGTTCGACCGGCAGCGCGTGGTGCAGGTCTGCCAGATCGCCCAGGGCCTGACGGCGGCCTTCCTCGCCCTTGCCAGCTACGAGGGATGGATCACCGTCCAGATGATCTTCGGCGCCGTGGCGCTGCTCGGGGTGACGGGCGCCTTCGAATCGCCCGCCGCCGCCGCGCTCCTGCCCGGCGTCGCGCCGGAAGGCACGCTCCAGCGCGCGACGGCGCTCTCCACCGCCAGCTTCCAGATGGCGGTGATCTGCGGCCCGGCGATCGGCGGCTTCGCCTATGCGCTCGGGCCGTTCGTGCCCTATGGGCTGATGACCGGCTTCTGGATCCTCGCGAGTTTTCTCAACGGCGCGATCCGGCTCGAGCGGCCGGCGGAGCGGCGCGAACCGCCGCGGCTCGATCAGGTCTTCGCCGGCATCGCCTTCGTACGTCGCGATCCGGCGATCTTCGGCACCATCTCGCTCGACCTCGTCGCCGTGCTGCTCGGCGGCGCCACCGCGCTGATGCCGATCTTCGCCCGCGACATCCTGCATACCGGACCCTGGGGCCTCGGCATGCTGCGCGCCGCGCCGGCGCTCGGCGCGCTCGCCATGACCGCCTTTCTCGCCCGGCGTACGATCACCTCGCGGGTCGGCCTCAGGATGTTCCAGGCGGTGATCGTCTTCGGCCTCGGCACGATGGCCTTCGCGCTCTCGCAGAATATCTGGCTGTCCTTGGTCGCGCTGGTGGTGATGGGTGCCGCCGATACGGTCAGCGTGGTGATCCGCACCTCGCTGGTACAGCTGCGCACCCCGGACGAGATGCGCGGCCGGGTCGGCGCGGTGAACTTCCTGTTCATCGGCGCCTCCAACCAGCTCGGCGAGTTCGAAAGCGGCCTGACCGCCGCCTTGCTCGGCGCGATGCCCGCCGCGCTGCTCGGCGGCGTCGGAACCGTCGCGACGGCGCTTCTCTGGATGAAGCTCTTCCCGACCCTCCGTCGCCTCGAGCGTCTGGAATAGCGTCCGCCCGCGCGACGTTCCCCAGAACCGAAGCGCGCAAAAGCTGACCCGGCGTTCAGCCCTCCCGCGCGCCGGAAGCCCCGCGGGCCGCCCCCGCCGCTGGCTTCTCCCAGTTTCATATAGGAAGAATTCCTATCGGGCAGGACGAGGGGCCCCGCCAAC
>JBGAJI010000101.1:0-11046 GCA_044225035.1 Amaricoccus sp. | reverse complement strand
AACTCGCGCTCCCGCGCGAAGCTCGGCGCCTGCGAATAGGCGACGAACCGCGCGTCGAGATCCCGGCCAAGCGCATAGACCGACAGCAGCGTCGCCCGCGGGCTCGAGGTGTCGAGCGGCTCCAGCGGCGAGACGAAGCCTTGCGCCGCGGTTTCCTGCGCCTGGACCGGCAGGATGAGCGGACTGGCCAGGAGAGCGAACAGCAGAAAGACGAAAAGCGAACGCATCCTCACTCCCGCTCGCGCCCCCGTGGCGCATCGCCGGGTCTGGCGCGTCGACGAACCGCGACACCGCCACGGTGTGCCGGCCTTCGCGCCGGTATACTTGGTTCGCAGCCATGTCCAGCCCGTCGCGCCGGCGACACGACGCGGCGGCCCGCCGCCGGCGAAGATGGCGCCCGAAAGCACCGGGAGGCTTCGATAAACGGGTGATCCACGAGCCGTCGGCGTCCCCTGGACCTTCCGGCTCGCGCCCGGCGCCGACCTGATCCTCCGGCCACGGGCGGCCTTCGACGCCGGCGGCGTCACGGCGGCCACCTGCGTCGCGCGCCCCGCCGCCCGCTCGGTCCGCGTCGACCGATCTCAAGCCGGCGACCCGACCTTGCGCGGAGCCTCGGCATGGTCTTTCGGAACGCCGACCGCCAGTTCGGGACCGCGCGCCTTCTCGATGGGTGGCCTTCGCCGCCCAACTTCATCGGCTGGACGATCCCCACGGCCGCGACCGCGCTGACGATCACCCGTTCGATCTCGACGACGACGCCCTCCGCCATGACGAAGTGCTCTGAGCCCCGAAAACTGGGCCACCCTCTTCTGGAAAGCGCGGCTTCAGGAGGCGGGGAAGAAGAGCGGAGGAGCTATGAAGGCGAGCGAGTCTTCGGACGCGCGGGAGGCGTTCATCCTGAAGCGGGCGGAGAAAGGTGTTCCGATCGGCGACGTTTGCCGGAAGGCGGGGATCGAAGTTGTAGAGCCAATGGAGACGCGGCGGCCGTCGAAGCCGAAGACCTTCGCGTGGAGCCCGGAGGCCGAGCCGGCGAGGAGTTCCGGGAGACTGCGCTCGACGTGCTCCCGCCGCATCGCACCGGGACGACGTCGGTGGCGTCGAGAGAGTTGGTCAGCACACGGACGCGGACACCGCGTGCCGCCCCAAAAGCCGCCCCGTAACTGGCTATCTATGGCGACCCCGACAGCAGGCCCGACGCCGCTTATCCGCAGGCGCCGGTATAGCCGCAGCTGGCGCAGAAGTCGCAGCCGTCGCGCTTGACCAGGGACGGGTGGCCGCATTCGGGACAGACGCGGCCGGTGACCAGCGCCGGCGCCGTGCCGGGCGCCGGGGCGTCGGTCCAGAGCCGGGCGCCGCCGGCCAGCGGATAGCCCTCGCCGTCGAGCACGCCGAGCATGACATAGCGATGGATCAGCAGGCGCGCGACATAGGCGATGGTCGAAGGCTGCACCGCCTGTTTCTCCGACCCCGGCACCCGGGCGAAGAAATCGCCCTGCGCCTCGGGCAGATCCTTCAGCCCGCGCAGCTTCTTGCCGATCCAGGCCGGGTCGATCACCCGCATGTCGAGGCTGAGCGACTTGGTCAGGCCGTTGAACTCGAGCGGATAGGCCCCCGAAAGCCATACGGAAAACGGCCGCTTCGATCCGTCGGGCAGGACGCATTCCTTGACGAACATCGCGAAATCGTCGCCGGTGCCGGGGTTGAGGATATCGACCGTCCAGCTCAGCGTGCCGTCGACGCCCGACTTCGGCTCCTTGCGCGAGAACATCGCATCGACCAGCGGCGTCTCGCCATCCGGCCCGGCGAACACCCCCAGCGCCTCGCAGCGCCAGCGCACGACCTGCGCGAAGGCGCTGACATTGCCGGCGACCGGCATCGCCCGCCCGTCCGGCGGCATGGCGACGGTGAAGGGGGCGCCCGGCGTCTTGGCCAGGCTGTCGAGCTTCTGCTTCAGCCAGGCATGGTCCTGCGCCCGCATGTCCATGCTGAGATTCTTGGCCAGCGCCCCGAGGCCGCGCGGCGTCTGCTCGCCATTCACCCAGACCTCGAACGGCTGGGCATGGCCGTTCTCGACATGGCCGACGAAGACAGCGAAACGCTGGCTCGGCGCCTCGACCATATAGGTCCAGGACGGCGAACCGGCGGCGAGCCGCGGCCGGTGCGGCCAGCGCAGCGCGGCGAGTGCCACCCGGGGCGCGTCGTTGATCCGGATGCGCCGGTCGGGCTCGGTCTGGTCGAGATCCTGCGGCGTGGAGCCTTCCACCGACAGGACAGAGCCGAGCACGCTGTTCGGGCGATAGGTGGTGATGCCCTTCAGTCCCGCCTGCCAGGCTTCCATGTAGAGCGTCTCGAAATCCTGGTAGGGATAGGCCTCCGGCACGTTCACCGTCTTGGAGATCGCGGCGCAGACGAAAGGCTGGATCGCCGCCTGCATCGCCATGTGGTCGCGGGCCGAAATCTCCAGCGCATTGACGAAGGCGGCGGGCAGATCGCCGCCTCCCCCCGCCCGCCACAGCCGCCAGGCGTGATCCTCGACCTGATATTCGCGCATCGAGCCGTCGGCCTCGCGCTTCTTGCGGGCATAGTGCCAGGAATAGGCCGGCTCGATTCCGTTCGAGGCATTGTCGGCGAAGGCGAGGCTGATCGTGCCGGTCGGGGCGATCGACAGAAGATGGCTGTTGCGCAAGCCATGCGCGCGGATCGCGGCGCGCAGATCCTCGGGCAGCCGGCGCGCCATGCCGGAGGCGAGCAGCCCGTCCGCGTCGAACAGCGGGAAGGCGCCCTTCTCGCGCGCCAGCGCCACGCTCGCGCCATAGGCGGCGTCGCGCATCTCCCGCGTCAGGTCGCCGGCCAGCGCGCGCGCGTCGGCGCTGTCATAGCGCAGGCCGAGCAGGATCAGCGCGTCGCCGAGGCCGGTGAAGCCGAGCCCGATCCGCCGCTTCGACGCCGCCTCGCGCGCCTGCTCGGGCAAGGGCCAGACGGTGGCGGTCAGCACATTGTCGAGCATCCGCGTCGCCACGGCGACCACCTCGGCGAAACGGGCGCGGTCGAACCGCGCTTCGGCCGTGAAGGGATCGCGGACGAAGCGGGTGAGATTGATCGAGCCGAGGCAGCAGCAGCCATGATCCGGGATCGGGATCTCGCCACAGGGGTTGGTCGCCTCGATCCGCTCGCAATAATGGAGATTGTTCTCCTCGTTGATCCGGTCGAGGAACAGCACCCCGGGCTCCGCCGCCTCGTAGGTGTTGCGCATGATGACCTGCCAGACCTCGCGCGCGCGGATCGTGGCATAGACATAGAGGCCGTCCTCGCGCCGGTGCGCGCCGCCCGCGACCTGCGCCGCGCCGGGCTCGGCGGCGTGGACGAGTTCGAACGGGCCATCGGCGGCGACCGCGCGCATGAATTCGTCGGTCACCCCCACCGAGATGTTGAAGTTGTTCAGCCGTCCCGCCTGCCGCTTGGCCGAAACGAAATCGAGGATGTCGGGGTGATCGCAGCGCAGCACGCCCATCTGCGCGCCGCGCCGGGCGCCCGCGCTCTCGACGGTCGCGCAGGACTGGTCGAAGACATGCATGTAGCTGATCGGGCCCGAGGCGGCGCTGGCCGTGCCATGCACCTTGGCGCCGCGCGGGCGGATCGCGCTGAAGTCATAACCGACGCCGCCGCCGCGCCGCATGGTCTCGGCCGCCTCGCGCAGCGCGTGATAGATGCCGGGCTTGCCATCCACCGTCTCGGAGATCGAATCGCCGACCGGCTGCACGAAGCAGTTGATGAGCGTCACCTCGGCGATGCCGGCGCCGGCGGCCGAATTGATCCGCCCGCCCGGGATGAACCCGTCCTCCAACGCGCGCAGGAACTCCGCCTCGTGCCGCTCCGGCTCCGCCTCCACGGCGGCCAGCGCGCGGGCCACCCTGCGCCGCACCGCGCGCGCCATCTCCGGCCCGTCGAGCTCGCGCTCCGCGCCCTTGGCGTATTTCTCGCGCAGCACGTCGAGGCTCACCTCCTGCCAGGGCAGGTCGGCGGCGGCGGGACGCGGGAAATCCCGGGAGTCGGGCTTGTTCATCTGGCGCGGCCTTCACGGAAATGGGAGATGAGGATAGGCGTGGGCCGGGTTACGGTCAACCGCGCGGCGATCTGGACTATGGCCAATCCACCGCATATCTTGCGTCGCGGGAACATCCCCTACCTAGTGATTGACGGCGAACGTGGCAAGCCTGCACCTTATCAAACTCTGCGTCGGGGCCGAGGCCGTCGAGGATCTGCTGGAATGGCAGGCCGCGCGGATCGCGGAATATCGCGCCGCCGGCGAGGAGCCGCTGCCCGTCCATGTCACGCGCATGTGGCCGAAGCGCGAGGCGGAACTGCTCGACGGCGGCGCGCTCTACTGGGTGTTCAAGGGGCTGGTGCTGGCCCGCCAGCGCATCCTGCGCCTCGATCCGCGCGAGGGCGCCGACGGCATCCGGCGCTGCGCCATCGTGCTTGACCCGCAAGTGATCCGCACCGCGCCGGCGCCGCGCCGCCCCTTTCAGGGCTGGCGCTATCTGCCCGCGTCGGACGCGCCGCCCGACCTGACCGGTCCGCCTGGGGACGGCCCCGCCCTGCCCCCGGCGATGGCCGCCGAACTCGCCCTTCTCGGAGTCTACTGACCATGTCCTCGCGTACCCTCGTCCTCCTGCTGGCGGCCACGCTCCTCGCCGCGCCGGCCGGCGCCGCCGAGCGCAAGACCAAGTTCAACTGGGACGCGCTCGGCGCCGAATTCTGCCGGCTGACGGTGGCGGGCGATCTCGCCGGCATGCGGGATCTGCTGAGCGACTCGCTGGCGCGGGACATCGAGCTCGCCGCCGCGCGCAACCCCGGCCTGCCGCCGGCGCGTGTGCTATTCCAGAGCTATACCAACGAGGTCCCGGTCTGCGAGGCGCATACCCGCAGCGCCGCGATCATCGCCGTCACCCGCTCGAATCCCGGCGGCGCCGCGCCGGCCTGGACCGAATATGTCGAGGTGGTCCCGGAGGCGGACGGCACGACGCGGGTCGATAATGTGCTCTTTGCTACCCGGCGCAGCGACACGCTCCGCGCACGGCTGGAATTCTACGCCAGCCAGTAGCGGCCCCGGCTGACGTCACGCGGCCGCCATCACCGCGCGCAGCCGGTCCAGCGTCTCGAGCCCGCGCGGCTCCCACGGCGCCATCTGCGACGAGAAGAGCGTCGCCTGGCTGCGCAGGATCAGTCCGTCGTCGAGGATGCGCAGGTGGTTGTCGCGCAGCGTCGCGCCGGTGGAGGTGATGTCGGCCACCGCCTCGGCGGTCAGGTTCTTCACGCTGCCCTCGGTCGCGCCCTGACTGTCGACCAGCTGATAATCCGCGACGCCATGCGCCTGGAAAAAGCCGCGCACCAGATGGTGGTACTTGGTCGCCACCCGCAGCCGGTGGCCGTGCCGTGCCCGGAACTCCGCCGCGACCGAGTCGAGATCGGCCATGTCGCGCGTATCGACCCAATGCGCCGGCACCGCGACCACGAGATCGGCGAAGCCGAAGCCCATCGGCGCCAGCTCGGTCAGCCGGTTCGCCCAGGCGGGGATCTCCTCGCGCACCAGATCCTGTCCGGTGACGCCGAGATGCAGGCGGCCCGCCGCCAGCTCGCGCGGGATCTCGGCGGCGGAGAGCAGCACGAGTTCCACCCCCGGCAGGCCGACCACCTGCCCCGCGTATTCGCGATCCGCGCCCTGGCGGACGATCTCGACCCCGCGCGCGCCGAACCACGCGACCGTCGCGTCGCGCAGGCGGCCCTTCGACGGCACCCCGAGCTTCACCCGCATGCCGCCTCCCCGCGCAACGAGAGCAGCGCCTCGGGCCGGATGATCGCGCCGACGGCGGCGATGCCCCGGCCCTGCCCCAGCATCCGCGTCAGCGCGTCATAACGCCCGCCGTTGGCGATCGGCGGCAGGTCGGGCCGGCCGCGCGCCATCGCCCCGAAGACGAAACCGTCGTAATATTCCAAGGCGGTACGGCCGAAACTTGCCTCGAAGGGCAGGGTTTCGGGATCAAGCCCGGCGCGGTCCAGCGCCTCGACCCGCCCGGCGAAGCGATCGACGGCGGGGCGCAGGGCCGGCGTGTCGGCGGCCAGATCGCGGAACCGGCCGAGCGCCCGCGCGGATGTATCCACGACGCCGAGCACCGCTTCGAGGAGATCGACCTGACCGCCGGTCAGCGGCGGCGTCGCCGCCTCCTCCGCCAGCCGTGCCACGCGCCCCGCGATGTCTTCGAGCGTGCGCAAGCCGACCGGGGCGCCGGCGGCGGCGACCAGCTCCGGCACCCGGTCCGCCGCCGCCGCGGCGATCAGCTCGGCGCGCCGCGCGGTCAGCTCCGGCTGGCCGGCGCCGTAGCGGCGCAGCAGGTCATGGAACTTCGCCGGCCGCCAGACGTGCCGCCGCAAGGCCTTGCGCCGCGCGGGGCTGGTTTCCAGCGCGTCGATCGCGGCGAGCGCGAGGCCCATGTCTCCGGTGACGAAATCGACCGGCGCGTCGGCCAGCGCCTCGCCGATCAGCGCCATCACCTCGGCGTCGGTCGCGGCCGGGTCGCCGTCCTGAAACACCTCGATCCCGGCCTGCAGATATTCCCGCGCCCGCGTCGAGCCGATCTCCTGCCGGCGCCAGACCGGGCCGCAATAGGCATAGCGCGCCGGCTCGGCCCCGCCATCCATATGCAGCCGCGCGATCGGCACGGTGAAATCCGGGCGCAGCATCAGCTCGGCGCCTTCGTCCGAGGTCACGAAGGCGCGCGCCCGGATGTCCTCGCCATAAAGGTCCAGCAGCAGGTCGGCCGGTTGCAGCGCCGCCGGTTCGACCTCGATCCCGCCGGCCGCGCGAAAGATGGCGAGGATGCGCGCGATCTCGTCGCGCAGGCGCCCGAGCCCACCGCCGACCCGGGCCCCCTTCAGATAGGCGCGGTCCGAGACCATCGCTCAGCCCCGCGCGCGGGCGAGCATCGCCCGAACCTCGGCCACCAGCGCGGAACGGCCGACCTCGATCTGCGCCGGCTGCGCCTTCCAGTCGTCATGCGTCTCGATCGCCGCCGCCAGCCGGGCGCCGAGCGCCAAATCCTTCAACTGGACGACGCCCCGCGCCTTCTCGTCGCCACCCTCGATCACCGCGACCGGACCGCCGCGCTGGTCGGCGTATTTCAGTTGCCGGCCCATGTTGCCATTGCCGAGGAACACCTCCGCCCGGATGCCGCCAGCGCGCAGCTCCGCCGCCATCGCCTGATAATCGGCCATGCGGTCCTTATCCATCACCGTCACCACCACCGGCCCCGGCTCCGCCGCGGCGGCGCCGGAGCGGGCGGCGAGGGCCGCCAACAGCCGGTCGACCCCGATCGAAATCCCCGTGGCCGGGACCGCCTCGCCGGTGAAACGCTTCACCAGATCGTCGTAGCGCCCGCCGCCGGCCACCGAACCGAACCGCCGCCGCTGGCCCTTTTCGTCGAGGATCTCGAAGGTCAGCTCCGCCTCGTAGACCGGCCCGGTGTAGTAGCCGAGGCCGCGCACCACGGACGGGTCGATCACCACCCGATCGGCGCCAAGTCCGCGGGCCTCGAGATATTCGGCGATCCGCTCCAGCTCCGCGACGCCCTCCGCCCCCGAGGTGGAGACGCCGACGAGCTCGCGCAGCCGCGCGCAGGTCGCGGCGCCCGTGTCGCGGCGGGCGTCGATGAAGCCCATGATGATCGCGGCCTGGTCGGGCGACAGCTCCGCGCCCTTGGTGAAATCCCCGCTCTCGTCCTTCCGCCCGGCGCCGAGCAGCGCGGCCACGCCCTCGCTCCCCAGCCGATCGAGCTTGTCGATGGCGCGCAGCACGATGCCGCGCCGATGCGCGTCCTTGTCCGCGTCCGCCGGGTCGAGCACGCCGGCCGCCTCCATCACGCCGTTCAGGACCTTGCGGTTGTTGACCCGGATCAGATAGTCGCCGCGCGCGATGCCGGCCGCTTCCAGCGCCTCGCCGAGCATGCCGCAGATCTCGGCGTCGGCGGCGACGTTGCCGGAGCCGACGGTATCGGCGTCGCACTGGTAGAACTGGCGGAACCGGCCCGGTCCCGGCTTCTCGTTCCGCCAGACCGGACCGACCTGATAGCGCCGGTACGGGGTCGGCAGCGACTGGCGATGCTGGGCATAGACCCGGGCCAGCGGCGCGGTCAGGTCATAGCGCAGCGCCAGCCAATCCTCGTCCTCGTCCTTCCAGGCGAAGACGCCCTCGTTCGGCCGGTCGACATCGGGCAGGAACTTGCCCAGCGCCTCCACCGTCTCGACCGCGCTCGTCTCCAGCGGATCGAAGCCGTGGGCGTGATAGACCTCGGTGATCGCCGACAGCATCGCGGCGCGGGCCCGCACCTCGGCGCCGAAATAGTCGCGAAAGCCGCGCGGGGTCTCGGCGCGGGGGCGTCGGGGCTTCTTTTCCTTGTCCTTGGCCATCTCTCAAGGCTTCCGCCGGTTTGTTCCGCCCGCCCTCTACCGCGGCCGCGCGGTCGGGGGCAAGCTCAGCCCACCGCCGCGCCCCCCTCGGCCAGCGCGGAATAGGCGCCGCGATGGAAGAGCAGCGGCGGCCCCTCGTTCTCGACGAGGCGCAGCACCTCGCCGACGACGATCAGATGGTCGCCGCCGTCGTGCCCCGCCGCGTGGCGGCATTCGAACCGGGCCGCGCAGCCGTCGATCAGCGGCGTGCCCCCCTGGCCCTCCGCGAAGGCGATCCCGGCGAAATCATGTCCCATCCGGCTGAACCGTTCGGCCAGCGCCCGCTGACCGGCGCCGAGGATATGGATCGCAAAGAACGGCGCGCGCTCGAAGGCGGGAAACCGGCTCGATTTCCGCGCCGGAGACCAGAGGACCAGCGGCGGATTGAGCGAGACGCTGGCGAAGCTGTTCGCCGTGATGCCGAGCGGTCCCTCCGCCGTCAGAGTGGTAACCACGGTCACCCCGGTCGCAAAGCGACCGAGCGCGTTCCTCAGATCCCGATCGGTGAATTCCGGCACCCGCCTTCTCGCCTCGCAGCCTTGGGTCAGATGCGCTTCATAGGCGGGAGGGCGCCGGCTGTCGATCGAAACCGCCCGACGCGAGGGCGCGCGCGGCAAAACCGCTCTTGGCGGAGCGCGGTCGGAACGGCTATAGACCGAAAAGGGGGGGCGTTCATCGGACCTCACGAGGAGCCGCGCGGAGGGCGGCCGTCGCATGCTGGTCTGGGAACTGCTCGTCGTCCTCTTTCTCATCCTTCTCAATGGCTTCTTCGCCATGTCGGAGCTTGCCATCGTCTCCTCCCGGCGCAGCCGGCTGGAGCAGATGGCGCGGGACAAGGTGCGGGGCGCCGCCAAGGCCCTGCGGCTCGCCGAGGACCCGACCGGGTTTTTCTCCACCGTCCAGGTCGGCATCACGCTGATCGGCATCTTCGCCGGCGCCTATAGCGGGGCCACCTTTGCCACGCCGCTGGCCGGGCTGATCGTCGAGCTGGCGCCCGGGCTCGCCCGCTGGTCGGAGCCGATCGCCCTGACCGTGGTGGTGGTCGCCACCACCTATGTATCGCTGATCGTCGGTGAGCTGGTGCCGAAGCGTCTCGCCCTCCGCCATGCCGAGGCGATCGCCGCCTTCGTCGCCGGCCCGATGTCGGCGCTCGCCGCCGTCGGCACGCCCATCGTCTGGTTCCTGCGCGTCTCGACCGAGGCGGTGCTGCGGCTGATCGGCGCGCATGGCACCAATGCGAGCACGGTGACCGAGGACGAGATCAAGGCGATGATCGCCGAGGGCACCGAGTCCGGTGTGTTTGAAGAGACCGAGCGCAACCTGATCGAGGGCGTGCTGCGCTTCGCCGACCGGCCGGTGCGGGTCATCATGGTGCCGCGGCGCGAACTCGCCTGGCTGTCGGTCAGCGATCCGATCGAGCAGGTGATGGACGAGATCCACCGCCATGGCCACAGCCGCTATCCGCTGCGCGGCGGCGAGGATGCCGACGAGGTGCTCGGCGTCGTGCATGTGCGCGATGTGCTGGAGCTGATTCGCACCGGCGGCTCGGACCTCGCGTCCATCGCCCAGCAGCCGATCTATGTCAGCGCCGAGATGCCCTCGCTGAAGCTGATCGAGCAGTTCCGCGCGACGCGGGTCCATATGGCGATCGTCGTCGATGAATACGGCGATCTCGAGGGGGTGGTCACCCCGACCGACATCCTGATCAGCATCGCCGGCGACGTGCCGGACGGCGAGTTCCAGGAGGATCCCGAGGCGGTGCGGCGCGAGGACGGATCCTGGCTGCTCGACGCGGGGATGGCGGTCGACGAGGTCGCCGACCTGCTCGGCGTGCAGCGTTTCGGCACACGTGGCTATGCGACGCTGGCCGGCTTCGTGCTGGAGCAATTGCGCCGCATCCCGACGGCGGGCGACAGTTTCACCATGTTCGGCTGGCGCTTCGAGGTCGTGGACATGGACAATCGCCGCATCGACAAGATCCTCGCCCAGAAGGTCGATCCGGACGATCCCGAGGACGATTGAGGTGGCAGCCGAGGCGGAAAGGCTGACCGAGCTCGAGATCGCCCTGACCCACCAGCAGGCGATGCTCGACGAATTGAGCGAGGTCGTTCGGGCGCAGGCCGACCGGATCGACCTCCTCCGCGCCCAGCTGGACCGGCTGGCGCTGCGGCTCGCCGCCGCCGAGGCGGCGCTGCCCGACGACGCGCCGGAGGCGGACCGCCCGCCCCCGCACTGGTAGCCCGGCGCCGGAGCGGAGCCCGTCCCGGCCGCGCCGGGCCGTTCGCTCCAGCGTCCTCAAATCGCGCAATCTCTTGACCACCGGACGATTCCGTCCGGTTGGGCATTGCGCTAGCGCCGGGCGGCGCCGGTGACCGCGCCGACCAGCGCGGTCAGCACGCCGCCGCCCGCCGCCCCGCCGAGAACCTGTGCCAAAAGCCCGCCGATATCGAGGCCGCCCGCCGTCGTCGCCGCGTCGGCCGTCGCCGCGGGATCGACCGCGCCACCGCCGAGCAGCGCGGCCAGCAGCGTGCCGCCCGCCACCCC
>JBGAJI010000100.1:0-11225 GCA_044225035.1 Amaricoccus sp. | reverse complement strand
GGTCCTCGGCCAGCCGCGACTGGTCGAGCGCATGCTCGATCGGCCTCCTTTCCGACGGCCATCTCCTGATCGAGGGCCTGCCCGGCCTTGCCAAGACCCGGGCGGTCAAGGCGATGGCCCATCACCTCGCCGCCGACTTCTCCCGCATCCAGTTCACCCTCGACCTCCTGCCGTCGGACGCCGCCGGCACCGACATCCACGTCGCCGCCGACAAGGAGGCTTCCTCGTTTTCCAGGCCCGCCTTCAGCTTCGCCTCGTCGCCGCGACGAGATCAACCGCGGCATCGCCGGGTAGCAGCAGGCCGCGCTGCTCGAGGCGATGGAGGAGCGGCGAGGTCGCGGGGGCAGCACCCATCCGTTGCCCGACCTCTTCATCGTCATGGCCACGCAGAATCCGATCGAGCAGGAGGGCAGGCCATCCCCTGCCTGAGGCCCAGACCGACCGGTTCCTGATGAAGGTGTTGAGGAATACCCCGCGCCCGCCGAGCGAACGCCGGCCCAGGCGCCTGCTGCGGGCCGAGGAGCAGGCGGCGCTGGCGGTGGGCCCGCGCCGCAGCCCGGCGCGCCTGCGACGCCGCCGCGACGATCGCCGTCGACGACGCCGCGCCGCCCGCCGCGAGATCGCGGCGCTGCACGTCGCCGAGGCGATCGAGACCTACATCATCGACATCGTCAACGCGACGCGCCAGCCGGCGAAATATTCCGAGGACCTCGCCCGCGAGATCCGAGCTCGGCGCGAGCCCGCGCGCCGGCATCGCGCTCGACCGCTGCGGCCGCGCCTATGCCTGGCTGCAGGGCCAGACTCGTCTCCCCGGCGACGTCCAGGCCATTGCCCCGGACGTGCTGCGCCGCGCCTCTCCGAGGCGAAGGGCGTCGGGACGCCGACGCGGTCCTACGAGGCGACGGGCGGCCTTGGGCGCGCGACGCCATGCGGTGCTCATCCGAAGCTCGTCGCCGTCACCTGAGCATGGCCATCGACCCGCGCATCTCGCCCCATCTCGCCGGGCTCGAGGGACGCGCGCGCGGCTTCGACTTGCCGCGCCAGCCGGTCGGCAGCGCCCTGTCCGGCCGGAGCGCCAGCCGGGGTGCGGGGCCGGGGCCTCGAGTTCGTCGAGCTCCGCGCCTACCTCCCCGGCGACGACGTGCGCGCGATCGACTGGAAGGTCACCGCCCGCACCGGCGCCCCGCACGTGCGGGTCACGCAGGAGGAGCGCGACCGCCCGGCGCTCATTCTCGTCGACCAGCGGCAGGCGATGTTCTTCGGCACGGTCAGCGCCATGAAGTCCTCCACCGCCGCCGAGATCGCCGCGCTCGCCGCCTGGCGCATCCTCGCCGGGCGACCGGGTCGGCGGCCTCGTCCTCTCCGACGCCGGCCTCGCCGCCGTCCCCGCCCGCCGCAGCCGCGCCGCCGTCCTGCGCCTTCTCGACCTGTGGCCGTCCGCAACGGCGCCCTCTCCGCCACCACGGCAGCGCCTGGCCTGGCCGAGGCCGCCCGCGCGCCTCGACGCCGCGCTCCGCAGGCGGCGAACATCGTCACCCACGACTGGCTGCTGCTCGTCGTCAGCGATTTCGATGGCGCCGGCGAGGAGACGCGGCGGATCCTCGCCGGCATCGCCTGCGGCAACGACGTCGTCATGGCGCTCGGTCCACGACCCCTCGGCGCACGAAGTGCCCGAGAGCGGCCGCATCGTCGTCGGCGACGGCCGGATGCAGGTCGAGCTCGACCTCGCCGACGCGCGCATCCGCCGCAACCTCGCCGCCGTCGGCGGCGACCGGACTGAAGCGGCTCCTCGCCTGGCAGTCCCGCCTCGACGCCGCCATCCTGCCGGTCAGCGCCGGCGAGGAGACGGTGCCGCAGATGCTCCGCCTCTTCGGCCATTCGCCCCCGCGGCGGAGGCGCCTGATGGACCCCGAGCCACCCGGCGACAGCCTCGTCTCCCTCCTCGACCAGCTGCACGACGCCGTTCCGCCACCGCCCGTCTCCATGCTTCCTGCAGACCTGGGCCTGGGCGGTCCTTGCCGCCCTCGTCGTCGCCGCCTCGTGGCGGGCGTCTGGCTCTGGCGCCGCCGCCGGCGCGCCACCGCCTGCCGGGCGGCCCTCGCCGAGCTGCGCGCCCTCACCCCGGCGCTGGAGGGGGGCGAGCCCGGCGCGCGGCGCTCCAGACGCCCTCGACCGCGCTCGCCCGCCGCACCGCGCTCGCCGCCTTCCCGCGCGCCGAGGTGGCGACGCTCACCGGGCCGACTACCTTTCTCGACCGGACCGGCGGCCGCCTCGAGACTTTCGCTCAGCGCGAGGCTTGCGGACGCCCCGTATCGCCGCGCCCCGCCGCCGGCGATGGCCCGCGCCGCGGTGCGCCGCGAGGGCCTGGATCACCCGCCACCATGCTTGAGCTTGCCTTCCCCTGGGCGCTCCTTGCCCTGCCGCTGCCGCTCCTCGTGCTCTGCTGCCGGCGCGCCGCGAGACGGTGCAGGCGGTGCGCTTCCCGTTCTTCGAGGACGCGAGCGTCGGGCTCGACAAGGGCGAGGGCGCCGTGGTGCTGCCGCGGTCCTGGGCCCAGATGGCCTTCGCCTGGGCGGTCTGGGCGCTGGTCGTGCTCACCCTCGCCCGCCCCGAATGGGTGGGCCCCCCGGTCGAGCGCACCGAGGCGGCCCGCGACGTGATGCTCGCCGTCGACATCTCCGGCTCGATGGCGACGAAGGACTTCGCCGCCCCCGGCAATGCTGCGAGCCACGGCTCGGACGGGGTGAAGTCGGTGCTCGACGGCTTCATCGCCGACCGCCGCGACGACCGCATCGGCCTCATCGTCTTCGGCGGCGCGCCCTACGTCCTCGTCCCCTTCACCCGCGACACCGAGGCCGCGCGCGCGCTCCTCGCCACCCTCGCACCCGGAATGGCCGGGCAGAACACCGTGCTCGGCGACGCGATCGGCCTCGCCATCCGCTCCTTCGAGGCCTCGAAGGTCGAGGCGCGGATCCTCATCCTGCTCTCCGACGGCTCCGACACCGGGAGCCGCATGGCCGGCCAAGGCCGCCGACATCGCCGCGCAGAACGGCGTCGTCATCCACACCATCGCCGTCGGCGATCCCGAGGCGGCAGACGACGAGAACCGCGTCGACGTCGCCGCGCTCCAGGCGATGGCCGACACCACCGGCGGCACCTTCCACCGCGCCGCCGACACCGCCGGCCTCGCCGCGATCTACGACCAGATCGACGCCGCCGGCGCGCGCGAGGGCGCGACCAGCGTCGTGGCGCCCGCGCACCGCCTGTCGGCGCAATCCCTGCCGCGGCCGCCTTCGCGCTGGTCTTCCTCGCCTATGCGGTTATGCTCGTCGCCACCCGCTTGCGCCGCGCATCGGCGCGAGGCCCCGGCATGACCGCGCTCGCCGCCTTCACCTTCCTCCGCTGCTGGCGCTGCTGGCGCTGGCGGGCTCCTCGCCGGCCTTCTGGTTCCTCCTGCGCCGCCGCCGCGCCGGCGAGGCCGGAGCTGGACATCGCGCCGCACCTCGCCGCGCTCACCATCGGCCGCGAGGGCCGGAACCGCATGAGCGCCCCCGACCTGCTGATCGGCGCGGCCATGCTGCTCGCGCTCGCCGCCGCCGGCCCCGCCTGGCGCCCCGCGCCGTCGCCCTTCGTCACCGAGACCGCCCCGCTCGTCATCGCCCTCGACCTCTCGCCGAGCATGACGGGCACCGATGTCGCCCCCTCGCGGCTGGAGCGGGCCAAGCAGAAGATCCGCGACCTGATCGCCCTCCGCGCCGGCGTGCGCGTCGCGCTCGTCGCCTATGCCGGCACCGCGCACCTCGTCATGCCGCTGACCGAGGATCCGACCGTGCTCCTGCCGTTCCTTGGGAAGGGCTTGACCCCGTCATCATGTTCGACCGGGGCCGCACAGCTTCCAAGGCGCTGGCACTGGCCGAGAGCCTCCTCGCCCAGGAGGACACGCCCGGCTCGATCCTCTTCGTCACCGACGGCATCGACCCCGCCGACATCGCCGCCTTCCCTGGCGGCAGGTCGGCTGCGCCGCGCTGATCGTCGACCCGAGAGCCCGGCGCCGAGATCGCCGAATGGTCGCGCCGCGCCGGCATCGCCACCGTCGCCGTCACCGTCGACGACGGCGACGTCCGGGCGCTCCAACGCGCACTGGCGACGAGCCTCGCCCGCGCCGCCGCCGCCTCCGGCCCAGGACGACGGCTGGGTCCTCGCGCTCCCCGCCGCCGTTCTCGTCCTCCTCTGGTTCCGCCGCGGCACGACGCTGCGCTGGGGCGCGATGCTGCTCGCGGCCCTGACCCTCGCGCTGCGGTCGCCCCTGCGCGGGCCGACGGGCTCGCCGGACTGTTTGACCCCGACCAGCAGGGCTGGCGGCTCTACGGCGCGCATCGCTACGCCGAGGGCGCGGAGGTCTTCGCCGACCCCAGGGCGCCGCCGCGCTGTTTCGCGCCGGGAAATACGCCGAGGCCGCCGATCCGCTCGCGCCGACCCAGACCGCGACGGCGCAATACGACCGCGGCACGGCGCTGGCGCGCGGCGGGACTATCCTGGCGCGGTCGCCGCCTTCGAGGCGGCGCTGGCGCTCGACCCGGGCGACGCCGCCGCCGCCCACAACCTCGACGTGACCCGCCGCATCATCGCCTACCTGACCGAGGCGCAGACGAGGACCCGCAAGAAGGCGCTGAACCGCCTCGACGACACCGTCGAGGACCTGACCGGCGACCAGGCCGCCGACTCCGGATCGACGGGGCCTCGCAGCTTTCCGAAGACGCCGCCGAGCAATGGATGCGCGCCGTCGAGACCAAGCCCGCCGATTTCCTGAAGACCCGCTTCGCCATCGAGGCCGCCAAGCCGGCGGGCGCGCCATGAGACGCCTTCTCGTCCTCGCCGGCGCCCTTCTCGCACTCGCCGCCGCGCCTCGGGCCCAGGAAGCGCCCGACGCAGCGCCGCGCGTCGAGGTGACGCTGGCGCCGGAGGGACCGGTCACCGTCGGCACGCCGGTCGAGGTGACCGCGACGGTGCTGGTGCCGAGCTATATGCCGGATCCGCCGGCCTGGCCGGATCTCGAGATCGCCGATGCGATCACCCGGGCTCCGGACCGCGCCACCCATCCGGTGACCCGGCGCATCGGGGCGGAGAGTTGGTCGGGCGTCGCGCGTCGATGGGAGATCATCCCGCAGCGCCCGGCCGAGTATGACCTCGGCCCGGCGGGGGTCGCCATCACCTACGCCGATCCGGAGACGAACCAGCCGGTTTCGGTGACCCTGCCGCTGCCTGGCATCGCCTTTTCCGCCCGGCTGCCGGAGGGCGCGGAGGGGATGGACCCGTTCGTGCCCGCCACGGCCCTCACCCTCACCGCGAAGGTCGACGGGCTGGCGGAGGCGCCGAAGCCGGGCGACGCCTTCACCCTCACGCTGACCACCAGCGCCAGCGGCCCGCCCGCGATCCTGCTGCCACCGCTCGCGCCGGGGATCGCGACGCCCGAGGGACTGCGCGCCTATCCGAAGGAGCCGGCGCTGACCGACACGCCGGGCGACCCGCCGACGGCGACCCGCGTCGAGGCGATCACCTATGTGATCGAGGCGCCCGGCGCCTATGCGCTGCCCGGCCTCTCGCTCGACTGGTGGAACACCGCGACCGGCACCCGCGAGACGGCGCGCACCGATCCGGTTTCGCTCAGCGTCGCCGCGCCGCCGGGCTGGCAGGCAGGCGGCGCGGAGCGCCGCTTCCTCCCATGGTTCGTGCTGCTCGGCCTTCTGGTCGGGGCCGGCACGATGGCACTGCTGGCCCGGCGCCGCCACCCCGCGCCCCCCTCCGAGGCACGCCTCTATCGCGCGCTCCGCCATGCGATCCGCGCGGGGCGGCCGGCGGAGCTTCGCCCGGCCCTCCGGGCCTGGCTTGCCCGGGCCGCGCCCGAAGCCCGGGAGATGCCGCCCGCGATCGAAGCCGCGCTGCGACCGATCGAGCGCGCCGCCTATGGCGGAGCCGCCGACGAGCCGCCGGGCGGTCGCGCCGCGCTCCGCTCCGTGGTCGCCGCCGAACGGCGCGAGGTCGCGGAACGTCCGGTGCCGGCGGCCTTGCCCGCGCTGAACCCGCCGGGCACTGGATCGTATCGGTCCATCAACTGAGGCCGGCGGACTCCTGCGCGGCCGCCCGGGACAGGAAAATTCTTCTCCGGCGCGCTCCCTTGACAGGCGAAGGGGTCCCCAATATCTAAACGCCGCGTTAGCACTCTCGGGTGGCGGGTGCTAACAAGCTGGAAGCCACCCATCAGGTTGGAACGCATTTGAAGGAGCGATCCCGATGAAATTCACTCCCCTGCACGATCGCGTGCTCGTTCGCCGCATCGAAGGCGAGGAAAAGACCAAGGGCGGCCTGATCATCCCCGACACCGCCAAGGAAAAGCCGTCCGAGGGTGAAGTCATCTCCGTGGGCGAGGGCGCCCGCAAGGATTCCGGCGAGCTGATCGCCCCCGTCGTCAAGGCCGGCGACCGCATCCTGTTCGGCAAGTGGTCGGGCACCGAGGTGAAGATCGACGGCGAAGATCTGCTGATCATGAAGGAAAGCGACATCCTCGGGATCATCACCCAGGGCGCGAGCGCCGCGAAGGCCGCCTGATCGCTTCCGTATTCCGCGACATTTCAGAAGGAGCCGCCTGAATGGCTGCCAAGACCGTGAAATTCAGCACCGATGCCCGCAATCGGATGCTCAAGGGTGTCGACATCCTGGCCGACGCCGTGAAGGTGACGCTGGGTCCGAAGGGCCGCAACGTCATCCTCGACAAGTCGTTCGGCGCGCCGCGCATCACCAAGGACGGTGTCACCGTCGCCAAGGAAATCGAGCTTGAGGACAAGTTCGAGAACATGGGCGCGCAGATGGTCCGCGAAGTCGCTTCGCGCACCAACGACGAGGCCGGAGACGGCACCACCACCGCCACCGTGCTCGCCCAGGCGATCGTCCGCGAGGGCATGAAGTCGGTCGCCGCCGGCATGAACCCGATGGATTTGAAGCGCGGCATCGACCAGGCCGTCTCGATCGTCGTCGAGGACATCAAGAGCCAGGCGCGCACCGTCTCTGGTTCCGAGGAAGTCGCGCAGGTCGGCACCATCTCCGCCAACGGCGAGACCGAGATCGGCCGGCAGATCGCCGACGCGATGCAGAAGGTCGGCAACGAGGGTGTCATCACCGTCGAGGAGAACAAGGGCTTCGAGACCGAGACCGAGGTCGTCGAGGGCATGCAGTTCGACCGCGGCTATCTCTCGCCCTACTTCATCACCAACGCGGACAAGATGGTCGCCGATCTCGACGACGCGCTGATCCTCTTGCACGAGAAGAAGCTCTCGTCGCTGCAGCCGATGGTACCGCTGCTCGAGGCCGTCATCCAGTCGGGCAAGCCGCTGCTGATCGTGGCCGAGGACGTCGACGGCGAGGCGCTGGCGACCCTGGTCGTCAACAAGCTGCGCGGCGGCCTGAAGGTCGCGGCCGTCAAGGCGCCGGGCTTCGGCGATCGCCGCAAGGCCATGCTGCAGGACATCGCGATCCTGACCGGCGGCCAGGTGATCTCGGACGACCTCGGGATGAAGCTGGAGAATGTCGGCCTCGACATGCTCGGCCGCGCCCGCCGCGTCTCGATCACCAAGGACGAGACCACCATCGTCGACGGTCACGGCGAGAAGGCCGAGATCGAGGCCCGCGTCGCCCAGATCCGCGCGCAGATCGAGGAAACCACCTCGGACTACGACAAGGAGAAGCTGCAGGAGCGTCTGGCCAAGCTCGCCGGCGGTGTTGCGATCATCCGCGTCGGCGGCGCCTCGGAAGTCGAGGTGAAGGAGCGCAAGGACCGTGTCGACGACGCGCTGAACGCGACCCGCGCGGCGGTTCAGGAAGGCATCGTCGTCGGTGGCGGCGTGGCGCTGGTCCAGGCCTCGAAGAAGCTCGAGGGCGTGACCGGTGACAATTCCGACCAGTCGGCCGGGATCAATATCGTTCGCCGCGCGCTGCAGGCGCCGCTGCGCCAGATCGCCGAGAACGCCGGTGTCGACGGTTCGGTCGTCGCGGGCAAGGTGATCGAGTCGAGCGACAAGGCCTTCGGCTTCAACGCGCAGACCGAGGAATATGGCGACATGTTCAAGTTCGGCGTGATCGACCCGGCGAAGGTCGTGCGCACCGCGCTGCAGGACGCCGCTTCGGTCGCCGGCCTGCTCATCACCACCGAGGCCATGATCGCCGAGAAGCCGGAGCCGAAGGGCGCGGCCGGCGGCATGCCGGGTGGCATGGGCGGCATGGGTGGCATGGACGGCATGATGTAATCAGCCGCCATCACTGGCTGCGATCTGGAAACGGGGGGCCGCGCGCCTCCCGTTTTCTTTTTGGAGAGTTCGGATTCTGTAAATATTTACCAATCGGCGCTAGAGCTAGCGCAGTTCCGCGCCATGGCGCGGTGCTTGGCCGCGCCGGCCAGACATTTCGCGTTTCTCACCTTGGGGACCGCTGCTTTCGACAGACCCGGAGCCACGTCACGGCGCGGGTCACTCGTCCTCCTCCGGAACGGGCCAATCCGAAGGACAAGACGATGTTCACGCTTGGACTCAGCCTAAATTCGTTCGCGCCGCGCAGGTCGGGGCCGATCCCGCCGGCCGCGCCAGTCATCACCGCCGTGACGCTGAGCACCGCCGAGCCGCGGGTGGGGCAGGCGGTGAGCGTCGCCGTTTCCTGGAGCGGCCAGCCCCGGACCGGCGTGACCTATGCCTGGCTGCGCAGTGGCACCGGAATCGCGGGCGCGACCGGGGCGAGCTACGCGCCGGTGGCGGCGGACGAGGGCGCGCGGCTCAGCTGCGCCGTGACGATCGCCAATGGCGTCGGCACGGCGAGCCGGACCAGCGAGGCGCGAACGGTGCTGGCCGCGCCATTGCCCGCCGTGTTGCTGATCATCGCCGGCCAGTCGAACGCGCGCGCGGCGGGCAGCGGCGCGGCGAACGCCCCCGCGAAATATCTGTCGCTGAGCAATGCCAGCATGTGGGTCGAAGGCGCCGGCTTCGCGCCTTATTCGGCCGGCGGCAATTCCGATGGCAAGGGCGCGGCGGGGGCCTGGGGGTCGGAGGCGGAGTTCATATATCAGCTGAACCAGGCCTCGCCCGGCCGCGCGGTCTATGTGGTGAAGGAGGCGGTGAACGGATCCACCATGGCGGCGGGGGGAGCGAATTCCTGGACGCCAACGATGGGAGCCGGCGGCCGCTTCGCACAGCTGGAAGCGCAGGTGGCGGGGGCCAAGGCGGCGCTGGCGGCGGCGGGCGTCGCGTTCGAGGCGGTGACCCTTCTGAACCAGGGTGAGGCCGATACGGACACGGACGCCGGCGCGACCGGCTATCGCGCCAATTTCGACGCATTCCTCGCGGCCTACCGGACGCGGATCTCGGCGGGCGCCTTCGTGATCGAGCGAATCCGGCCCTATTCCGGCGAGCTGGCGCAAAAGACCTATGGCCGGACCTTCCGGGTGCGCGAAGCGCAGGAGAAGGCGGCGGCCGCCGCCGGCCTCGGGATCATCAGCCTCGATTTCGCGC
Organism: Amaricoccus sp.; assembly: GCA_044225035.1. Classification (GTDB taxonomy): domain Bacteria; phylum Pseudomonadota; class Alphaproteobacteria; order Rhodobacterales; family Rhodobacteraceae; genus Amaricoccus. The sequence continues at coordinate 1,677 of JBGAJI010000100.1, read as the reverse complement.
CCGAAAATTTCGCCGAGCTGCATCCGGGCGCGGCCTGGACCGAGGGCAAGGGGCTGCGCGCTTATGCCTGGTGGAAAGGGACTTATCCGACCACCTACGGGACGGTCGCGGACCAGGACCCGAGCAACCTCGCCTTCGCGGCGCGGGTCGGCGCGGTCTCCGGGGCGCAGGTGACCTCCGACACCGTGGCCATCGGCAATGCCCCCGTCTCGGTCGTTGGCGGGCAGTACCGGGTGCGCAACCCCGATGATACGGACTGGCTGGACTGGACCGCCGCGGCGGGCACGGTCCATCCCTACCAGAAGCTGCAGCTGCGGACCAACGCGGCGGCGCAGGCGGGCGCGGCGGCGAGCGTCACCATCACCGTCGGCGGCGTGTCGGCGACCTGGAGCGTCACGACCGCCGGCGCGGTCCAGACACGGCAGGCGGAGACGGTGGCGTTTCTGGCGCGGGTCGCGGCCCTGTCGGGCGGCGCGATGGATACCGCCCGGGCCGATGCGCTGGACGCCTTCTACGCGGGCGCGAAAACGGCGAGCTGGTGGACGAAGATCCGGCGGCTCTATGTCGGTGGGCTGAGCGACGCGGTCGCGGCCTCGATCGACCTCAGGGACCAGACGACGGCGCTGACCCAGGTCGGTGCCACGGGATCGGTGGCCTGGACCGCCGGGCTTGGCTGGAGCGCGGGCGGCGGCAGCGGCCGGGGGCTCGACATGCATTTCAGTCCCGCGGCGGTGGCGCGCGACAGCCTCGCCCTGTTCCTCTGGTGCCCGGATTTCGCCGCGACCGGCGGATCGAGCAGCGCCTTCGACATGCAGGGATCGGACATCACCGTCCGGCTGCGCCAGAACGATGTCGGCAACCTGCAATGCCGGCTGAACACGGCCGGCAACCAGACCAAGACCGCGATTTCCGGGCTCGCCGGCTTTCGCTGCGTCTCGCGGACCGCGGCGGCGGTCACCACCTTCTACGGGCCGGAAGGGACAAGTCTCGGCACCGACGCGGTGGCGAGCGCGGCGCCGACCGCGACCGGGCTCTACATGTTCGCACCGGTCACCGGATCGACGTCCGGCCGCCATCTGCAGGTGGCGGGCGTCGCCGATGGGTTGAGCGGGGCCGAAGTTCTGGGCTTGCGCGGCGCGCTGGCGACCTTGGGGGCCGCCTTCTGGCTGGCCGGATAGGCCTTGCGCGAAATTGCGCGACGATGCGCGGGTGAGCGTTCCGCGCGGCAATGTGAACGAAAACGCGCTTGAAAAATGCTGCGCCTGCGAATATGATGAAATGAGCGAGGGTCCTGAGGCAGAGGACAGGAGTCAAAATGACCGAGCAGGACAAGGCCGAGCGTATTCGCGTGGCGATCGAGGAGGAACTGGGATCGTTCCGCCATTTCGCTGACCTTCCCGCGACCGAGATCGAAGCAATGTCGTCGCGCATCTTGCGCGCCATCGGATCACTGGTGGGCGAAGGCGGCCACGGATCCACCGAATCCCGCGCCGCCTGAGGCGCGGGTTCTCCGGGTCTTCCCGGACCGAATTTTCCTCGTGAGTTGTAAGCGGTATCCCTGAAGTGCGCGGTCGAGAGCCTCAATCCGGCTCTCGTCGACGAACTTCTCCGCATCCCCCTCGCCTTACGGCTTGCGTTCCGCGTGCCGCGTGCCAATCCTCACGTCAAGGGGTTGCC
>JBGAJI010000009.1:0-66627 GCA_044225035.1 Amaricoccus sp. | reverse complement strand
CGCGTCGCGGCCGGGCTGGTCGACGCGCACGCCGGCGCGCTCGGCGTGCTCGGTCATCTCGGCGGGGCGGAGGTGGAGCGGCACCTGGCGCTGATCGCCGGCACCTCGTCCTGCGTCATGGCGTTCTCGCGCACGCCCCGGATGACGCCGAGCATGTGGGGACCGCATCTCGGCGTCGCGCTGCCCGATCTCTGGATGACCGAGGGAGGCCAGTCCGTCTCCGGCGCGCTGCTCGACCATATCTGCAAGATATGGGGCGGCGGCGCGGATCCGACGCCGGCGCTGCACGGGCGGATCTGCGCGCGGATCGCCGAACTGCGCGAAAGCGAGGGGCGCGATCTGGCCGGACGGCTGCATGTTGTGCCGGATTTTCACGGCAACCGGTCACCGCTGGCCGATCCCTCGGCGCTCGGGGTGATTTCCGGCCTGTCGATGGATGCCTCGTTCGACGGGCTCTGCCGGCTCTATTGGCGAACCTCGGTCGCGGTGGCGCTCGGCCTGCGGCATATCCTCGAACGGTTGAACGACAGCGGCTATATGATCGATACGCTGAACATCACCGGCGGGCATACGCGCAATCCGGTGCTGATGGAGCTCTACGCGGACGTCACCGGATGCCGCGTGGTCGCGCCTTCGGCCCCGGACGCGGTGCTGCTCGGAGCGGCGATGGCGGCGGCCGCCGGCGCGGGAGTGCATCCGGACCTCGCCGCGGCGGGGCGGGCGATGCATCAGGGCGGCGTTCCGCGCGTCCCGAACCCGGAGGCGGCCACCCGATTCGAACGCGACTGGCGGGTGTTTCGCGCCATGCATCGCCACCGGGCGGAGATCAACGCGATCCTGGACGGTCCGTAGGCCGAATCAAAAGGGGCGCCTCCCCGCGGGAAGCGCCCCCGAAACCCGGAGCGAAGATCAGGCGGCGACGCGGCCGCCCAGAACCTCGTCCACATGCTCCTGCGCCTTGCCTTCCTCGATGCCATTCACCGCCGCGACTTCGCGGGTCAGGCGCTCGAGGGCGGCCTCGTAGAGCTGCCGCTCGGAATACGACTGCTCGCGCTGGTCGTCGGAACGATGCAGGTCGCGCACAACCTCGGCGATCGAGATCAGGTCGCCCGAATTGATCTTCTGCTCGTATTCCTGCGCGCGGCGCGACCACATGGCACGCTTCACCCGCGCGCGCCCCTTCAGCGTCTCCATCGCCTTGCCGACGATGTCCGACGAGCTGAGCGGCCGCATTCCCACCGCGCTCGCCTTCGAGGTCGGCACGCGCAGCGTCATCTTGTCCTTTTCAAAGGATATTACGAACATTTCCAGACGCAGGCCCGCGACTTCCTGCTCATCAATGGAAATAATCCGGCCAACGCCATGGGCTGGATACACGACAAAATCGTTCGGACGGAAGTCCGCCGCCTTCTTGGTCTTGCTCATGTTGCGCGTCTTATCCTTACTGACTGAGGCCGGAGACCGGCCACTTTACCGCGGCGACAAGAAACCCCAGCAGGTGCTTTCGCAACCCGCGGAGGGTATCTCGTTCAAGCAGAATTACTGCGAGGCCAATTTTGGTTTTGGCCTTCATCCCTGACCTTCGTGGACCCAAGGCTATAGCAGAAAAACCGTGCGAATGGAAGTCAAACGAACGCTATCATACGGATCAGGCCACCAGAAAACGTTTCGGAAACCCGTCCGATACGCTTTCGGCGCCCGCCAGGGCAGAGATGGGGGCGGAACGAATCGGTTTCAACCACCCTCGCCCGCCGTCTCGGAAAAGTACTTTTCGAGCTTGCCGGTCTCGCCGTCCCGCTCCTCGGCCTCGGGCAACGGATCGCGGCGCGTGGCCAGCACCGGCCAGAGGTCCGCGTATTTGCGGTTGAACTCGACCCATTTCTCAAGATTGGGCTCGGTATCCGGCCGGATGGCATCGGCCGGGCATTCCGGCTCGCAGACGCCGCAATCGATGCACTCGTCCGGATGGATGACGAGCATGTTCTCGCCCTCGTAGAAGCAGTCCACCGGGCAGACTTCCACGCAGTCGGTATATTTGCAGGCTATGCAGTTGTCGGTCACCACATAGGTCATGGCAACACCCTCGATGTCAGGTTCTCACGCAAAGCCTGTCACACTCCGCGAGGGCTATTTAACAGGCTGCCGGTCGGGATCAAGGGGCCGGTCCCGCCAGGGCGCCGACTGGCGGCGGAACATGCCGGCTATGCGCGGTCCGCGGGCCCGCCGGCCTCGAGCTCGGCATAGAGCAGGCGCGCCTCGGGCGCCGGTCCGCGTCGCTCGCCAAGCCCGAGGACGCGGACGGTCCGCACCCGGCCGGCGTGAAAGAAGCTGAGCCCGTCGCCCACCCTGACCGTCGTCGAAGGCTTGGTGACCCGCGCCGAATTCAGTCGGACGACCCCGTCGGTGATCAGCGCCGCGGCGATGCTCCGCGACTTGCAGAAGCGGGCCTGCCAAAGCCATTTGTCGAGACGGATCGAAGATCCGGCGTCGGTCATCGCCCGCGCGTCAGTTCCGCAGCTTCAGGGCCATCAGCGCGGCGAAGGGGCTGTCCGGATCAACCGGCTTCTCGGGCCGCGGCGGACGCGCCTGATGTTTCGGCGCCTCCTGCGGCGCCTCGCGCGGACGGTCGCCCTTGCCACCGCCACCCTTGCCATGTTTCGGCCGCTGACCATCCTGCCGCGGCTGCGCCTCCGCGCGGGGCTGGTCATGCGAACGCCCCTTGGCATTGCGGGATTTATCGGGACGGCCGCCCGCCTCGCGCGGCTTTCCGTCGCCGCGCGGCCGGTCGTGGCGAACCCGCGGGGCACGGACGAAGAGATAGAAGGTCTCGAGCTCGACCGGGCCGGCGTCGGGTTCCGCCGCCGGTTCGATCGCGACGCTCTCGATCGCCTCCGTCGCTGCCGACCGGGGCGGGATCTCGGTCGGCGGATCGAGCGGAATCTCGGTGGGCGGCTCGATCGGGGTTTCCGAAGGCGTACCCGGATCCTCGATCGGCGCGTCGTTCGGCGCTTCGGTCGGCGTGTCGTCGGGGATAGAGGGCGGAGCCTCCTCCGGCGGGGTTTCGACCGGCGCCGGCGTCTCGCCCGGGGTCTCAACCGGCGCCGGCGGCGTCTCGTCCGGGGTCTCCCCAGCGGTCTCGGCCGGCGCGGGCTCAGGCGCGGCCACGGCGGCGGCCGGCGGCGCCGGGCGGCGCTTCGGGCGCGTGCCCTCGTTCGCCTGATAACCCATACCGCGCATCAGCGCCGCGAACTGGTCGAGCCCAAGGCCGGTGATGGAGAGCATGTCCGGCGTCGCCTCGAACCCCGCGCGGGCGTCGAGACTGCGGATCATGTCGGCCAGCCGCTCCAGCATGTCGATGCGGATCGCCCGCTCGCCCGCCAGCCGATAGCCGGCGCGGGCATAGTAGCCGGCGGGCGCGCCGGGCGTGGCGGGCACGGTGACGAGACCCGGCGGCGGCGCCTCGGGAAAGATTTCGAGCCCTTCCTTCAGCGACCAGAGCACGAGGCGGAGGCGGGTCGGCGCCGGCTTCAGCATCAGCGGCTGAAAGACGGTATACTGGCCGAAGCGCACGCCATGCTTGCGCAGGCTCGCCCGCTGCTCCTGGTCGAGCGCCTTCACGTCGTCGGCGATTTCGGACCGCGGCAGAATGCCGAGATTCTCCACCAGGCGGAACGCGATGCCGCGCCCCATCCCCGACAGCGCCTGATCCTCGCCGAGCGCGATCAGCGGCTGGAACAGCGCGGCGATCCGGCGGTCGATCCAATGGCCGAGGCGGCGGCGCACCTTTTCCGCCACGTCCGCCCCCGCGTCCTCGTCGACGAAGGGTTGGACGGTGGGCGACAGCGCGGTGTCACCGGCGACGAGCTTGCCAACGGCGTGCTCGCCCCACATGAGGCCGCCCTGCTCGGTGACGTCGATCTCGGTATCGGGGGAATTGTAGAACTTGTCGGCCCGCAGCGACAGCGCGGGCGCCAGCGCGGCGATACCCGCGGCGCGCAGGGTTCGCGCCTGATCGGCGTCCGCCGAAGGGTCGAGCTGGAACCGAAAGCCCTCCAGCCTGCCGATGAACTGGTCGTCGATCGTGACTTCGCCGTTTTCGGTCACCGTGGCCACAAGGCCCTCCTTCTCCTTCAACCGCCGCATCAGGACGCTGGTGCGGCGGTCGACAAAGCGCTGGGTCAGCCGCGCGTGAAGCGCGTCGGACAGCCGGTCTTCTACCGCACGCGTCTCGTCTCGCCAATGGTCCGCGTCATGCACCCACGCCGAACGCTGGGCCACGTAGGTCCAGGTTCGGATATAGGCCAATCGTTTCGACAACGCATCTATATCGCCATCGTTCCTGTCGATGCGCTTGATCTGCGCCGCGAGCCAGTCGGTCGGCACGCCGCCCTTGTCCCGCAGGAAGCCGTAGAGCCGGGCGCAGAGGCTCGCATGCTCGGCGGGGGAGACCTTGCGGAAATCCGGTACCTGACAGACATCCCAGAGCAGGCGCACGTCCGGCGCCGCGCGCACCCGGTCGCGCATCTCCGGCGTATCGGCGAGCGCGCGAAGCGTGGCGAGATCGTCGGCCTCGCGGGCACGCTGCAGGTCGGCATGGCCGGAGGGCGCCTCGAGGCTGGCGATCAGCGCCGGAATGGTGCCGAAATCGAGGCGCGCATTGCGCCATTGCAGCCTGCGCAGCGGCTCGAACCGGTGGTTCTCGATCGCCTCGGCGACGTCCGGGTCGAGCGGCCCCGCCTCGCCGGTGACGCCGAAGGTGCCGTCGGCGGTGTAACGCCCGGCCCGGCCCGCGATCTGCGCCAATTCGGCCGGCGAGAGATGCCGGTGGCGTCGGCCGTCGAACTTGACGAGGCCGGAGAAGGCGACATGGCCGATATCGAGATTGAGCCCCATTCCGATGGCGTCGGTCGCGACGAGGTAGTCCACGTCGCCGTTCTGGTAGAGCGCCACCTGCGCGTTGCGGGTGCGGGGGCTGAGCGCGCCCATCACCACCGCCGCGCCGCCCTTCTGCCTGCGGATGAGTTCGGCGATCGCATAGACGTCGTCGGCCGAGAAGCCGACGATCGCGCTCCGCGCCGGCATCCGGCTGAGCTTGCGCGGGCCGGCGTATTTGAGCGTCGAGAACCTCTCGCGCCGCAGGAACTGCGTGCCAGGTTCGAGGCTCGCGATCCGAGCGCGCATCGTGTCCGAGCCGAGGAACATCGTCTCGTTCCGGCCACGCGCGTTCAGCAGGCGATCGGTGAAGACATGGCCGCGATCCGGGTCGGCGCAGAGCTGGATCTCATCGACGGCGAGGAAATCCGCGCCGATATCGACCGGCATCGCCTCGACGGTACAGACCCAATAGGCGGCGCGGGTCGGGACGATCCGCTCCTCGCCGGTGACCAGCGCGACGACCGACGGGCCGCGCAGGCTGACGATCCGGTCATAGATCTCGCGCGCCAGCAACCGGAGCGGCAGGCCGATGACGCCGGTGCGATAGGAAAGCATGCGCTCGATGGCGTAATGCGTCTTGCCGGTATTGGTCGGCCCGAGCACCGCCGTCACCCGCGGCTGACCGTCGAACGCCATTCCTCGGCTCCCCGGTCCGGCGCTCAGAGTTCCGCCGCCCCGGTCGCCCGCTCCAGCCGCTTCACGGCGTCGTTGATATTCGGACGATGGGGGTTGATCTTCTGCGCCGCCTTCAGGGCCTTCAGCGCCAGCTCCGGCTGGTTCAGTTCCTCGAGCATGAAGGCGAGGCCGGCGAGCGCGCCGAAATGACGGGGGTTCAGCGCCAGCACATGCTTCACGTCTTCAATCGCCAGCGAATATTCGTCCATCATGAAATAGGTGGTGGCGCGGGCGTTCCAGCCCTCGGCGAAGTCCGGCGCATGGTCGACCAGCGCCGAGAAATGCTCTATGGCCAAGGGATAATCCTCGGCCTGCATCGCCTCGTTGCCGCGCCGGAGCAGGAGATCCATCGAGTCCGAGCCGGAGCGCGACCAGAGCCGGTTGATCTCGCCCTCGACGCGTTCCCAATCCTCGCGATCGGGCTCGGCGAGTTCGGAGAGCAGCATGTCGAGCTTTTCGGCGTCGCTCTGATCCGGGGCCGCTTCCTCGCCGGGGACGGTCGCGAAATATTCCGGGCCTTCCGCGCTCGCCGCCGTGGCCAGCCCGAGCATCACGAGCGCGATACCAGCCGAATGTTGCTTTCTTCCGTCGCCCATGCGGCTTAGATATCACTCCCAGCCAGAAAATCGAGGGCGAAGCGCCCGTTTTCCCGGAGATATCCATGAGCGACGTCGTGGAGGCCGCCGTCAAGGCCCTGACCAAAAAGCTGAACGGCGCCGTGCTCGACGGCGCGGCCAGGATGGTGATCGAGGACGAGGGCTCGATCCGTATCGACGAGACCGGCGTCTCCACCGACGAGGGCGAAGCGGACTGCGTGCTGACCGCCGACGCCGAGACCTTCCGGGGGATGCTCGAAGGCGAGGTGAACCCGACGGTCGCCTTCATGTCCGGCCGCCTGCGCATCGAGGGTGACATGGCGCTGGCGATGAAGCTCGGCAGCCTGCTCGCGTGACGGAGCCGGCGCCGTTCTTCGCCGAGGTCGCGGAGGCGCCGGCGGGGGCGCGCGTGTCCTGGCTGACGGCGTCGGACGGTGTCCGGCTGCGGGCCGCCGCCTGGGAAGGCGGCGCGCGCGGCACGGCGGTGATCTTCCCCGGCCGCACGGAATATATCGAGAAATACGGACGGGTGGTCGCCCGGCTCTGCGAGCGCGGCTTCTCAGTCGCGGTGATCGACTGGCGCGGACAGGGGCTGTCCGACCGGCTGGCCGCCAATCCGATGCTCGGCCATGTCGAGGATTTCCGCGACTATCAGCGCGATGTCGCCGCCCTGCTCGCCTGGGAGGGGGTCGCGGCGCTGCCCCGGCCGCTCCGCCTCGTCTGCCATTCGATGGGCGGTTGCGTCGGCCTGCGCTCGATGCTGGAGCGGGCGGATTTCCGGTCCGCCATCTTCTCGGCGCCGATGTGGCATCTCCGGATGCGGATGGCGACCCGCGAGATCACCACGCGCGCCACGAAATTCGCGCAGATGATGGGTCTGGGCGCGCGGCTCATGCCGGGGGCGAGCCCGCGCCCCAGCTCGCTCGTCAGCGGTTTCGTGGACAATGTGCTCACATCGGATCCCGAGCAGTTCGCCTGGGCGGTCCACCAGATCACCGCGCATCCGGACCTGTCGCTCGGCGGCCCCAGCATGCAATGGACCCGCGCCGCGCTGGAGGAGATGGCCCGCCTCTATGTCGCGCCCGTCCCCCGCCTGCCGGTGCTCGCCCTGGTCGGATCGGAGGAGACGGTGGTCTCGACCAGCGTGATCCGCCGACAGGTCGCGGCGATGGAGAACGGCGCCTTCGTGTCGCTCACCGGCGGGCGGCACGAGCTCTTCATGGAGAACCCGACGATCCAGGCGGAGCTCTGGGCGCGGATCGACGGGTTTTTCGCCGGGATCGAAGGTCCGGGGGGACAAGGGGATCGCATCTGACGATCCGCCCTCCGAGATATCTCCGCGCAAGCACCTTGCCAACGTGCCAGTGGCACGTTGCGCGGGCGCGCGGCCGAAGCAAACTTGCGGAGGCCGCGAGGGGTCCAGATTTCTCCGGAGCTTTGAATCGTGACGGGTGTGCCCGGCTTGTCCGTCGCAGACGGTCGATATCGTGAAGTGAATGCTACGGCGTCGCGCTGGCTATCCAGTCCGAATGCGATCATCGCGTTCGGGGGGATGGGAGGGCCTGCGCCCACTCCCTAAAAACTTCGAACAGTTTTACGCGCTTTACGAACATTTAAAGAACATCGCGTTAGGTAAACGGCGTCGACCCCAACCCGACCCCTGCCCTGACCCACCGCGAGGATGCCCCGATGGAAAAGCTGATCCAGTTCCCGAATGCGCTGAGTTCCATCGGAGACGGCGCCGGGCGCCTCGAGGCGCGAGCGCGGGCGCGGTTCAATGTGGCGCAGGCGCTGGTGCAGGGGCGGGTCGCGTTCCACTACCAGCCGGTGGTGCGCGCGGCGAACAGCCGCTTCCCCGCCTTCTACGAGATGCTCGCCCGGCTCCGCATGCCGAACGGCCAGATGATCGCCGCCGGCGCGTTCCTGCCGCTGGTCGCGGATGGCGAGATCGGCCGCGCCATCGACCGGCTCGCGCTCTCCGCCGCGCTGCGCGAACTGGCGCGGGATCCGGGGCTGCGGCTGTCGGTCAATATCTCGCCGCTGTCGATGGGCGACGAGGAATGGCTGGCCATCCTCGGCGCGGCGGCGCGGGGTGGCGCGGGGGTGCTCGGCCGGCTGATCATCGAGATCACCGAGATGCGACGATCGGCCATGCCGACCAGACCATCGACTTCATGAACCATGTCCGCCGGACCGGCTGCGCCTTCGCGCTCGACGATTTCGGCGCGGGCGCGACCGGCTTCCGGCATTTCCGCGACTTCCGCTTCGACATGGTGAAGATCGACGGCGCCTTCGTCCAAGGCGTCCACCGCTCGCCGGATTCCCAGGTGCTGGTCGACTGCCTGCTGACCGCCGCCCGGCATTTCGAGATGGTGACGGTGGCCGAGCGGGTCGAGGCGCCGGCCGATGCCGACTGGTTGCGCGCGCGAGGCGTCGATTGCTTCCAGGGCTATCTCTACGGCCGCCCCGCCGCCCGGCCCGAGATGCCGGCCGAAGAGGGCAAGGACTCCCGCGCCGCCGGCTGATCGGACCGCGACTGAACCGGCGAGGACGTCACTCCCGCAACCGGAGCACCCGCGCGGGCGGGGTGGCGAGGGGGCGGAGGGCGAAGGCGAGGCCGGCGAGGAGGCTTGCCAGCGCGCCGCCGGCGACGATGCCGAGGGCGGAGGCGGGGGCGAACCGGTAGCTCGCCTCCATGATCTCGGTCGTCACCCACCAGCCGGCGACGCCGCCCGCGAAGATGGCGACAAGGCCCGCCGCCGCGCCGATCAGGGCGGAGCGCAGGGCGAAACTCGCAAGGATCCGCGCCCGGCTGGCGCCGAGCGTCTTGAGAACCGCCGCCTCGTAGGTCCGCCGCCGTTCGCCCGCCGCCGCCGCGCCGATCAGCACGACGAGCCCGGTCAGAAGCGTCGCCGAGGCCCCCCAGCGGGTGGCGGCCGAACGCCGCGCAGCGTCTCCGCCACCTGCTCGATCGCCGCGCGCACCCCGATCGCGGTGATGTTGGGATCGGCGCTGGCCAGCGTGCGGAGCAGCGGCGCCTCGGCCGCCGGCTCGGCATAGACCGTCGCGATATGCGTGTGCGGCGCGCCGGCCAGCGCGGACGGATCGACGATCATCAGGAAGTTGATGCCCATGTTGCGAAACTCGACCTCGCGGAAGCTGGCGATGGTCGCGGTCAGGTCGCGGCCGAGAATGTTGATCGTGATCCGGTCGCCGAGCTTCAGTCCGAGTTCCCGCCCCTCCTCCGCCGCGAAGCTCATCAGGGGCGGACCGGCGTAACCCTCGGGCCACCATTCGCCTTCCGTGATCCGGGTGCCGGGCGGCGGCGTCGCGGAATAGGAGACGCCGCGATCGCCGCTCAGCGCCCAATGGCCACCGGCCACCTCGCGCGCGGGCCGGTCGTTGATGCGCGTGATGACCCCGCGCAGCATCGGCGCGGTCTCGACATCGGTGACGCCGGCCTGCGCGCGCGCGGGCGCGGAACGGGTCGAGCTGGTCGTTCTGGATATCGACGAAGAAATAGGCCGGTGCCCGTTCGGGCAATTCGCGCGTGACGAGCGCGCGCAGGTTGGTGTCGATCTGGCCGATCGCCGCCAGCACGGCCAGCCCGAGGCCGAGCGACATGACGACCGAGGCCGTCTCGCCCGACGGCCCGCCCAGCGCGCCGAGCGCCCAGCGCAGCGCCGGCCGGCCGCGGACGACGCCGCTCCGCGCCAGCCGCCGGCAGAGCGCCGAGAGGCCGAGCGCGGCCAGAAACAGCAGGAAGAGCGCGCCGATCACCCCCCCCGCGACGCCGAGCGTCAGCTTCGTCGCGCCGGAAAGCGCGCCGCGATGCCGACGACGAGCACCAGCGCGCCGATCACGCCGGTGAAACACCGATCGCCGCCAGCGGCGGCGCGTGGCGGCGAGGTCACGAAAGAGCTCCGCCGCCCGGATGTCGCGGGCGCGGGCCAGCGGCCAGAGCGTGAAGATCAGCGCGGTCAGCCCGCCATAGAGCGCCGCCTCGGCCAACGGCCGTTCGTAGAGGCCGAACGCCGCCGGCACCGGCAGCCGCGCCTCGATCAGCGGCGCGGCGAGGAGCGGCAGAGCCGGCGCCGGCGACGAGGCCGACGGCGATGCCGAGCGTCGCGAGCAGGCCGATCTGGATGAGGTAGACGGCGAAGATCGTGCCGCCCGAGGCGCCGAGGGTCTTCAGCGTGGCGATCGTCTCGGTCTTGCCGTCGAGATGCGCGCGCACCGCCGCCGCGACGCCCACCCCGCCGACCGCGAGCCCCGCGAGGCCGATCAGCACCAGGAAGGCGGACAGGCGCCCGACGAAACGGTCGATGCCCGGCGCGCCGTTCCGCCGGTCCGCCCACCAGTAGGCCACCGTCGGCGAATTTCTCCATCGCCTCGGCGCGCAGCGCCGCGAGGTCCGCGCCGGGGGGCAGGCGCAGGCGATAGGCCGAATTGAACAGCGACCCCTCGGAGAGCAGCCCGCTCGTCGCCAGATCCGCCTGCCGGACGATGACCCGCGGCCCGAGGCCGAAGCCGGCGGAGGCGCCGTCCGGCTCCACCGTCAGCCGGTCCGCGAGCGGAAGGTCCGGGTGCCGAGCCGCAGCACGGTGTCGCCGGGGCGGACCCCCAGCCGGTCGAGCAGGATGCCTTGCGCGACGAGACCGGGCAGGCCGTCCTGCGCCGCGAGCGCCGCGGCGAGGACGCCGCCCCCCTCGAGGCCGACCTTGCCGTAAAGCGGATAGCCGGTGTCGACGGCCTTGACCTGCACCAGCGCCCGCTCCGGCTCGGCCGCGTCGGTGGTGACCATCGAGCGGAAATCGACGATCTCGGAACTGGCGAGCGCATGCTCGGCCATCCAGGCCCGTTCGGCGGCGCTGGCGAAGCGGTAGGTGAATTCCATCTCCGCGTCGCCGCCGAGGATCACCGCCGCCTCGCGCCGCAACCCGCCCTCGATCGCGTAGCGCACGGAGCCGACGGCGGCGATCGCCGCCACCCCGAGCGCGAGGCAGGCGAGCAGCACATAGAAGCCCGCGAGCCCGCCCCGGAGCTCGCGCAGCGCAAGGCGCGCGGCCGTCGGGATCATTCCGCCGCCTCGGCCAGGGGATCGAGGGCGCCATCGCGCAGCCGCAGCACGCGGTCACAGCGCGCGGCGAGCTCCGGCGCGTGGGTGACGAGGACGAGGGTCGCGCCATGCCGGTCCCGCAGGTCGAAGAGCAGGCGGATGATCGCCTCGCCGGTGGCGCCATCGAGATTGCCGGTCGGCTCGTCGGCGAGCAGGATGCGCGGCCGCGTCACCGTCGCCCGGGCCAGCGCCACCCGCTGCTGCTCGCCACCCGAAAGCTGCGCCGGATAATGGTCCCGCCGCTGGCCAAGGCCGACCTCGGCGAGCGCCTCGGCCGCGCGGGCGAAGGCGTCGCGCTCCCCGGCCAGTTCCAGCGGCGTCGCGACGTTCTCGAGCGCGGTCATGGTCGGGATCAGGTGGAAGGACTGGAAGACGACGCCCATGTTCTCGCGCCGGAACCGCGCCAGCCGGTCCTCGCCCATCGCGGTCAGGTCTTCGCCCAGCACCTCGATCCGGCCGCCGGTCGCGGTCTCGAGCCCGCCCATCAGCATCAGCAGCGAGGATTTGCCCGAGCCGGAGGGCCCGACGAGCCCGAGCGTCTCACCCGACCGCGCCGCGAGGTCGATGCCGCGCAGAATATTGACCGGCCCGGCGTTGCCCGTGAGGGTAAGAGACACATCCTGGAGGCGGATTACCGGAGACGACATGAGACGAACCTTGCGAACCAGGATGACCGTTTTCGCATATGGGGCGACGCGGCCCCTGCGCAACCTCGCGGTCGTCGCGCTGGCGCTTCTCGCCGCGCCCGCGCTCGCCGAGGTGCGGATCCTCGCGTTCGGCGATTCGCTGACCGCCGGTTTTGGCCTGCCGGTCGAACAGGGGTTCGTGCCCCGGCTTCAGGACTGGCTCGCGGCGCATGGCGCGCCGGATGTGACGGTGATCAACGCCGGCGTCTCGGGCGACACCACGGCGGGAGGTCTCGCGCGGATCGACTGGGCGCTCGGCGACGATCCGGACGCGGTGATCCTGGAGCTCGGGGCGAACGATCTGCTGCGCGGCCTCGATCCGGCGGCGGCGCGCGCCAATCTCGACGGGATCCTGACGGCGATCGGCAAGCGCGGCCTGCCGGTGCTGCTGACCGGGGTGCCGGTGCCACCGAACTACGGCGAGGCGTATCAGGCGGCGTTCAAGGCGATCTATCCCGACTTGGCGCGGGAGCACGGGGCGATCCTCTACCGCTCCTTCCTCGCCGGAATGGGCCAGGGCCGGAGCATGTTCGAGGTGATGCGGCTGATGCAGGGCGACGGGCTGCATCCGAACGCCGAGGGTGTCGATGCGATCGTCGAGGGGATCGGCCCGTCGGTGCTGGACCTGATCGCCGAAGCGCGGAAGAAATCGGGCTGACGAGGCGAAGCGCCGCGCGCATTTACGTCACGATCGCGACCATCGCCGAGATCGTGACGTCGACGCTTGCTACCAGCGCGGGAGAGCGCGGGTTTCGCGGGCGATGTCGGCGCGGGAAATGCCGACGTCGCGCAGCATGCGGTCGTCGAGCGATTCGAGCGTCAGGCGCTGGCGATAGGCGGCGTCGGCGGCCACCAGTTTATCGAGGATGCCGCGCACCGACAGGCGCGGCCAGAAAATCCGGACAGGGCGCTGCTCAGTCCAACGGGCATTCATCGTGGCTCTCCATCACGTTTGGTTTTGTTTGCCGGCGACATCATCACCGTGCTTGATTTCATACCGTATGCGGATGCATAGTGATAACGAATAAACGTTGGCTCGTTCATCACGGAACTTGATATGGCCCGCAACCTCGACCTGACGGCCCTGCGTTCCTTCGTCGCCGTTTCCGACGCGGGTGGCGTGACCCGCGCGGCGGCGCAACTGAACCTGACGCAATCGGCGGTCTCGATGCAGCTGAAGCGGCTGGAAGAGTCGCTCGGCCAGCCCCTGCTCGACCGCTCGGCGCGCACGATTTCCCTGACCGCGCAGGGCGAGCAACTGCTCGGTTATGCGCGCCGGATGCTCGATCTCAACGATCAGGCCTGGGGGCTGATGACCAATCAGGCGTTCGAGGGCGAGCTGACCATCGGCGTGCCGAACGACATCATTTATCCGCATATTCCGCGCGTGTTGCAGCGCTTCGCACAGGAATATCCGCGGGTGCGGGTGCTGCTGCAATCGGACCTGACGGCGGATCTCAAGGCCCGCTTCGCCCGCTCGGAGATCGACCTCATCCTGACCACCGAGGCTTCGGTCGATCAGGGCGGCGAGATGCTGGCGCGCGAGCCGCTGGTCTGGGTCGGCGCCGAGAACGGCCAGGCCTGGAAATCGCGGCCGATCCGCTTCGGCTCCACAGCCCGCTGCGTCTTCCGCCGCCCGGCGATCGACGCGCTGGAGAAGGCGGGGCTGCCGTGGCTGCTCGCGGTCGATTCGATGTCCTGCTCGACGGTCGAGGTCAGCGTTATCGCCGACCTCGCCATCTTCGTGCAGCTGGAGGGCTCGATCCCCGCGCGGTGCGAGGAGATCCGCCATGGCGGCGCGCTGCCGCCGCTGCCGGACTATCTCATCAATATGTATGTCGGCGAAGGCCCGCGGGCGGCGCTGGCGCACAGGCTCGCCCCGCTGCTGCGTCAGGCCTACGGCTGCGCCCTGCGCGTCGCGGCGGAATAGCCCGCTCAGCCGGCGACGCGGACCACCACCTTGCCGGTCGCCGCGCGGCTCCGCAGCAGGTCGAGCGCGGCGTTCGCCTCGTCGAGCGGCAGGACGTTGCTGATCCGGGGTCTGAGCCGCCCCTGCCCGTACCAGGCGAAGAGCGCGGCGAGGCTGTCGGCCAGCACCCTCGGATGGCGTGAGACATAGCCACCCCAATAGAGGCCGAGCACCGTCATGTCCTTGACCAGCAGGATATTCGCCGGGATCGCCGGCACCGCGCCGCTGGCGAAGCCGAGCGGCAGGATCCGCGCCTCGCGTTCGCAGGCGCGGAACGCCGCTTCGAACTGGTCGCCGCCGACCGGATCATAGAGCACGTTGGCCCCGCCCAGCGCCTTGATCCCGGCACGGATGTCGCCGTCGGCGTCGAGCACATGGTCGGCGCCCGCCTCGGCCGCGATGGCGCGCTTGTCGGCGCCGCGCGCCACCGCGATGACCGTCGCCCCCATGAGCTTGCCAAGCTCGACGGCCGTCAGCCCGACCCCGCCCGCCGCGCCGAGCACCACCAGCCGCTCGCCCGGCCGCAGATGCGCGCGATGGGCGAGCGCGACGTGGCTGGTCCCATAGGCGACCAGAAAGCCCGCGACCTCCTCGTCCGGCATCGCCTCGGGGACCGGGACGCAACGCGCGGCCGGTACGGCGAGATATTCGGCGAAGCCGCCGTGGCCGACGAAGCTCGCCACCCTCTGGCCGACCGCCGGCCCCTCCGTCCCCGGCCCGAGCGCGGCCACCGTTCCGCAGATCTCCATGCCGGGGGTGAGCGGCAGCGGCGGCTTTTCCTGATACTTGCCCGCGACCATCGGCGTGTCACTACGGCGAGAAAATTGTGCCCACCGGGCATGGACGCGGACGAGCAACTCGCCCGGCCCCGGCACCGGTTCCGGGATTTCGCGCAGGGTCAGCGCCTCGCCTAGGGTCTGGGCTTGCATGGCGCGCATCTTCGGCTCCCGCTCCGTTGAGGCTGGGACTATGCCAAGGCCGCGCGGTGCCGCGCAACAGCGCGCGGCGTTGCCTTTTGCCGCGCCGCCCTCTAAGTGCGGCCGCGACGGCGGGAAGGCCCGCCACGGGGAAGCCGCGCCATGGATCTGAGAAATATCGCCATCATCGCCCATGTGGACCATGGCAAGACGACGCTGGTCGACCAGCTGCTGAAACAGTCCGGCACCTTCCGCGACAATCAGGCGACGGTCGAGCGGGCGATGGATTCGAACGATCTGGAGCGCGAGCGCGGCATCACCATCCTCGCCAAGGCGACGAGCGTCGAATGGAAGGGGCACCGGATCAATATCGTCGATACCCCCGGTCATGCCGATTTCGGCGGCGAGGTCGAGCGCATCCTCTCCATGGTCGACAGCGTCGTGCTGCTGGTCGACGCGGCAGAGGGGCCGATGCCGCAAACGAAATTCGTCACCGCCAAGGCGCTGCGCCTCGGCCTTCGGCCTATCGTGGTGCTGAACAAGGTGGACAAGCCGGACGCCGAGCCGGACCGGGCGCTGGACGAGGTGTTCGACCTGTTCGTCAGCCTCGATGCGAACGAGGAACAGCTTGATTTCCCCGTGCTCTACGCCTCGGGCCGCGCCGGATGGGCCGATGCCGAGCTCGACGGGCCGCGCAAGAACCTCGACGCGCTCTATCAGCTGATCCTCGACCATGTGGCGCCGCCGAAGCAGCTGGCGCATGTCGACGAGCCCTTCTCGATGCTGGCCACCACGCTGGCCGCCGACCCGTTCCTCGGCCGGCTGCTGACCGGCCGGATCGAGACGGGCACGGTCAAGACCGGGCAGATGGTCAAGGCGCTCAGCCGCGACGGCAAGGAGATCGAGCGCTTCCGCGTCTCGAAGGTGCTCGCCTTCCGCGGGCTGCAGCGCCAGCCGATCGACGAGGCGCAGGCCGGGGACATCGTCAGCCTGTCCGGCATGTCGAAGGCGACGGTCGCCGACACGATCTCTGACCTGTCGGTCACCCAGCCGATCCCGGCGCAGCCGATCGACCCGCCGACGATCTCCGTCACCTTCGGCATCAACGATTCGCCACTGGCCGGCCGGGACGGGGACAAGGTGCAGAGCCGGGTCATCCGCGACCGCCTGATGCGCGAGGCGGAAACCAACGTGGCGATCAAGGTCGCCGACGCGCCGGGCGGCGATGCCTTCGAAGTATCGGGCCGCGGCGAGCTGCAAATGGGCGTCCTGATCGAGAACATGCGCCGCGAGGGGTTCGAACTGTCGATCTCGCGCCCGCGCGTGCTGTTCATCGAGAAGGACGGCGAGCGGAACGAGCCCCTGGAAGAGGTGACGATCGACGTGGACGAGGAATATTCCGGCGTCGTCGTCGACAAGCTCAGCCAGCGCAAGGGCGAGCTGGTCGAGATGCGCACCGGCGCCGGCGGCAAGACGCGCATCGTCGCGCATGTCCCAAGCCGGGGACTGATCGGCTATCATGGCGAGTTCCTGACCGACACCCGCGGCACCGGCGTGCTGAACCGCGTCTTCCACGACTGGACGCCCTATCGGGGCCCGATCCCCGGACGGCGCAACGGCGTGCTGATCTCGATCGAGGACGGCACCTCCGTCGCCTATGCGATCTTCAACCTCGAGGACCGCGGCACCTTCTTCATCGGCGCGCAGGAGCAGGTCTATACCGGGATGATCCTCGGCGAGCACAGCCGGGACAATGATCTCGAAGTGAATCCGCTCAAGGGCAAGAAGCTCACCAACGTGCGCGCCTCGGGCACGGACGAGGCGGTGCGCCTGACGACGCCGGTCCGCATGACGCTGGAACAGGCGATCGCCTATATCGAGGACGACGAGCTGGTCGAGGTGACGCCCCGCAATATCCGGCTCCGCAAGCGCCATCTCGACCCGCACGAGCGCAAGCGCCAATCCCGTCAGGCCGCCTCCTGATGCGAAATCGGGATTCGCATTTTGCGAATTCCTTTGCAAATCACTGATAGGTTGTATTCGCGCTTCGCAATCGTCCTTTCAATCTCCCTCTGATTGTGGCGGGATCCGTCGGCGACCCGCCCAAAATACCCCTGATTGAGTGTTTCCAGCCCTCACATCCTGCGTTAGAAGAGTTGGCACGGTTCGTGCTTTGGTTGTGTTAGCGACACTGTAAGCTGGGAGAGACGAGTAAATGAAACATCCCGTGGACGTTCATGTCGGTCGGCGCGTGCGGCATCGCCGTTGGATGGTCGGCATGACGCAGCAGCAACTCGGCGATATCGTCGGGATCAAGTTCCAGCAAATCCAGAAGTACGAAACCGGCATGAACCGGATCAGCGCTTCGCGCCTCTGGGATATCGCGCAGGCGCTCGACGTCTCGATCAGCTTCTTCTTCGAAGGGTTCGGCGCGGACGAGACCGCCGTCGAGGCGCCGATGGCCCAGGGCGATATCCAGCGCGGCGACCTGCTCGCCGACAAGGAAGCGCTGGAGCTGGTGCGGTCCTACTATTCGATCCCGGAGGCGCAGCGCCGCCGCCTGTTCGACCTCGCCCGCGTCCTGAGCGAAGTCGCCTGATCGTCGATGCGATCCGAGGCGCCGCCGGGGCCTTGACGCGCCCGGCGGGATGATCGACACCGCCGGGGACAGCGTCCGCCGGCGGAGTCGGAAAATGCAGCTTTCTCCGGAAGACGTCGAGGCTTTGTGGCAGACCGCCGAGGCGCTGGCCGACGTGGCGGCCGCGCGCTCCCAGCCCCTCTACCGGACACCGGGCCTGCGCGCCGCGAACAAGGCGACGATCGGCTACGATCCCGTGACCCAGGCCGACCGCGACGCGGAGGCGGCGATGCGAACCTATCTCCGGTTCAACCGCCCGGCGGACGGCGTCCTCGGTGAGGAATTCGGGCCCACTCCGGGCACGTCCGGCCTGACCTGGGTGCTCGATCCGATCGACGGCACCCGCGCCTTCATCAGCGGCGCGACCACTTGGGGCACGCTGATCGCGGCCGACGCGGGTCAGGGACCGGTGCTCGGCCTGATCGACCAGCCCTATGTCGGCGAGCGCTTCATGGGCGGCTTGGGTCGCGCGGTGATGATCCGCGACGGCGCCGAGCGCCCGCTGGGCGTGCGCGCCTGCGCCGGCCTCGCCGACGCCATGCTCTACTCGACCTTTCCGGAGGTCGGCACCAAGGCCGAGCGCGCGGGCTTCGAGGCGGTGCGCGACCTTGTCCAGCTCACTCGCTATGGCACCGATTGCTACGGATACGCGCTGATCGCGCTCGGCCAGATCGATCTGGTGATCGAGGCGGGCCTCAAGGCCTATGACATCCAGGGGCCGCAAGGCGTGATCGAAGCGGCCGGCGGTCGCGTGACCGACTGGCGCGGCCGGCCGGCCCATCTCGGCGGCCGCGTGCTCGCCGCCGGCGACGCCCGTGTCCACGCCGCCGCGCTGGCCCTGCTGTCCCAAGTCCCGGAATAGCCGCGGCGAAGGCCGCTGGTGGTCGGGGCGATAGGATTCGAACCTACGACCTACGGTACCCAAAACCGTCGCGCTACCAGGCTGCGCCACGCCCCGACGGCGCATGCTCTAGCGGCTGGCCAACCCTGAGGGAAGCGAATTCGCCAGAGCGATGTCCAACCGAACGGAATCGTTCGGTGGTCAGGACATCGCGTGATTTGAAGACTCCAGAGCGATGTCCAACCGGACGGAATCGTCCGGTGATCAAGACATTGCGCGAATTCAAGACTCTGGAGCGGCAGGCCCGGAGCAACCGGGGCGGACTCCGCTCTAGTTCGCGCAGGTCCAGGCGGCGGTCGTCTGGTCGAGCGCCGGATTGCGCAGTTCGGCGCCGAGCTCGATCCCGAGCGCCTTCACCGTGCCGGCGTTCACCTCCAGCACATAGCGAATGCCGTCGCCGCCGGGGATCGGCGTCCGGTCGCGCGGCTTCGCATTCTCATGGACATGCGCCAGCCGGCCCGCGCCGTCGAAGAACAGCATGTCGAGCGGGATCAGCGTATTCTCCATCCAGAAGGCGACCAGCTGCGGCGTTTCATAGACGAAGAGCATCCCGCCGTATTTCGGCAAGGACTCGCGGAACATCAGCCCCCTGGCCCGCTCCGGCTCGGTATCCATCACCTCGACGCGAAACCGCGCGGTGGTGTCGGCGTCGCGGAGATCGACCACGCCGGGCGCGCAGGCTTCGGCCCATGCCAAGGACGGAGCCAGCGCCGCCAGGAGCAGCGGCGCCCAGAGGTCAGGAGACCGCATTCTCGGCCAACCGCTGCCGCGCCACATAGTCCCAGCTGCGCACCTCGTAGACCATCGGTCCGCGCGGGCCCGCCGTCACCCGCACCGCGAGCACATCGCCGGCGACGACCTCGCCATAGCCGTATTGGCGCAGGGTCTCCATATGAAGGAAAACGTCCTCGGTGCGGCCGTAGATATTGACGAAGCCAAAGCCCTTGACCCGGTCGAACCATTTCACGCGCGCCGGACTGAGCGGCCCCGAGGCGACGCCTTCGGGCGGCGGCGCCACCGGTGATTCGCCCACCGGATGCACGACCGGCACGATATCGACGACCTCGATCGCCTGTCGGCCGCGATCTGTAACCTGAACCTGCAGCACGATCTCCGCGCCCTCGGCGACGGAAGTAAACCCGAACACCCTGAGCACGTTACCGTGAAGCAGAATGTCACCCGCGCCATCGTCGGCCACAACGAAGCCGTAGCCTTTTGTGGTGTCGAACCATTTCACGTGACCGCGAACAAGCATTTTACGAACTTTTGATTGCTAACAGCGGTGCCATCAGCACCGGGCTACGCCACAGACAAACTCATCGCCGCAAGAGGCCGGGGGCACACGCGTTCACTATACCCTTAGCGGTTCTCTTGGTTAACGCAACGGATAAAACGGCCAAAGGCATCCTCATTGGCCCAAGTTCTACTTCTGATTGCCAGTTGCATGGCGAACTACCCTCTTTTCGCGTAGCAGTTTCACGCGTGGCGGGCGAATACCCGATTTCCGCCGCGCGCGGTCGAGTCAGTGGAGCCGGCTCATCAGGCCGAGAGACACACAGGCGAGCGTCAGCCCGAGGATCTCTCGCGGGGCGAGCTTCTCGTCGAACAGCGTCATTCCCATGATCGCCAGGAAGATGATCACCAGCATCGAGTAGGCGACCCCGATCCCGGCGAGCGACATGTATTTCATCGCATAGACCCATCCGACCGCGCTCGACCCATAGACGATGGCGCCCGCCGCGAACTGCCAGGTGGCGAGCGGCGCCGGCCTCGCCGAGGCGAGCTTCAGGAGATAGTCTCCAATCAGCGTCAGGACCACGATCGAGAGAACGAACAGGATGGGCTTCATGAGGACTCCCGCGACAAAGAAGCGATCCATATCACCGCGGACGCCCGGCGCCACCCGTTCCTGATCGCGCAGGCCGCGAAAACCGCTGCGATCACTCTCCCGCCATGCCAGAGGACATCCGATGCCGCCGAATCCCGACCTGCAGTCCATCGTCGCGGGCATCCACGCCGATCTGAGCCCCAGGTTCGGCGAGGGCAAGGTCGCCGACTATATCCCGCAGCTCGCGCGCGTGGATCCGCGCCGTTTCGGCCTCGCCGTCGTCACGCTGGAGGGCGAGACCTTCCTGGCCGGCGACGCGGAGCTGGCCTTCTCGATCCAGAGCATTTCCAAGGCGCTCATGCTGACCCTGGCGCTCGGCCGCCACGGCGAGACCATCTGGAATCGCGTCGGCCGGGAGCCCTCCGGCTCGGCGTTCAATTCCATCGTCCAGTTGGAGGCGGAGGCGGGAATCCCCCGCAATCCCTTCATCAACGCCGGGGCGATCGTGGTCACCGATATGCTGCTCGCCGGCCATACCCCGCGCGAGGCGATCGCCGAGATCGTGCGTTTCGTCCGCTTTCTCGCCGACGAGGACGGCATCGTCACCGACAAGGCCGTGGCGCGGTCGGAGGAGGCGACCGGCGACCGCAACCGGGCCCTCGCCCATTTCATGCATTCCTTCGGCACGCTGAAACATCCCGTCGATCATGTGCTCGGCGTCTATTTCCACCAATGCGCGCTGGCGATGAGTTGCCGGCAGCTGGCCAAGGCCGGGCTTTTCCTGGCCAACAACGGCCGCAATCCGGTGACCGGGCATTCGGTGGTGAACGCGGCCCGGGCACGGCGGATCAACGCGCTGATGCTGACCTGCGGCCATTACGACGGCTCGGGCGACTTCGCCTATCGCGTCGGCCTGCCGGGCAAGAGCGGCGTCGGCGGCGGCATTCTGGCCATCGCGCCGGGCCATGCCTCGATCGCGGTCTGGTCGCCGGGCCTCGATGCGACGGGCAATTCGCTCCTCGGCTCGGTCGCGCTGGAAATGCTCGCCAGCCGCACCGGCTGGTCGGTCTTCGGGCATTGAGTTTCCGGCCTCATCGCGGACGGGGCTTGATTTCTGGAACAGCTGGTCCAGATATGGCCCATGAGCACGCCACAGCCAGATCATGCCGGACCCGGCCGCCCCCGCGGCTTTGATCTCGACGCCGCTATCGACGCCGGAGTGGCGATGTTCCGCGCCAAGGGTTTCGAGGCGACCTCGCTCGACGCGCTGACCGAGGCGATGGGGATCAGCCGTTCCAGCTTCTACGCCGCCTTCGGCTCGAAGCATGGGGTGCTCGTTACCGCGCTCGAACGCTATTCCGACGCGCGGATCGCCACGCTGGACGGTATCGCCGCGGGCTCTCACCCGATCCCGGAGATGCTGCGCGCGCTGTCCGGCGCCGACGCCGGCGCCCACGGCTGCCTGATGGTGAATTGCGTCGCCGAGCTTTGCCCGCGCGACGCGCAGGTCGCCGCGCTGAGTGCCCGCCATCTGGAGCGCGTCGAGGCGATCTTCGTCCGCGCGCTTGGCCCCGACCCGCGCGGCACCGCGGCGGCGCGCGCCCGCGCGCTGGTCGCGCTTGCCCTCGGCGTCCTCATGCTCCGCAAGGCCGGCAAGGCATCGCCTGACATCGACGCCGTGCTCGATATCGCCACCCCGCTTTTCGCAACCGAGAACTGAGCCAACCCCGGGACGCGCCGAGACGCGCCCATTTATGGACCGATCGGTCCCGAACTTGAGGAGAACCGCCCATGTCGTCTTCCACGCCAAAGCTCTTCAGCCCGCTCCGGGCCGGGGCGATCCATCTCGCCAACCGCGTTGTCATGGCACCGCTCACAAGGAACCGCGCCCGCCCGGCGGACGATGCGCCGGTCGGGATCCATGTCGAATATTACCGCCAGCGCGCCAGCGCCGGCCTCATCATCACCGAAGGCACGCAGATCAGCCCGGAAGGCAAGGGGTATGCCTGGACTCCGGGCATCTACACGCCCGCCCAGGTCGCCGGCTGGAAGGCGGTGACCGACGCGGTGCATGCCGAGGGCGGCCGGATCGTCGCCCAGATCTGGCATGTCGGCCGCGTGTCGCACACCAGCCTGCAGCCCAACGGCCAGCCGCCGGTGGGCCCGTCGGCCCTGGCCGCCGCCAGCCGCACCTTCGACGGAACCGGCTTCGTCCCGGT
The DNA here is from genome assembly GCA_044225035.1 of Amaricoccus sp. Lineage (GTDB taxonomy): Bacteria > Pseudomonadota > Alphaproteobacteria > Rhodobacterales > Rhodobacteraceae > Amaricoccus. Next base: position 44,144 of record JBGAJI010000009.1, on the reverse strand, counting down.
CTCCGAACCCCGGGCGCTGGACCTCGACGATATCGCGCGCATCCTCGAAGAGTATCGCCACGCGGCGGCCAACGCCGACGCCGCCGGCTTCGATGGCGTCGAGATTCACGGCGCGAACGGCTATCTCATCGACCAGTTCATGCGGCCGAGCGCCAACCACCGGACCGACGGCTATGGCGGCTCGATCGAGAACCGCACCCGCTTCCTCGAAGAGGTGGTGGACGCCGTGACCGGCGTGCTCGGCGGCGCGCGTGTCGGCCTCCGGCTCAGCCCCTTCTCGCCCGCGAACGGCGTCGTGGTGGACGAGACCGCGCAGGAGACCTTCGCCCGCGCCATCGACCGGATCAATCCGTTCGGCCTCGCCTTCCTGCACATGGTCGAGGGCGCGACGGGGGGCAGCCGTGAACTGCCCGCCGGCGCCTCGATCGACGCGCTCCGCGCCCGGTTCGATGGCGTCTATATCGCCAACAACGGCTATGATCGCCGGATGGCGATCGAGGCGGTGGAAAGCGGCCGGGCCGACGCCGTGGCCTTCGGCAAGCCGTTCATCGCCAACCCCGATCTCGTCGAGCGCCTGCGTCGCGACGCGCCGCTCAACGAGCCGGACAGCGCCACCTTCTATGGCGGCGATGCCAAGGGTTATATCGACTATCCGACCCTGGAATCCGCCGAAGCGAACGCGGCGGCGGGCTGACCGCCCCGCGCTCCGTCACGGACCCGGAGGCCATTTCGCATGGCCTCCGGCGTCTCACGGATTGAGGCGCACGACCTCCCACGCCGCGCCCGGGTTCGCGCGGGTCCAGCGGAACCGGTCGTGCAGCCGATGCGCGCCATCCGCCCAGAACTCGATCTCGACCGGCGCGATCCGATAGCCGCCCCAGAAGGGCGGCCGGTCCGGATTGATGCCTTTCAGCGCCGCGATCTTCGCAACCTCGGCCATCAGCGCGGCGCGCGAGCCGAGCGGCTGCGACTGGCGCGACGCCCAGGCGCCGAGCCGGCTCTGTAGCCCGCGCGACGCGTAATAGGCGTCCGCCTGCGGTCCCTCCTCGCGCGTCACCGTGCCGCGCGCCCGGATCTGCCGCCGCAGGCTCTTCCAATGCAGCACGAAGGCCGCCTTGCCCGCAGCTTCGATCTCGCCGGCCTTGGCGCTCCGGTAGTTGGTGTAGAAGACGAACCCGTCCGGCTCGATATCCTTCAGCAGGACCATCCGGACATTGGGCAACCCCTCCGGGTCGACCGTCGCCAACGCCATGGCGTTGGGATCGTTCGGCTCGCTCTTCTCGGCCTCGCCGAGCCAGCGCCGGGCTATGGTGAAGGGATCGGCGCCGGCGAAGACGCCGCCCCGCTCGACCTCGGCCATCAGCTCGACTTCGACATCTGCGCGATCAGTCCGTCGAGGCTGCCGCCCTGCGCGTCGAGCATCGCCCCGACCTCGGCGCGCTCGTTCGCCAGCATCGACACGCCTTCGATGATGAGATTGACCACCTTCGGCGCCCCGCTCCGGGCGCTGATCTGCCAATCGACCTTGATGTCCTCCTGCCCCGGGCGTTTCACCACGGAATTGACCAGAACGCCCGACTTGCCGCCGTCCTTGGCGCCCGAGACCGCGATCGAGGCGTTCTTGTACTGGCTGAAGGTATTGCCGTACTTGCGCGCGAAATAGCCCTGGAAGGCGGCGACGAAGGCGCTCTTCTGGCCAGCGCTCGCCGTGCGCCAGGGTTGGCCGAGGATGCTGGCCGCGACCGGTCCCATGTCGGCGTAGCGGCCGATGATCTGTTGGAAGGTCGCGATCTGGCCGCTCTGGCCCTGGCCGGAATTGACCATCTTCTGCAGTTCGGCCGACAGCGAGGTGACGAGCGACGTCGCGTCGCCGACCGCGTCGGCCCAGGCCGCCTTGCCGAGAAGCCCGACGAAGGCCAGCGCCGCGCCGCCGGCCAACAGCTCGCGCCGCGTGAACTCAATAACCATCGTAGACATCCTCCAGTTTCGTCACGTCGGTGCCGCCGGCCAGCCAGGCCTGCTTGGCCTGCAGATAGCTGATCCGCATCGCCGTGTAGCTGTCCGCGGAGTTCTGCACCATCTCGGTCAGGACCGGATCGATCTCGTAGCGGTCGTTCACGATATCGAGCGTCGCCACCCCGAGCAGAGCGTTGGTCGCGGCCACCGGTACCACGTAATAGACCGGGTCCGCCATCAGATCGAGCGCCCAGGCCGACCAGTCCCGCGCCGTACCCGGCCCGCCGAGCGGCATCTCGACATAGCCGCCGTCGGGCATGCCCCAGACATGAAACGTCTCGTCAAAGCCGGTATCGCGATAGGCGAGACCCATGTCGGTCGCCGGATCGATCAGCCCGCCCAGCCCGAAGATCGTATTGACGAGGAACCGCGTGCCGGCCTCCGCCGCCGCGATCCCGTTGCCCTGAAGGCCATACTGGATCACATCGCCCGGCAGGCCCCAATTGTCGTTGAGATTGGTGACCCCGCGGCGGACCGGCGAGGGCACAACCTCGCCATAGGTGCGCGCCACCGGCCCGAAAGCCGCCTTGTCGATCGCCATGTTGGTTTCGTGCACCGGGCGGTTCTGCGCGACATAGGGATCATAGCTGAGGTCGGTGGTCGCCGACTTTCCCGAACAGGCGGAAAGCAGCAGCGCCGCCGACAGGCAACCAATGATATTCGCGCCGCTTCCCACTGGCCTCTCCCCCTTGCCGCTCGTCCCCAATATCGCCCGGTGGCGCCGGGCTTCAAGCGTTCAGCGCCGAAACTTCCCGTTTCCTCCGCGCGCCGCTTTGGCTAGCTTGCCGCCGATTGCAGCGGAACAGGAGCGATCCCCATGCCTTCGGCCATCGACGCCCGCCTCGCGGAGCTCGGCATCACCCTGCCCGAGGCGCCCGCCCCCGCGGCGAACTACGTGCCCTTCGTCCAGACAGGCGATCTCGTCTTCATCTCGGGCCAGATCAGCCGCGACGACAAGGGTTTCATCCTCGGCAAGCTCGGCCAGGATCTCGGGCCGGACGACGGCTATCGCGCCGCGCGGACTTGCGCGCTGGCGCTGATCGCCCAGCTGCGCGCGGCCTGCGGCGGCGATCTCGATCGCCTGGTCCGCGTGGTCAAGCTGACCGGCTTCGTCAATGCGACGCTCGATTTCACCGACCATCCCAAGGTGATCAACGGCGCCTCCGACCTCTTGGCCGAGGTTTTCGGCGACAAGGGCCGCCATGCCCGCGCCGCCGTCGGCTCGGTCTCGCTGCCGCTCGGCGTCGCGGTCGAGGTCGAAGGCATCTTCCAGATTGCCTGAGCTTTCCCGCGCCTTCCTTGCCGCGCCGCTCGCCCATCGCGGATTGCACGACCGGGCGCGCGGGGTGATCGAGAACAGCCGTGTCGCCGCCCGGGCGGCGATCGCGGCCGGTTATGGCATCGAATGCGATGTCCAGCGCGCGGCCTGCGGCGAGGCCATGGTGTTCCATGACGACGACCTCGGCCGGCTGACCGGCCGGTCGGGCCGCGTGTCGGACCATTCCGCCGCCCAGCTCCGGACCTTCGGCCTGACGGGGGGCGGCGAGACGATCCCGACGCTGGCCGAGTTTCTGGCGCTCGTCGCCGGGCGCGCGCCGCTCCTCATCGAGGTGAAGGATCAGGACGGCGCGCTCGGCCCCCGTGTCGGCCCGCTCGAGGCCCGGGTCGCCGAGCTCGTCGTCGGCTACGACGGTCCCGTCGCACTCATGTCCTTCAATCCGCATTCCGTCGCCGCGCTGGCCGACGCCGCGCCGGACCGGCCGCGCGGGCTCACCTCCTGCGCCTTCGCCGACGCGGAATGGCCGCTCTCGCCCGGCGCGCGTACCCGCCTCGCCGCGCTCGCCGACTTCGGCCCGACGGGGTCCAGCTTCGTCTCGCACGACCGCGCCGACCTTGCGAACCCCGCCGTCGCCGCGCTCAAGGGTCGGGGCGTCCCGATCCTGACCTGGACGATCCGCACCGCCGCGCAGGAAGCCGCCGCGCGGACGGTCGCGGACAATATCACCTTCGAAGGCTATGCTCCCGCGATCGCGAGTTGACGAGCGCGGGCGCGCCGCCATTTGATGCGCCGCGGCGAGAGGGGACGATGGACGGCGGCGAAGATATCGAAATCTCGGTCATCGGCGGGCTCGACGACATTTCCCCCGCCGAGTGGGATGCCTGCGCCGCCCCGGAAACCGCCGCCGGCGGCACGCCGCGCGATCCCTTCACCACGCATCGATTCCTGTTGGCGCTGGAGACGTCGCGGTCGGTCGGCGGCCGCTCGGGCTGGCAGCCGTGCCATCTCGTCGCACGACAGGGCGGCGCGGTGATCGCGACCATGCCGCTCTATGCCAAGACCAACAGCCAGGGCGAGTATATCTTCGACCATAATTGGGCCCATGCCTACGAGAACGCGGGCGGCAGCTACTATCCCAAGCTGCAATCCGCCGCGCCCTTCACCCCGGCCACCGGCCGCCGCTTCCTGACCCGCCCGGGTTTCGAGGCGACGGGCCGCGCCGCGCTGACCGAAGGCGCGATCCGGCTCGCCCGCCAGAACCGGCTCTCGTCGCTGCATATCACCTTCTGCGCGCCCGAAGAGGCCGAATGGGGCGCCGCCGCCGGACTGATGGCGCGGATCAGTCAGCAGTTTCACTGGGTGAACCGCGGCTATGGCGATTTCGACGCCTTCCTCGCCGACCTGTCCTCGCGCAAGCGCAAGGCGATCCGCAAGGAACGCGAGCGCGCGCAGGCCTTCGGCGGCGAGATCGTCGCGCTGACCGGCGACGCGCTGCTCCCCGAACATTGGGACGCCTTCTGGCGCTTCTACCAGGACACCGGGTCGCGCAAATGGGGCTCGCCCTATCTCACGCGCGCCTTCTTCGTCCGGGCGCAGGAGACCTTGCGCGACGACATCCTGCTGATGCTCGCCCGGCGGAACGGCCGATGGGTCGCCGGGGCGCTCAATTTCCTCGGCCGCGACACGCTCTACGGCCGCTATTGGGGCTGCGTCGAGGACCATCCCTTCCTGCATTTCGAACTCTGCTATTATCAGGCGATCGAGGCCGCCATCGCCCGGGGCCTTGCCCGCGTCGAGGCCGGCGCGCAGGGCGAACACAAGCTCGCGCGCGGCTATCTGCCGGCCGAGACCCATTCGCTGCACTGGATAGCCGACCAGGGCTTCGCCCGCGCCGTGGCGCAATATCTTCGGGCCGAGACGGCCGCCATCGACCGCGAGATCGAGATCCTGACCGCCTACGGCCCTTTCAAGCGCGGCGAGCCGCCGGAGGAGCAGGACTGACGCCGCAATCTCTGTCCGATACCGGAAACGCTTCGCCGAAGGCGGCGGTTTCCCGGAAGTGCTCTCCCCACCGTTTCCCGCGCCGGCACGGCCTCCCAGCGCGCTCGCCCAGGCAGCTGTCAGCCGTGGCCGCGCGCCTCGGCCTTGGCGGCGGTTCGGCGGCGATGATCACTGAACCGCTCGCCACCTTCGCGGCCCGTCCGAAACCCGTTCAGCTTCCACGGCTTGCACATTTTGCAACCGGCCCGGGCGGCGCGAGCCTTTCCCCGCTTGTGGTGCATCGCAACCTCCTGTGCTTCAGGGCGAACATATAGGACCACCGCTCCCCGCGCGACACTCGTATCCCGACGCCCGAGCTCAACCGAGGCATGATCCGACCGACGCGGCGGTTGCAGGCGGCGGTTGCGGGCGGCGGGCGCTTGCGGCAGGATCGGCTGGATCATCGTCCGGAGGCCCGAAATGCCCGAGATGCTCGACCCGACCGAACGCGCCCGCGACCTGCCGCCGCTCGGTGAAACCGGATGGGGCGCGGTGCCCGATCGGGACGCGATCCGCAAGATCTGGAAATTCCGCGACTTTTCCCAAGCCTGGGGCTTCATGTCTCGCGCCGCGCTGGCGGCGGAGAAGATGAACCACCATCCCGAATGGACCAATGTCTACAACGTCGTGGACGTGACCCTCTCCACCCATTCGAGTGGAGGTCTGACCGAGCTTGACATCACCCTTGCCCGCCGGCTCGACAAGCTCGCCGGACCGGCCGAGATCCAGCGCGATCATTCCGAGCCGGTCGCGTGCCTGTGCGAAATCCACGCCCGGACAGGCGCGCCGGAATAGGCGCGCCGGGATAGGTCAGAGCGCGGCGAGCAGCGTCTCGCCGGCGCTGATCTCGCATTCGCCGGGCGAAGCCTCGACGTTCAGAACCTTCACCACGCCCCGGTCGACCAGCATCGCATAGCGCCTGGACCGGCCGAGAAGACCCCGGTCGGGGTTCGAGAAATCCATGCCGAGCGCCCGCGTGAACTCGCTTCCCGGATCGCCAAGCATCCTTATGCCGGCACCGCCCGCCCCCGTGCTGTCGTCCCAGGCCTTGAGCACGAAGGGATCATTGACCGCGAGGCAGACGATCTCATCGACGCCACGCGCCCGGATCGCATCCGCCACCCGCATGAAGCTCGGCACATGCTGGGTCGAGCAGACGCCGGTGAAGGCGCCGGGCACCGCGAAGAGCACCACCTTGCGATCGCCGAACAACGCGTCGGTCGCCACCTTCTCCGGCCCGTCCTCGCCAAACCCGATCAGGGTCGCCGCCGGCATCCTGTCACCGATCTCAATCGCCATGTCTTTCGCCCCGCATAGGTTTGCACCCCGAACGTCGAGGCATATAGACGGAGGCAAGGCGAAGACCAAGACGGGAGGGACGGATGGATGCCAGGCAGGCGCGGATCCTGGTGGTAGGCGCGGGCCAGGCGGGCGCCGCCCTCGCCGCGCGGCTGCGCGCGCTCGGCCACGCGGGGCCCTTGACGCTGATCGGCGCGGAGCCGGACCCCCCGTACCAGCGGCCGCCGCTGTCCAAAGCCTATCTGAAGGGAGAGCTTGACCGAGAGCGCCTGCGCCTGCGCCCGCCCAGCTTCTACGAGGCGGAAGGGATCGCGCTGCATCTCGGCGAGGAGGTGTCGGCGATCGACCGGGCGATGAAGCGCGCGATGCTGACCGACGGCACCCTGCTGCCCTACGACCTGCTCGCGATCACCACCGGGGCGGAACCCCGGCGCCTGCCGGCGGCGATCGGCGGCGCGCTCGGCCATGTGCTGACCATGCGCGACCTCGCCGACGCCGACGCGCTCGCCGCCGCGCTCAGCCCCGGCGCGCGGGCGCTGATCGTCGGCGGCGGCTATATCGGGCTCGAGGCGGCCGCGGTCCTGTCCCACGCGGGCCTCGACACGCTGCTCATCGAACAGGCGCCGCGCATTCTCGCCCGCGTCGCCGCCCCCGCCACCGCCGATTATTTCCGCGACCTGCACCGCGGCCATGGCGTCGAGATCCGCGAAGGCACCGGCCTCGTCCGGCTGACCGGCGGTCCGGCCGTCGATGGCGCCGACCTGACGGACGGGACCCACGTTCCCGCCGACCTCGTGCTGGTCGGCATCGGCGTCGCGCCGCGCGACGGGCTCGCCGCCGCCGCCGGCCTCGCCACGCGCGACGGCGTGCTGGTCGACGACGCCGGCCGAACCTCGGACCCGGCGATCTTCGCCGCCGGGGAGTGCGCGCGGTTTCCCCATGCCGGCGCCGACGCCCGGCTGGAAAGCGTGCCCCATGCGATCGAGCATGCCGAATGCGTCGCGGCGGCGATGCTCGGCCTGCCCGCCGCCTACGCGCCGAAGCCCTGGTTCTGGTCCGATCAGTACGACGTGAAGCTGCAGATCGCCGGCCTCGGCGCCGGTTTCGACGCCACCGTCACCCGCCCCGGCACCCGGCCGGGCAGCCAGTCGGTCTGGTATTTTCGCGAGGGCCGGCTGATCGCGGTCGATGCGATGAACGACGCCCGCGCCTATATGATCGGCAAGCGCTGGATCGAAGCCGGCGCCTCGCCCGACGTCGCGGGCCTCGCCGATCCCGCCACCGACCTCAAGGCGCTCGCCTGATGCGGATCATCGCCGGGCGGCATCGCGGCCTGCGCCTCACGGCGCTCGGCGCCGGAGACGCGGCGGCGCATCTGCGCCCGACCTCGGACCGGGTGCGCGAGAGCCTGTTCAACCTGCTGGCGCATGGCCCCTTCGGCGATCCGCTGGACGGCGCCCGGGTGCTCGACCTCTTCGCCGGGACCGGCGCGCTGGGGCTCGAGGCGCTGTCGCGCGGCGCGGCCGAGGCGACCTTCGTCGAGAACGGCCGGACGTCGCTCGCCATCCTGCGGGCGAACGTCGCCCTCATGCGTCTCGGCGACGCCGCCCGCGTGCTCGCCCGCGACGCCACCGCGCCGGGGCCCTGCCCGGGCGCGCCGGCCGATCTCGTTTTTCTCGACCCGCCCTATGGCAAGGGCTTGGGCGAAACGGCGCTCGCCGCCGCGATGGCCGGCGGCTGGCTCGCGCCCGCGGCGCTGGTGGTCTGGGAGGAAAGCGCGGCGGTCGGGCCGCCCGCCGGCTTGACCCTGCTCGACAGCCGCCGCTATGGAGACACGATGATCCGCATCCTCCGCGCCCCCGCGACCGTCTCGTGACCGCCCCCGCCAAGGCCGTGCCCGCCGCCGCCACCGATCCCGCGCGGCGCCTGCTCGGCCAGATCTTCGGCTTCCCCGACTTCCGCCCCGGCCAGGAAGAGATCGTCGCGGCGATCGAGGCCGGCGAGGACGTGCTTGCCATCATGCCGACTGGCGGCGGCAAGTCGCTCTGCTTCCAGTTGCCGGCGCTGACCCGGCCGGGGGTGACGCTGGTCATCTCGCCGCTGATCGCGCTGATGCGGGACCAGGTGCGCGCGTTGCGCGCCGCCGGCGTCGCCGCGGGCGCGCTGACCTCCGGCAACAGCCCCGAGGAGACGGAGGAAATCTTCGCCGCCCTCGACCAAGGCGCGCTGAAGCTGCTCTACATGGCGCCGGAGCGGCTCGCCTCGCCCGGGACCGCCGGCCTCTTGCGGCGGATCGGCGTATCGCTCCTCGCCGTCGACGAGGCGCATTGCGTCAGCCAGTGGGGGCACGACTTCCGCCCCGACTACCTGCGCATCGGCGCGCTCCGCGCGGCGCTCGGCGGTTCGCAAACCGTCGCCCTGACCGCCACCGCCGACGCCGAGACGCGGGCCGAGATCGTCGCGCGCCTCTTCGACGGCGCGCCGCCGCGGACCTTCCTGCGCGGGTTCGACCGGCCGAACCTGTCGCTCGCCTTCCGGCCGAAGGACAATCCGCGCCGCCAGATCCTCGATTTCGTCGCCGCCCGCCGCGGCCTCTCGGGCATCGTCTACTGCGCCAGCCGCGCGCGAACCGAAAGCCTCGCCGCCGCGCTGACCGAGGCGGGCCACACGGCCCTCGCCTATCACGCCGGCCAGAACGATGAGGAGCGGCGCGGCGGCGAGGCGCGGTTCCAGCGGGTCGACGGGCTCGTGGTCTGCGCCACCATCGCCTTCGGCATGGGGGTGGACAAGCCCGACATCCGCTACGTCGTCCACGCCGACCTGCCGAAGTCGATGGAGGGCTACTACCAGGAGATCGGCCGCGCCGGCCGCGACGGCGCCCCGGCCGAGACGCTGACGCTCTACGGCCCCGACGACATCCGCCTGCGCCGCACCCAGATCGACGAGAGCCAGGCCCCGATGGAGCGCAAGGAGGCCGACCACAAGCGCCTCAACGCCCTGCTCGGCCTCGCCGAGGCGAAACGCTGCCGCCGCCAGACCCTGCTCGCCTATTTCGGCGAGACGCTGGCCGAGCCTTGCGGCAATTGCGACCTCTGCCGCGACCGGCCGGCGCTGTTCGACGCGACCGAGGCGGCGCGCAAGGCCTTCTCCGCGATCCTGCGCACCGGCGAGAATTTCGGCGCCGAGCATCTGATCGCCATCCTGCGCGGCGAACGGGGCGAGAAGGTTCTGGCACGGGGACATGACCGGCTGCCGACCTTCGGCGTCGGCAAGGATCTCGCACGGCCGCAATGGCAGACGATCTTTCGCCAGCTGATGGGCCTCGACCTCATCCGCCCCGATCCCGCGCGCCACGGCGCCCTGCGCCTGACCGAAGCCGCGCGTCCGCTGCTGCGCGGCGAGGAGTCGCTGGAACTGCGCGCCGACACCGTGCATCGCGCCGGCGGCGCGCCCGAGCGGCGCGTGCTGGCCCAGGTCGCCGAGGAGGACGAGGGCCTGCTCTCGGCCTTGAAAGCGAAACGCCGCGTGCTCGCCGAGGCCCAGGGCGTTCCGGCCTATGTGATCTTTCCCGACCGCACCTTGATCGAGATGGCGACCACCCGGCCGACGACGCTCGACGCGCTGCGCGGCGTGACCGGGGTCGGCGCGGTCAAGCTGGAGCGGTTCGGCGCGGAATTTCTCGCCGTGCTGACCGGCGCGGCGCCGGAGCCGGTGCATCCCGCCCGCCGCAAGCTCGCCGGCCAGCCGGTCGCGCCGCTCTTCGACCGGCTAAGCGCGGCGCAGGTCGCCTTGTCGCGCGGGTCGGACGGCCTTGCGAAGCCGCTGACCTGCGACGCCGCGACGCTGGCAAGGATCGCCGCCGCGCGGCCCGCAGACCTCGCCGCGCTCGGCCGGATCGCAGGCATAGACGCCGCGCGGCTCGACCGTTTCGGGCCGGCCTTCCTCGACGCGCTCGCGGAACCGAACTGACGGGCGTCAGGCGACCAGAGACTTCGTCCCCATGTCGAGATATTTCCGCCGCCGCGCCTTGCGCAATTCGCCCGGCTTCTTTCCGTCGAGCTCGGCGAGGAGATCGGCGAGCGCGGCGCCGACGCCGGCGACCGTTTCGGCCTTGTTACGCTGCGCTCCGCCGCGCGGCTCCTGCACCACGCGATCGACGACGCCAAGCGCCAGCAGGTCCTGCGCGGTCAGGCGCAACGCCTCGGCCGCCTCCTTCATCTTCTCGGCGTCCTTCCAGAGGATCGAGGCGCAGCCCTCGGGCGAGATGACCGAATAGATCGAATGTTCCAGCATCGCCAGCCGGTCGGCCGTGGCAAAGGCGACGGCGCCGCCGGACCCACCCTCGCCGATGATGACGCTGACCAGCGGTACGCCGAGCTGCAGGCATTTCTCGGTCGAGCGCGCGATCGCCTCGGCCTGGCCGCGCTCCTCGGCGCCCTTGCCGGGATAGGCGCCCGGCGTGTCGACGAGCGTGATCACCGGCAGGCCGAACCGGTCGGCGAGATCCATCAGCCGGATCGCCTTGCGATAGCCCTCGGGCCGCGCCATGCCGAAATTGCGCTCGATCCGGCTCTTGGTGTCATTGCCCTTCTCGAGGCCGATCACCACCACCGCCCGGTCGTTGAACCGCGCGAGCCCGCCCATCACGGCGAGATCGTCGGCGAAATTGCGGTCGCCGGCCAGCGGCGTCCATTCGCTGAACAGCCCCTCGATATAGTCCTTGCAATGCGGACGGTCCGGGTGCCGCGCCACCTGGCATTTCCGCCAGGGGTCGAGGTTGCGATAGAGTTCGTCGAGCAACGCCGAGGCCTTGAGGTCGAGCGCCGCCGCCTCGTCCTCGACATTCATCTCGGTATTCTTGCGCGCCAGCGCCCGCAATTCCTCGGCCTTGCCCTCGATCTCGGACAGGCCCCTTTCGAATTCGAGATAGTTCTGCATCCGCTGGGTCCCTCGGCTGGCGCGGTATATTGTCCGCGATGGGCCGGATTGCAACAGCCGATCGGGCGCCCAGCGCGCGGCGGGTCCTGGCGTTAACCATTTGGTAACGCGCGGCTCCGATCCCGGCGCTACCTGGGGTAGCGTGCGTCCATCTCACCACCGAAGAAGGCGATGCGATGGAGGCGGTTCGTTTGCTGCGGATTCCGGGCGACTGGCGTCGGCCGGATTTGGACGAAAGCTACGCGCTCGCCTGGCACGAGGATCTCGGCTATGGCGAGCTGCTGCCGCGGCCCGAACGCGCCGAGATGGCGCGGTACCACGAATCGCGCGAGCATCTTCGCGGCATCTACCGGACCGACCGCGACTCCCTGCGCTGGCGCCTGCTGCGCGCCTGCTTCCGGCTGCTCGATCGCGGCGCGCCGACCGGGATCGACTATCTCATGCGGCTGCTGCCGAAGCCCGGCGGCCTCGTGCTCGATGTCGGGTCGCGCGGCGGACGGCTGCTCGCCGCCTTTTCCGCGCGCGGCGTCTGGGCGATCGGCATCGAGCCCGACGCCGCCGCGCGGGCCGTCGGCGCGAAACGCGGCGTGACCGAGCTCGACGGCACGGCGGAGGATATCCCGGGCCTGATCCTCGATGGCTCGGTCAGGCTCATCAACCTCAGCCATGTGCTCGAACATTGCGTCGAACCGGCCGCCGCGCTGCGCGACCTGCGCGACAAGCTGCGCGTCGGCGGCGCGATCGTGATCGAGGTGCCGAACAACGAATGCGTCGGCGCGCGACAGCACGAAGCCTGCTGGCGCTTTCTCGACGCGCCGCGGCATCTGAACTTCTTCACCACCTCCAGCCTGACGCGCATGGTGAAGGAGGCGGGGCTGGTGGTGGAGCGGATCGAGTATCGCGGCTACGGCCGGCAGGTCACACCGGAATGGCTGGCGATCCAGCGCCGGGTCTGCCGCGCCTATGTCGAGATGGGCGCCACGGAGATCCGCGACCGCAACGGCTTTCGCCACGCCATCGCCCTCCTTCTGCGTACCGGCTTCGCGGCGCCGGCGCGGAAGTATGATTCCGTTCGGGTGGTGGCGCGCAAGGACTTCGCCGCGCCCTGATGGGTCCTGCGATGACGGCGACCGCCCCGGCGGCGGTCGCCCCCTTTCATGCGCGGTGCGTCAGGCCCCGATCATCTCGGCCTGCTTCACGATCACCTCGGCCTGCTTGATCGAGGCGAGGTCGATCAGCCGGCCCTTGTAGGTGGTCGCGCCCTGGCCGGTCTTGGCGGCCGCCTCCATCGCCGCGAGGATCTCGCGCGCTTCGGTCACCGCCTTGGCCGAGGGGGTGAAGACCGAATTGGCAAGCTCGATCTGCTTCGGGTGGATCGCCCACTTGCCGACCATGCCGAGCGTCGCCACCCGGCGGGCCTGGGCGATATAGCCGTCATCGTCGGAGAAGTCGCCGAACGGCCCTTCGACCGGCAACAGGCCATTGATCCGGCAGGCCGCGACGATCGCCGAGACCACCGCGTGCCAGGCATCGCCGAAGGCCGGGGTGCGCGGCCCCTCGGCCTCCTTCGGCGGCAGGACGTAGTAACCTTCCTGCGTGCCGCCGATGCCCGTGGTCTGCATGCCCATCGAGGCGGCGAAATCGGCGGCGCCGAGGCTCAGCGCCTGCAGCCGCGGGCTCGCACCGGCGATTTCCTTGACATTGGCGAAGCCCATCGCCGTCTCGATGATCGCCTCGAAGGCGAGCTTCTTCTTGCGGCCGGTCGCCAGCTCGATCGAGGAGACGAGCGCGTCGACGGCATAGATGTCCGAGGCGTTGCCGGCCTTCGGGATCATGATCATGTCGAGCCGCTCGCCGGCCTGCTCCATCAGATCGACCACGTCGCGATACCAGAATTCGGTATCGAGGCCGTTGATCCGGACCGAGAGGAACTTGTTGCCCCAGTCGACTTCCTTGATCGCCTTGATGGTGGCCGCGCGGGCGCTGGCCTTGTCGGCCGGCGAGACGCTGTCCTCGAGATCGATGTTGATCACATCCGCGGCCGAGGCCGCCATCTTGCCGAACAGCTCGGGACGCGAGCCGGGGCCGAACAGCTGACAGCGGTTCGGCCGGGCGGGCGGGCTTGGGGGAATCGTGAAGCTCATGCGACGCAACCTCTCGCGGATGACGGATCGCTGATCTGATTGGACGGCTTTTCAGGGCCTGTCAAACGGCAAGCGCTCGGTCTAACCGCAAAGTCGGGGCACCCCTGCCGGAAGGTCGCAGAGCTTATTGAAGGTCGGCGAAGGCCGCGCGCAACCGGCGGACGGCCTCGGCGACCCGGACGCGCGGCGTCGCGAGATTGAAGCGTAGGAAGGTTTCCCCGCCGGACCCGAAGGTGTGGCCATGACTGGCGGCGATCCGCGCGTCGCGCTCGACACGGCGGGTGAACTCCTCCCCGCTCATGCCGGTGCCGGCGAAATCGACCCAGGCGAGATAGGTCGCTTCGAGCTTCATCGAGGCAAGGCCCGGGATCGCCGCGACCCCTTCGTCGAACAGCGCGGCGTTGCCGGCGAGATAATCGGTCACGGCGTCGACCCAGCCGTCGCCGCTCTCGTAGGCCGCCGTCGCCGTCAGGATGCCGAACCGGTTCGGCGAGGCGCCCGCGGCCGCCTGCGTCGCGGCGAAGCGCGCGCGCAGGTCGGGGTCGGCGATGATGACATTGCCGGTCATGCCCCCGGCGAGGTTGAAGGTCTTGCTGGTCGCGGTCAGCATGACGATCCGGTCGGCGAAATCCGGCGCGGCCAGCGGCATGGCGGTGTGGCGGTTCCCGGGCATCACGAGATCATGGTGGATCTCGTCGGAAACAAGCAGCAGGTCATGCGCCCGGCAGAAGTCGGCCAGCGCCGCGAGTTCGGACCTGTCCCAGACCCGCCCCCCGGGATTGTGCGGAGAGCAGAGGATCACCACCCGCTCCCGCCCGGTCAGCGCCGCGCCGAGGCCCGCGAGATCCATCTCGTAGCGGCCGTCGCGCTGGACGAGCCGGCTCTCGACCAGCTGCGGCCATTGGCGCGGATGATCCGGGCGAAGGCGTGATAGACCGGCGTGAAGAGGATGACCCCGTCGCCGGGCGCCGTGAAGGCCTGCAGGCACATGGCGGTCCCGGCGACCAGCCCGTTCGAGGTTCCGATCCAGGCCGGATCGACCTCCCAGCCATGCCGCCGCGCCATCCAGCCGGCGATCGCCGCCTTGTAGGCCCGGTCGTCCCCGAAATAGCCGAAGACGCCGTGATCCAGCGCCGCGCGCAGCGCCTCGGTCACCGCGCTCGGCGGGCGGAAATCCATGTCCGCGACCCACATCGGCAGGCCATCCTCGGGCGAGACGCCGTAGAGCGGCTCCATCATGTCCCATTTCGCGCAATGGGTGCCGCGGCGGTCGATCAGCTCGTCGAAATCGTACATGGAAGTCCCCGGGTTTCGGCCGGCCATCCTGCCGGGGCGGCCGGCGCGGCGCAAGGGCATGGCCATCATGTCCGGCGTCATGGCCGGTGGACTCCGCCGTCCGCGCCGGGGCATGGTCGCGCCAACGTCCCGACACATGGAGCAAGACAGTGATCCTCGGCATCGGCTCCGACCTCGCCAATATCGAGCGGATCGAGAAGACCATCGCCCGCTTCGGCGACCGGTTCCTGAACCGGGTCTTCACCGAGACCGAAAAGGCGCTGGCCGAACGGCGCGCCAACCGGGCCGACACCTATGCCAAGCGCTGGGCGGCCAAGGAGGCCTGCTCCAAGGCGCTCGGCACCGGCTTGCGCATGGGGATCGCCTGGAAGGACATGGGCGTCGTCAACCTGCCCGGCGGCCAGCCGACCCTGCGGCTGACCGGCTGGGCGGCCGAGCGCCTCGCCGACATGACCCCGCCCGGACACCGGTCCGTCGCCCATGTCACCCTGACCGACGACCACCCCTGGGCCCAGGCCTTCGTGGTGATCGAGGCGCTGCCCCTGCTCGACAATCTCGAAATCGACCTCCCCGACGACGCCGAGATCGACCTCGCCCACCGCCCCCGCGCCTGAGCCTCGGTCAGGTTCAGATCGGAGGCTGGCAGCGGGCCTGGAACGCTCACCGGGGCTTGCCTTGACAGCCGCGGGGGAAGGGGCGACAACGCGTCGCGCCGCGAGCGGGCGCGGGCTGGCAACGGGCGAGCGATGGCGACCAATACCAAGGCCAAGGGCGGCGTCCTCGAGCTCGTCAAGACCGTCGTCTACGCGCTGCTGCTCGCCGGTCTGATCCGCACGCTGTTCTTCCAGCCGTTCTGGATTCCCTCGGGGTCGATGAAGCCGACGCTGCTGATCGGCGATTTCCTCTTCGTCAACAAGATGGCCTACGGCTATTCCCGCTATTCCTGCCCCTTCGGCCTCTGCCCGATCGAGGGGCGCATCCTCGCCCGCGACCCGGTGCGCGGCGACGTCGTGGTCTTCAAGCACCCGACCAACGGCACCGACTATATCAAGCGGCTGATCGGCCTGCCCGGCGACACGATCCAGATGCGAAACGGCGTCCTTTATATCAACGGCGCCGAGGTGCCGCAGGTGCCGGACGGCACCTTCTCCGAGGTGAACGAGCCGCAGGGCCCGATGGCCAACATGCCGCGCTGCGAGAACCGGCCCGTCGCCCCGGGCGGCGACTGCCTCGCCGCCCAGTCGCGCGAGACGCTGCCGAACGGGGTGGAACACGCGGTTCTCAATATCGAGGACGGGTTCGGTGACAATACCCCCGTCTTTACCGTGCCCGCGGACGAGTTTTTCTTCATGGGCGACAATCGCGACAATTCGATGGATTCGCGCTTTCCGCGCGCCGCCGGCGGCGTCGGCTTCGTGCCCTTCGCCAATCTCGTCGGCCGCGCCGATCGGGTGATCTTCTCCTCGGGCGGGCCGTCGATGCTCGCCTTCTGGACCTGGCGACCCGACCGGTTCTTCAAGGCGATCGAGTGAAGCTCGGCCAGACGATGGCCGCCGCCGCCGCGCGGCTCGGGCACCGGTTCGCGCGGCCCGAACTCCTGATCGAGGCGCTGACCCATCCCTCGATGGCGACCGAAATCCACAACCAGCGGCTGGAATTCCTCGGCGACCGGGTGCTCGGCCTCGTGATCGCCGAGGCGCTGCTCGCGCGCGATCCGGCGGCGGACGAGGGGCAACTGGCGCCGCGGCTGAACGCGCTCGTTCGCAAGGAGACCTGCGCCGAGGTGGCGGCGGAGCTCGATCTCGGCGCCGCGCTGCGCATGGGCCGGTCGGAAACCCTGTCGGGCGGGCGGCGCAAGACAGCGCTGCTCGGCGACGCGATGGAGGCGGTGATCGCCGCGATCTATCTCGACGGCGGGATCGAGCCGGCGCGGGCGCTGATCCTGCGCCACTGGGAAGCGCGGATCGAGGCGGCGCCGCGGCAGGCGCGCGATCCGAAGACCGCGCTGCAGGAATGGGCGCAGGCGCGCGGGCTGCGGCCGCCGGCCTATGACGATCTCGATCGCGGCGGACCGGACCACGCGCCGGTGTTCCTCGTCGCGGCGAGGCTGGAGGACGGCCGCTCGGCCGAGGGAAGCGCGCCGTCGAAACGCGCGGCGCAGCAGCGGGCGGCCGAGGCGCTGCTGTCCCGGCTGGAGGATGAGGCATGAGCGAGAGCGTACCCGCGGCCAGCCGTTGCGGCGTCGTCGCCCTGATCGGCGAGCCGAACGCCGGAAAATCGACGCTGCTGAACCGCATGGTCGGCGCGAAGGTCTCGATCGTGACGCACAAGGTGCAGACCACCCGCGCGCGCATCCGCGGCATCGCGA
Organism: Amaricoccus sp.; assembly: GCA_044225035.1. Classification (GTDB taxonomy): domain Bacteria; phylum Pseudomonadota; class Alphaproteobacteria; order Rhodobacterales; family Rhodobacteraceae; genus Amaricoccus. Next base: position 26,764 of record JBGAJI010000009.1, on the reverse strand, counting down.
TCGAGGGCGCGGCGCAGCTCATCTTCGTCGATACGCCCGGCCTCTTCCGCCCGCGGCGGCGGCTTGACCGGGCGATGGTCAAGGCCGCCTGGGGCGGGGCCGCGGACGCCGATATCACCGTGCTCCTGATCGAGGCGCATCGCGGACTGACCGGGGGCGTGCGCGAGATCCTCGACACGCTGGGCGCGCAGCTGTCGCCAAAGGCGCGCGTCGCGCTCGCCATCAACAAGATCGACCGCGTGCCGGCCGAGAAGCTGCTGGCGCTCAGCGCCGAGATAAACGCCGCGCGCGACTTCGCCGCCACCTTCATGATCTCGGCTGAGCGCGGCCACGGCGTCGAGGACCTCCGCCGCTGGCTGGCCGGCGAGGTGCCGCAGGGGCCCTGGCTCTATCCCGAGGACCAGATCGCCGACATGGCCGTCCGCCTGATCGCCGCCGAGATGACGCGCGAGAAATTGACCCTGCGCCTGCATCAGGAACTGCCCTACGAACTGACGGTCGAGACCGAAGGCTGGGAAGATCGCAAGGACGGCTCGGTGAAGATCGACCAGGTGATCTATGTCGCGCGCGACGGCCACAAGGGCATCACGCTCGGGCCGAAGGGCGAGACGATCAAGGCGATCGGCAAGGCGGCGCGCGAGGAAATCCGCGCCTTCCTCGGGCGCGAGGTCCATCTCTTCCTGACGGTGAAGGTGCGGCCGAACTGGCTCGACGAGGCCGAGAGGTTCACGGAAATCGGCCTCGACTTCCGCGACGGCGACAGCTGAGCGTGGCCCGGCTGACCGCCGACTTCTGGGTGCATGCCTATCTCGCGCGGCTGCGCCTCGCCGGCATCCCGGCCTTCGTGACCACGCGCGGCGATGCGACGTCGGGCGCGGTGATCGTCAAGCTGAACAGCCTCGACGGCCGCGCAAAGGCGTTCCAGCGCGCCTATGACGCGGCCGGCGCCCGCGTCTGGATCGCTTTCGCCGAGGGGCCGGAGGCGGAGGTCGACGCCGCCCTCGCCCGCCAGCGCGGCCGTGACCCCGACCTTTGGACCATCGAGGTCGAGGATCGCGACGGCCGCCACCTGCTCGACGACCCGACACTCGCCGCCGACTGACCGACGCGCCTTTCGCGCGCCTCCGGCTTTCATTCAGGTTTGCTAACCTGGAGAGCAGTCGTTTTCCGACAACAGTCGGAAAACCAGTAAAAAGACTCGCGCGCGATCCGCGCGCTCTCAGGGCGCGCGACACGCGGCCAGCGCCCGCGGGGCGCTCGGGGTCGCTCCGGGGCCGCGGGCTGGCCCCGTCCCTTGCACACGCTTAATATGCCCGGATGGACTGGCGCGACGAAGGCATCCTGATCTCGACCCGGCGGCATGGCGAGACCTCGGCGATCATCGAGGTGTTCACCGCCGCTCACGGCCGGCACGCCGGCGTGGTGCGCGGCGGCGCCGGGCGGCGGATGGCGCCGATCCTGCAGCCGGGGGCGGAGGTCAGCGTCGAATGGTCGGCGCGGCTGGAGGAGCATATCGGCGCCTTCCGCGTCGATCCGATCCGCGCGCATGGCGCCGCGCTGATGGAGGACCGCGCCGCGCTGGCCACGCTCGGCGCCATCACCGCGCTGATCGCCGCCGCGCTGCCGGAGCGGGCGCCGCATCCGGCCCTGTTCGCGCTGAGCCGCGATCTCGTCGCGGCGCTGGGGCGCGCGGCGGACTGGCCGGCGCGCTACGCGCTCTGGGAGCTGTCGCTGCTGGCGGAGCTTGGCTTTGGCCTCGATCTGTCGCGCTGCGCGGCCACGGGCGCGACCGATGATCTCGTCCATGTCTCGCCGAAATCAGGGGCGGCGGTCAGCCGGGGAGGCGGCGCGGCCTGGGCCGACCGCCTGCTGCCCCTGCCCGCCTTCCTGCGCGTCGCGACGCCGGAAGCCGCGGACCCGGCGGACGTCGCGGCGGCTCTGCGCCTGACCGGCTTTTTCCTCGAAGCCCGTCTCGCGCCGACGCTGCCGCGCGAAGTCCTGCCCGCGATGCGCGGGCGCGCCGTCGAGGCGATCCTGCGCCGGGCGATCAGCTCCTGACGAAGCGCAGGCTGGCGCCGTCGGGACCGGTCAGGAGCAGCGAGTCGCTCAGAAGCTCGGCATGGTTCACCTGATCCATCGTCGCGAAGAACAGCCGCTCCGCCTCGATCTCAGGGCAGGTGGCGCGCGTGGTCGCCACCGTCTCGAAGGAAAGGTCGGGCCAGCGGCCGACATAGTTCGCATTGAAGGCGTTGCAGGGCCCCTGGCCGGTGACCCGCCCGTCCTCGGTCAGGGTCGCGGTGGCGGGCGCCGGGAAGGGCGCGCCGCCAAGTTCGACCAGCTTCCAGGTGGTTCCCGGCAGCAGCCAGTTGCCTTCCGGCACCTCGGTCTCGGACGTGTAGGCGACGCAGGCGGCGAGCAGCCCGAGCAGGGCGAAAGGCGCGGCGAGACGGATCAATCGCGATTCTCCAGCAAGCGGCGGGCGATCACCTGGGCCTGGATCTCGGCCGCGCCCTCGAAGATGTTCAGGATCCGCGCGTCGCATAGCACCCGGCTGATCTTGTATTCCAGCGCGAATCCGTTGCCGCCGTGGATCTGCAAGGCATTGTCGGCGCAGGCCCAGGCGATGCGCGCGCCGAGGAGCTTGGCCATGCCCGCCTCGAGATCGCAGCGCCGGCCCTCGTCCTTCTCGCGGCCGGCGTGATAGCTGAGCTGGCGGGCGATCATGATCTCGACCGCCATCAGCGCCAGCTTGCCATAGACCCGGGGGAAGGCGATCAGCGCCTTGCCGAACTGCTTTCGGTCCTGGGCATAGCGCATGCCGAGCTCCATCGCGCATTGCGCGACGCCGATCGCGCGCGCGGCCGTCTGGATGCGCGCGCTCTCGAAGGTCTGCATCAGCTGCTTGAAGCCCTGGCCCTCGACCCCGCCGAGCAGGTTGGCCGCCGGCACCTTGAAGGCGTCGAAGCCAAGTTCGTATTCCTTCATTCCGCGATAACCGAGCACCTCGATCTCGCCGCCGGTCATGCCCTCGGCGGGGAACGCCTCCGCCTCGGTGCCGCGCGGCTTCGGCGCCAGCAGCATGGACAGGCCAGAATAGTCGCTGGTCGCGGGATCGGTGCGCACCAGGAGCGTCATCACGTCGGCGCGCGCGGCGTGGGTGATCCAGGTCTTGTTGCCGGTGACCACATAATCCTCGCCCTCGCGCACCGCCCGGGTGCGCAAGCTGCCAAGGTCCGAGCCGGTGTTCGGCTCGGTGAAGACGGCGGTCGGCAGGATCTCGGCGCTGGCGATCCTCGGCAGCCATTCGCGCTTCTGCGCCTCGGTGCCACCGCCGAGGATCAGCTCCGCCGCGATCTCCGACCGGGTGCCGAGCGAGCCAACGCCGATATAGCCGCGGCTGAGTTCTTCCGAGACGACGCACATCGCCGTCTTCGACATGCCGGCGCCGCCGTATTCCTCGGGGATCGTCAGGCCGAAGACACCGAGCGCGCCCATTTCCTCGATGATCTCGATCGGGATGAGCTCGTCCTTCAGGTGCCATTCATGGGCGTGGGGCACCACCTTCTCGTCGGCGAAGCGGCGGAACTGATCGCGGACCATTTCGTAGTCCTCGTCGAGCCCGGTCGCGCCGAAGGTCGCGGCGCCTTCCTGCTCGACCATCAGCGCGACCAGCCGCGCCCGCGCCGCGTCGGTATTGCCAGTCTCGATCAGGTTTGTGACCGCGGGCACGAGGAACGCCTCGACATCGGCCTCGGTCAGGCCGATCTCGCGCGGGCGGGCGATCTCGCCCTGCGACATCGGGATGCCGCCGCGCAGCTGGCTGAGATATTCGCCGAAGCCGATGGCGAGGATCAGCTGCTCTATCTGGCCGAAGGCGTCGGCGGCGCGCAGGCCCTCGGCCCAGTGGGCGAGCTGGGCGAGGCTTTCGACATAGGTCGCGGTCCAGGACAGCGCATGCGCCGCGAACTGGTCGTTTTCCAACGCCTTGTTGGAGATCTTGCCGCCCGAGCTCAGCTTGGCGCCGAGGCTCGCACGCGCCGCGTCGAGCAGCCCGCGCGCGGCGACGACCGCCTCGGCGCACTGGGCGAGGAGGTCGGCGGAATCGGACGGCGCGGTGGCGACTCGGGCGGGCTGGTTCATGGCGGTCGGATCCTCTGGTCGGGCCACGGCTCTTGTGCGGCGCGGAATCAAATGCTGCGATCGCGCGCAACCTAGGGACATCGCCGGGCGCCGTCAATTTAAAGACGCAAGAATGCTACGTTCGCACCGGTCCAGCTGGAAACTTTATTAGCATTGATGCGGGCCGACGCGCCTGCGATCAGGGGCGCCAACCGCGAGGGCGAGAACTGACATGGATGCTTTCTACGCCGCGTTCGGCTTCGGCGCCATCCTTGGGACGATCGCGGCGATGACCCTCGGCGGATTCGCCAAGGGCGTCGTGGGTTTCGCCTTGCCGCTGATCGCGGTCAGCATCATGGCCTCCTTCCTGCCGGCCAAGGTCGCGGTGGCGCTGATGGTGGTGCCGATTCTCGTCTCGAACCTGCTGCAGGCGCTGCGCGGCGGCGCGGCGGAGGCCTGGGCGAGCCTGGTGAAATACCGCCGGCTCAACCTCGTGTTCTTCGTGACCATCGTCATCGCCGCGCGGCTGGTCGTCGTCCTGCCGGATATGGCGCTCTACGGTGTGCTCGGCGTCGCCATCACCGGCTTCGGCGCGGCGCAGGTGCTCGGCTGGCGGCCGGTCTTCGCCGCCCGGCGCGCCCGGCTGGCCGAGGTCGTCGCCGGCGTCGCCTCGGGCATCTTCGGCGGCATCGCCGGCATCTGGGGACCGCCGCTCGTCATCTACCTGCTGGCCGCCGAAGTGCCGAAGGTCGAGGCGGTGCGCGTGCAGAGCATCACTTTCCTGCTCGGAGCCACCGTCCTGCTCGTGTCGCATGTCCAGTCCGGCGTGCTCGACGCCATGACGCTGCCGATGTCGGCCTGGCTGACCCTGCCGACGCTGGCCGGGATGTTCGTTGGCTATGGCGTGCAGGACAGGCTCGACCAGGAGTTGTTCCGCAAGGTGACGCTCATCGTGCTGATCGTCGCCGGCCTCAACCTGCTGCGCCGGGCCCTCGGGGCCTGATGCGATCAGGATCCGGCACGGCCGGCGACGAGGCGGACGCGCAGCAGGCTGAGCGTGAAGAGGACCGTCATCGCGAGCACGATGGTCGGACCCGGCGCGCTGTCGAGCCAGAAGCTCGCATAGATGCCGGAGACGGCGGCCGTCGCCGCCACGAGGCTCGCCACCGCCAGCATCGCGCCGAAGTTCCGCGCCCAGAGAAAGGCGGTGGCGCCCGGCCCGATCAGCAGCGAGATGGCGAGGATGATGCCGACCGCCCGCAACGCCGCCACCACCATCAGCGCGACCAGCGCCAGCAGCCCGTAATGCAGCAGCCGGGTCGGCAGGCCGATGGCGCGCGCATGCTGGGCGTCGAAGCAATAGGCGAGCAGGTCGCGCCACCGCGCCATGATCGTCAGGAAGACGAAGGCCGAGATCGTCGCGCTTTCGGCCACGTTGCCCCAGGTCACGCCCAGCGGATCGCCGAAGAGGATATGATCGAGATGCACGTCCGTGACCGTCTGGACATAGAGCACGATGCCGAGGCCGAACATGCCGGAGAAGACGATGCCCATCACCGTGTCCTCCTTCACCCGGCTGTTCTCCTTGAGATAGCCGGTGGCCACCGCGCAGAACATGCCGGCGGTGAAGGCGCCGAAGGCGAGCGGGATGCCGGCGCGATAGGCGAGCACGATGCCGGGCAGCACCGCGTGGCTGATGGCATCGCCCATCAGCGACCAGCCGCGCAGCACGAGATAGCAGGAGAGCAGCGCCATCGGCGCGGCGACGACCAGTGCGATCAGGAAGGCGCGCTGCATGAAATCGAACTGGAAGGGCAGGAGCAGGGTCTCGATCATCGCGACGTCTCCCGGCCGCGGGCGCGCGCGGCGAGCATTCCGTGCTTCGGCGCGAAGACGAAGGCGGCGAGGAAGACCAGCGTTTGCAGAACGACGATGATGCCGCCGGTCGCGCCATCCAGAAAGAAGCTCGCATAGGCGCCCAGCGCGCTGGTCACCGCGCCGATGCTGGCCGAATAGAGGATCAGCCGCTCGAACCGGTCGGTGAGCAGGTAGGCGGTGGCGCCCGGCGTGACGACGAGCGCGATGACGAGAAAGGCGCCGACGGTTTGCAGCGCCGCGACGGTCGAAGCGGCGAGCAGGGTGAAGAACAGAGCCTTCAGCGCCCGGGGCCGCAGGCCGATGCTGAGCGCGTGTTTCTCGTCGAAGAACACCACCATCAGGTCGCGCCATTTGACCAGCAGGATGGCGAGCGACACGCCGCCGATGATCGCCAGTTGCAAGGTGTCGCCCGGCGTGATGGCGAGGATATTGCCGAGCATGATGGTCTGCACATTGACCGAGGTCGGGGCGATCGAGACGATGAAAAGGCCGATGCCGAAGAAGGAGGTGAAGATCATGCCGATCACCGCGTCCTGCTTCAGCCGCGTAAACTCGCCGAGCGCCAGCATCGAGCCCGCCGCGAGGCCGCCCGCGATGAAGGCGCCGAGCGAGAACGGCAGGCCGAGGAGATAGGCGACGGCGACTCCCGGCACGATGGCATGGCTGAGCGCGTCGCCGATCAGCGACCAGCCCTTGAGCATGAGAAATGACGAGAGAAAGCCGCAGACGCAACCGACCAGCGCGCTGACCCAGATCGCATTCACCATGTACTGATAGCCGAACGGCTCGAGCAGCGTGTTCATCGCCGATGCGCCCGCGGGGGTTGCGGGTCCTCGCCCTCGTCATAGATCACGAAGGGCCGCTCGTCGTCGGTCAGCACGGTCAGCGAGCGATGATCGGCCTCGTCGTCGTGATGAAGCGCCGTGCCGCCGAGCACGAAATGCCGCAGGGCACCGCCGAAGGCGCGCTCGAGGTTCGACCGCGTGAAGACCTCGGAGGTCGGGCCCGAGGCCAGGACGGTGCGGTTGATCAGGATCGCCCGATCGCAATATTCCGGCACCGATCCGAGGTTGTGGGTCGAGACCAGCATCACCCGCCCCTCGGCGCGCAGTTCGCCGAGCAGCGCGACGATCTGCTCCTCCGTCGTCACATCGACGCCCGTGAAAGGCTCGTCGAGCAGGATCACCTGCCCTTCCTGTGCCAGCGCGCGGGCGAGGAAAACCCGCTTCTTCTGGCCGCCGGACAATTCGCCGACCTGGCGCTTGCGATAGTCGGTCATGCCGACGCGGGCGAGGGCGGTCCCCACCATCTCGACATCGATCGGGCGTGGCCGGCGCAACCAGCCCATATGGCCATAGCGGCCCATCATCACCACGTCCTCGACGAGAATCGGAAAGCTCCAGTCCACCTCCTCCGCCTGCGGCACATAGGCGACGAGGTTCTTGCGCAGGGCCGCGTTCCGGCTCATGCCGAGGATGGAGATTTCGCCGCGCTGCGACGGCGCGAAGCCCATGATCGCCTTGAAGAGCGTCGACTTGCCCGAGCCGTTCACCCCGACGAGCGCGGTGATCGACCCGCGCGGAACCTCGAACGCGACGTCGTGGATCGCTGTATTGCCGCTCCGATAGGTGACGCTCAGTCCCCGGGCGCTGAGGCCCGAGCCGTCGGACGTCCCGTTCATTGCGCGAGGCCCGCGGCGATGGTCTCGGTCGTGACGCGCATCAGGTCGAGATAGGTCGGGACCGGCCCGTCGGCGGTGGACAGGCTGTCGACATAGAGCACGCCGCCGTAGGCCGCGCCGGTCTCGCGGGCGACCTGTTTCGCCGCGTCGGCTGGAATGGTGCTTTCACTGAATACCGCGGGAATCCGGTGCTCGCGCACCTGGTCGATCACCTTGCGCACCTGCTGCGGCGTACCCTGCTGGTCGGCGTTGATCGGCCAGATATAAAGCTCGTGGAGCCCGAAGTCGCGGGTCAGGTAACTGAAGGCGCCCTCGGAACTGACCAGCCAGCGCCGGTCCTCGGGGATCGCGGCGAAGCGCTCACGGATCGGCTCGACCGTGGCGCGGATCTGGTCCGAATAGGCGGCGGCGTTGGCGTCGTAGGTCGCGGCGTTGGCCGGATCGATCCCGCCCAGCGCCTCGCGGATATTCTCGACATAGATCAGCGCCGCCTCCGGCGACATCCAGGCATGCGGGTTCGGCTTGCCCTGATATGCCCCCTCGGCGATGCCGATCGGATCGACCCCGTCGCTGAGCGTGGCCGAGGGCACGTCGCCGATATTGACCAGGAACTTCTCGAACCATTGCTCGAGGTTCAGTCCGTTGCGCAGCAGGAGGTCGGCGTCGCGGGCCCGGAGGATATCGCCCGGGGTCGGCTGGTAGAAATGGATCTCCGCGCCGGGCTTGGTCAGCGATTCCACGTCCGCCGCGTCCCCCCCTTCCCTACCTAGACTCAGGCGGCGGCTTGTCAATGCAAATGATAATCGTTTGCAAAAATGCGCTTTGCATTCACGGGTCCCGCCGGTATTCTCGCCGCATGGGCTCCGGTGCGAAGCAGGCGGACTATGAGGCGGTGCTGCGCGACGCCGGTCTGCGCATCACGAAGCCGCGTCGCGTGATCCTCGAGATCCTGCACGACATGGAGGGCCATCCCGACGCGACGCAGATCTTCGAGCGGGCGGTGGCGATGGACAGCCGCATTTCGCTCGCCACCGTCTATCGCACGATGAAGGCGCTGGAGGAGAGCGGCGCGATCCAGCGCCACGCCTTTTCCGGCGGGCCCGCCCGCTTCGAACAGGCGCAGGAAGGGGCGCACCACGACCATCTGATCGACATCGAGACGGGCGAGGTCATCGAATTCGCCAATCCGCTGATCGAGGCCCTGCAGGAGGAGATCGCGGCGCGGCTCGGCTATCGCATCGTGCATCACCGGCTGGAAATCTACGGGCGCAAGGTCAGGGACGGGGGCTGATCTTCGGCGCGCGGGCTTCCAGCGCGCGATAGGCGGCCGTGAAGCCGCGCAGCGACACCGGCAGCCGCGCGTGTGATCCGTCGAGCAGCGTCAGTTCCAGATTGGCCGAGGGCTGTTTGCGCAGCGCGGCGAGGATCGAGGGGTCGAGCACCAGCCGCGCCTCGCAGGCCATCGCGCCGCAGGTCACCCAAGGCGCCGCGGTCGGATCGGTATCGCGCGGAGCGAGCCGCAAACCGTCCGGCAGAAAGAGCGGCAGCGGCGTGCGGATGACGAGCGTTTCCCGGTCCGCCGCCGCGACCGACAGGCGCAGCAGCGCGCCGGTACGCGGCGGGGCGGCGCGCAGGTCGGTCTCGATCCGGCAATCGGCGGCGCAGATCAGCCGCCAGTCGCCGAACGCCTCCGGCACCGGCGCGGGCGGCGGAACGACGGGCGGCTCCGCCCCCGCGGTGGTGGCGATCACCGTCGCCAAGATCGCCGCCGCGATACGCACCGGGCGACCCGGTCCGGTCGCCATCGCTTTAGGCCGCATGACCGAAATCCTCCCTCACGACCGGGGCCAGCGTACGGCGCCCGGGCGCCGCGCGCAACTTCACCCAATATTAAGCAAGATAATTCCGCGCGTTAGCACTTGCTTAGCGTTGGTCGGGGAATGTGCCTTCACGCGGTTGAACGGCCGGCGCGGCGGGATCGGAAATCGGTCCGGGCCGCAACACTCAGAAGGGGCGTCTCATCGGTCCGGCATGCGCCGGACCATCCATGAACCAGCGGTGTCGAAAGCATCGCGCGCCACGAAGGAATATACCAATGTCCAGCATTCTCACCAACACCGGCTCGATGGTCGCGCTCCAGACCCTCAAAAGCGTGAACAAGAGCCTCGACAAGGTACAGAACGAAGTCTCGACCGGCCTCAAGGTCGCGAACGCCAAGGAAAACTCCTCGACCTGGTCCATCGCTTCCACGATGAACTCGGACATCTCGAACTACAAGACCCTCGGCGAAGGCCTGACCTCGGCCTCCGCGCTCGTCGGCACCGCCCGCGTGGCGGCCGAGCAGATCTCCGAGAAGCTGAAGGAGATCCAGACCAAGATCGTCCAGGCGAACAACCCGGGCGCCGACCTCACCAAGCTGCAGGCCGATGTCACCGCGCTGACCGACACGATCACCTCGATCGCTCAGAACGCGCAGTACAACGGCATCAACATGGTGTCGGCCGCCGGGACCGCCCAGACCGTGACCGTCTCGATCAACCGCAGCACCGCCGGCGCGCTGAGCGTGGGCACCTTCTCGGTGGCGGCCGCCAACCTCGAAACGCTCGGCAGCGCCCTGACCGTGACCGCGACCTCGGACCCGGACGCGATCGACACGCTCATCGACACCGCCAACTCCGCCGCCGCCGCTTTCGGCGCCGCGCAGACGCGGATCGAAGCGCAGAACGCGTTCCTGTCCAAGCAGGCCGACTCGCTGAAGGCTGGTGTCAGCGCGATGGTCGACGCGGACATGGAAGAAGCCTCGGCTCGCCTGACCGCTCTGCAGACGCAGCAGCAGCTGGGCATCCAGGCCCTGTCGATCGCCAACCAGGCGCCGCAGAACGTTCTGTCCCTGTTCAAGTAAGACGAGTAACCGGGGCGGGCTTCGGCCCGCCCCGACCCCTACCTTTACCCCACCATCGGCATAACCTTCCGGCTTGGAACGAGTAACGAGTACCGGGCGCGGTCCCCAAAGGGTTTTGAGATGAATACGAGTCCCCAGGCGAGGTCGGCCTACGCCGCCGCGGCCGCCCCCATCCGCACCGGACGCGGCTCGGAATATGCGATTTTCGCGAAGGTCACCCATCGCCTGCGCGATCTCGACGAAACCGACCGATCCGCCTATCCCGCCCTCGCCATGGCGGTGACCGACAACCAGCGCCTCTGGGGCGCGCTGTCGGAAGATCTGATGAGCGACGATAACGCCCTGCCCATCGCCCTGCGCGCCCAGCTGATCGGCCTCGCCGAGTTCGTGCGCAAGCACAGCATGCGCGTGCTCTCGGGCAAGGCCTCGATCGAGCCGCTGATCGACATCAACACCTCGATCATGCGCGGCCTGCGCGGGGAAGTCGAGGCCAGCGCATGAGCGGCCTCGTCCTCAAGCTCGGGCCGCGCGAGCGGATCATGATCAACGGCGTCGTGATGGAGAACGGCGACCGCCGGGCACGGCTGAACGTCATCACGCCGGATGCGAACGTGCTGCGCCTGCGCGACGCGATCCATCCCGACGATGCCAAGACCCCGGTCCGCCGGGTCTGCTACATCGCCCAGCTGGTGCTGGCCGGCGAGGCCGACCCGGAGGAGGCCCGGCGCCAGTTGCTGCGCGGGATCGAGCAGCTGAGCCAGGTCTTCCAGGATCCGGACAGCCGAACCCATCTCGGCGCCGCCACCGAGGCGGTGGTCGAGGGCCGGTTCTACCAGGCGATGCGCAGCCTGCGAAACCTGCTGCCCCGCGAGGCGCGCCTGCTCGGCGTCCGACCGGCCGGCTGACGCCAAGGAGCGGTTCCATGAGCTTTCAACCAACGGTACCGATGGCGGGCATCGCGGGCTGGCGGTTTCTGGTACGCACCGAGGCCTCGCAGAAGGCGTCCTTCGAAAAGGGCGCGGCGCTGACGCGCGAAGTCGACTATTTCGCCAAGAATATCGGCAAGGTCACCTCGGCCGCCGAACTCGTTTCGGACCGGCGCCTGCTCAAGGTGGCGCTCGGCGCCTTCGGCCTCGAGGGTGAGATCGACAAGAAGGCCTTCATCCGCAAGGTTCTGGAAGAAGGCTCGACCAGCGAGACGGCGCTGGCCGTGAAGCTGACCGAACCGGCCTACAAGAAGCTGGCCGCCGCCTTCGGCTTCGGCGACACGGGCGGATCGCAGACGGCGGTCGCCGGCTTTGCCAAGACCATCACCGACGCCTACAAGACCCGCGCCTTCGAAGCGGCGGTGGGCGACAGCAACGAGAACATGCGCCTCGCCCTCAATTTCAAGCGCGAGATCGCCGATCTGGCCGCGTCGGCCAATCCGAGCTGGTATTCCGTCATCGGCTCCAAATCGCTGCGACCAGTGATCGAGAAGGCCTTCGGCCTGCCGTCGAACAGTTTCGCCAAGCTCGATGTCGACCGCCAGCGCGAGATCCTGCGCTCGAAGAGCAGCGCGATGTTCGGCTCGTCCGATCTCTCGGTGTTCAAGGACACCGCCAAGGTCGCGAAGGTGATCGACCGCTTCCTCGCCCGCGCCCAGATCGAGGAAGGGCCGACGGTCTCCGCCTCGACCTCCTCCGCCGTCAGCCTGCTGAGCGGCGGGTCGAGCGGGACCAGCGGGCTCTTCAACCTTCTCCTGTCGCGGAAATAAAACTCACGCCTTGGCGAGCAGCGCGCCGAGCCGCTCGAAGCTGTCGGCCACGCCCTCCGGCGCGGTGGTGGTGAAGAAGGCGTCGAGCGCCGGCCAGAGCTTGATCGCCTCGTCGATCGCCGGATCGCTGCCCGGCGCATAGAGGCCGGTCTGGATCATCAGCGCGGCGTTCTCATAAGCCGTAAGCACCCGGCGCATCCTGGCGAGCTGGGCGTTCTCGGTCTCGGTCGCGATCCGCGGCAGGCTGCGCGAGACGGATCGGCGCACGTCGATCGCCGGAAAGCGCCCGCGCTCGGCGATGGCCCGGTCGAGCACCACATGCCCGTCGAGCACGCCCCGGCTGATGTCGGCGATCGGCTCGTCCATGTCGGACCCCGCGACCAGCACGCTGAAGACGCCGGTGATGTCGCCCTTGCCGAACGGTCCGGGGCCGGCGCGCTCGCAAAGGCTGGCGATGAGGTTCGCCGTCGAGGGCGGGAAACCGCGCAGGCTCGGCGCCTCGCCGGCGGTCAGCGCGATCTCGCGATGCGCCTCGGCGAAGCGGGTGAGCGAGTCGATGAGCAGCAGCACATGCCGCCCCTGGTCGCGGAACACCTCGGCTACCGCCATCGCCATCCAGGCCGCGCGCCGCTTGATGAGCGGCGCCTGATCCGAGGTGGCGGCGACGACGACCGAGCGTGCCATTCCCACCGGGCCGAGCACATTGTCAACGAAATCCCGCAACTCGCGCCCCCGCTCGCCGATCAGGCCGAGCACCACGACGTCCGCCTCGATGCCGCGCGCGAGGTCGGCCAGCAGCGTCGACTTGCCGACGCCGGAGCCGGCGAAGACGCCGATCCTCTGACCACGCGCCAGCGGCAGGATGGTGTCAAAGACCGCCAGCCCGGTGGCGAGCCGCGCGCCGAGCCCCTTGCGGGTGGCGGGCGCCGGGGGGACGCGGCGCAGGCTGGCACTGGCCGCGCCGGGCGCCAGCGGCCCGCCGTCGAGCGACTGGCCGAAGGCATCGACGATGCGCCCGACCCAGCTCTCCGCCGGATGCACGCCGGCGGGCCCGAGCAAAGTCACCGTGTCGCCGACCGCCGCGCCGTCGCAGGATTGATAGGTCATCGCCCGCGCGTGATCGGCCGAGATCGCCACGATCTCGCCGCCGAGCGGCGCGCCCGAGCCCATGGCGATCGCCACCTGGTCGCCGATCCGCGCCTGGTGCGTCAGCCCGGCGATTTCCAGCGCAGCCGTTCCCACGGCCGCCACCCGCCCGACACGCCGATGGTTGGAGAAGCGCGAGAACTCGGCCTGAAGGGCGGTAAAGTCTGTCAACATCCGGGGCTCCGTGGCGGCCGCTGCTTACGCTTTGTCAACCATCAAGCGTTAAATCCCCGTTTCGAAGGAACCGCCGGAGAAACCGCGCCATGGATCTGAACCTGAACGTGCTGCGGTTGGCGAGCCAGCTCGCGTCGCACGCCTCGACGCGCCAGACGATCATCTCCGAGAATATCGCCAATGCCGACACGCCGGGCTATCACGCGCGCGATATCGACGATTTCGCCACCACGCTCGCGGATCGGATGGCGCCCTTCACCGCCAGGACCACGCGGCCCGAGCATATCGCCTTCGGCTCGCCGAACGGCTTCGGGGTTCACGACTCGACCGTGCTCGGCGCCGAGAGCCCCAACGGCAACTCCGTGTCGCTCGAGGACCAGATGACCCGGGCCGCCGATATCCGCCAGAGCCACGAGCTTGCCATGGGCGTCTATGAAAAGTCGCTCGGCATCCTGCGCGCCTCGCTCGGCAAGTAAGGGACCGCGCCGATGAACGAGATGATGAAGACCATGGCGGCCTCGGCCAGCGGCATGCGCGCCCAGGCGGCGCGGGTGCGCCTCGGCTCGGAGAACATCGCCAATGCCGACACGCCCGGCTATCGCCGCAAGACCGTGTCCTTCGAGGAAGCCTATGCCCGCCCCGGCGAGCCGGTGACCGTGACGACGAGCCCGGTGATGCTGGACCAGAGCGAGCTCAACCAGGTTTACGACCCGACCAACCCGCTCGCCAACGACGAGGGCTATTACACCAGCTCCAACGTCGATCTCATCGTCGAGATCGCCGACGCCCGCGAGGCGAACCGCTCCTACGAGGCCAATCTGCGCATGTTCGATCAGGCCCGCCAGATGGCGAGCTCGCTGATCGGCCTCTTGCGCAAGTAACTCCACACGCCAGAAAGGCGCCTGACCGATGGATATCCGCTCCACACTCGCGACCCAGCTCTATTCCCAGATCCAGACCGTCGCGAAGCCCGCGCCGGAAGGCGCCGAGACCGGCGGCGCCGCCTTCGCCAAGGCCACCGGCGACTTCCTGGAAACCCTCCGCTCCAGCGAGGCGACGGTGCAGGCCGGCCTCGTCGGCCGCGCCGACCCGCAGGCGGTGGTCGAGGCGCTGGCCGCGACCGAGATGGCGGTGCAGACCGCCGTCGCCGTGCGCGACAAGGTGGTCGAGGCCTACCAGGAAATCCTCCGCATGCCAGTCTGACGGCTCGGCGCCGTGACCGAGGCCGAACTCCTCGACATCCTGCGCCAGGCGCTCTGGACCGCGCTCATCATCTCGACGCCGATCCTCGCCGTCGCTCTGGTGGTCGGCCTCGCCATCGGCCTCGTCCAGGCGCTGACCTCGGTGCAGGAAATGACCCTGACCTTCGTGCCGAAGCTCGGCGCGATCCTCGTGGTCTTCTGGGCGACGATGAGCTTCTCGGGCCACACGCTCGTCGTGTTCTACCAGGACGAGATCATTCCGATGATCGTCGGGCGCTAGAGATCGAACAGGAAGTCGCGGGAAGTAAAGTCGTCCGCGTCGGCGTTCCGCACCAGGATAGCTGTATGGTCGAACGCGATCTCGACGTGTCGCCCGACCTGTTCAATATCCAGATCCCTGTACCGGCTGGCACCGGATTCAATCTCGATCTTGTCCTGACCGTCGACGAAATCCGCGATCTGGTCATCCCCGTCCGACCTGTCGAAGACAAACACATCCCGGTCCGCGCCGCCCCAGAGCTTGTCATCCCCCTGATTTCCTCGGAGCAAATCCCGGCCGCCGCCTCCACTGAGCCGATCGTTGTCGCGTCCACCGTCAAGGTAGTCGGCCCCCGTAAGGCCGCGAAGCTCGTCCATTCCGCTTCGCCCAGAGAGCTTGTCGTCACCGGCGTAGCCAACGAGAACATCGTTGTATTGCGAACCGCGAAACACGTCGTCCCCAGAAAGCGCTTTCCGATAAGCAGCCCCGGCAGTTGAGCCAACCGTCGCGTACCGAGTGGCGAGATCTATGCCTGTGACGGACACCGTCAATTCGTCTGAGTTATAGACTTGCACCTTCCGGATCGTACCTTTCCACTCGTTATTCGGATAGGAAAAATCTCCGAAATAATAGGTGTCTTCAAAACCATCGCTAACTACTAAAAGATCTTCATCCGCGAAGACTGTCGTGCCCAAAGAAAAACCGAAATCGATCATATTTAAAGCTTCGTAGGCCGTAACTCTGGCCATGCCTTCACCCCTGTTTGGTACCGCGCCCACCCGCGTCCCCGAACTCTATCACAGATTATTAAAAGGCGCGGGGAAATCCTTGACCTTTTTTTTACCAAAGCGGCGCAGGTTCCCCGCGAGGCGTGCTCCCTTCGCGCGCCGGCGAAGCAGAAGGCAGGAGTTCGGGCGATGGATCTCGCGGGCTACGTGGCGCTGACGCGCCAGTCGGGACTGGTCAAGGAGATGCAGTCCGTCGCCAACAACATCGCCAACATCTCCACCACCGGCTTCCGCCGCGAGGGCGTGATCTTCGCCGAGGAGGTCCAGGCCCTGCCCGCCGAGGGCAACAGCGTCGCCATGACCGAGGCCCGCGCCCGCTATACCGACGACCTGCAGGGCGCGCTGACCCAGACCGACGGGCCGCTCGACCTCGCCATCGAGGGCGAGGGCTATTTCACCGTCCAGACCCCGGGCGGCGAGCGCCTGACCCGGGCCGGCGCTTTCCTGCGCGGCCCGACCGGCGAGATCATGACCGAGGGCGGCGACTTGCTGCTCGACGAAGGCGGCGGCGCCATCGTCATCCCGTTCGAGGCGAAGTCGATCGGCGTCGCCGCGGACGGCACCGTCTCGGCCGATGGCGAACCGCTCGCCAAGGTCGGACTCGTCACCGTCGAGGACCAGACCAAGCTCTTCCGCGAATCCGGCGTGCTGTTCCGCGCCGACGGCGGCACCGTCCCGATCGAGAACGGCCGCGTGCTGCAGGGCTTCGTCGAACAGTCGAACGTCAATCCGGTCTCCGAGATCGCCCGCATGATCGAGGTGCAGCGCGCCTACGAATACGGCCAGAAGCTGATGGACCAGGAGGACGAGCGTATCCGCGCCGTGGTCCGCGTCCTCGGCTCGAACGGCTGAGCTTGCCCAGTTTCCCGAGGAGTAACCGATGCGTGCACTGAATATCGCGGCGACCGGCATGGCGGCCCAGCAGACCCGGGTCGAGGTGATCTCGAACAACCTCTCGAACATGAGCACCACGGCCTACGATCCGCGGCGCGCCGAGTTCTCGGACCTGCACTACCAGCAGGTCGCCCGCCCCGGGACGATCAATTCCACCGACGGCACGGTTCTGCCGGCCGGCGTCCAGCTCGGCCTCGGGGTGCGCTCCTCGGCGGTGGCGGTCGAGGTTCAGCAGGGCTCGGTGTCCGAGACCGGCGGCACGCTCGACCTCGCCATCGAGGGCGAGGGCTATCTCGAGGTGGCGCTGCCGAACGGCGACCCGGCCTATACCCGCGACGGCGCGCTGAAGCGCAATGGCGACGGGCTGATCGTCACCGCCGACGGCTTCACCGTGGCCGGCGACATCACCATCCCCGAGGATGCGAAGGACATCACCATCAATTCCGCCGGCGAGGTCTATGCCTATTTCGACGGCCAGACCCAGGCGCAGTTGCTCGGCCAGTTCAACCTCACCACCTTCGTCAACGCGCAGGGGCTGGAGGCGATGGGCTCGAACCTCTTCCGCGAGACCGAGGCTTCGGGCACGCCGAATGTCGGCGAGGCGGGCGAGGACGGCCGCGGCACCTTCCGCCAGGGCTATCTCGAAGCCTCCTCGGTCGACGCGGTGCGCGAGATCACCGGCCTGATCGAGGCGCAGCGCGGCTACGAGATGAATGCCAAGGTGATCACCGCCGCCGACGAGATGCTGGCCGCCACCGTGCAGATCCGCTGACATGGGCTGGCGCGCGCTTCTCCTCGCCGCGCTGACGTTGGCACCGTTCGCGGCGGCGGCCCAGACGGTGGTGCCGGCGCGGCCGATCCGCGCCCAGACGCTGATCACCGAGGCGGACCTGAGCGTGATCGACGAGGCGACCCCCGGCGCCTTCGCCGACATCGGCGCCGTCGTGGGCCGCGAGGCCCGCGCGACGCTCTACACCGGCCGGCCGATCCTCGAAAACCAGGTCGGCTCGCCGGCCGTCATCGAACGCAACCAGCTCGTGCGGATGACCTTCGCCGACGGCCCGCTCAGCATCGTGACCGAGGGGCGCGCGCTCGACCGCGCCGGGGTCGGCGAGGAGGCGCGGGTGATGAACCTCACGTCGAAACAGATCGTGACCGGCACCGTGGCCGCGAACGGCAGCATCGAGGTAAAGAAATGAAACTCCGCGCGCGCCTCGCGACCCGTATCGCCACCCGTCTGGCCGCCTGCCTCGCCACCTGTGTCTCCCTGGCGCCCGCCGCCTGCGGCCCGATCGGCCAGCCGCCCGAGATGACGACGATCGGCGCGGCCGAGATCGACGCCCAGCCGATCCTGACGGCCGAGCGCGCGGCGATCGCCGTGCCGCCGCCGCAAGCCGCGCGCTACGATTACCAGCAGGCCTCGCTCTGGAACACCGGACCCTCCGGCCTGCTCGGCGACCGCCGGGCGCGCAACCTCGGCGACCTCCTGACCGTCGCGATCGAGATCGACGAGGAAGCCGAGATGCGCAACACCACCTCGCGCACCCGTTCGGGCAGCGAGGAGGCGGAACTGAAGGCAGCCTTCGGCGTGACGAAGATCCTGCCGTTCAAGGTCGACATGCTGTCGCCCGAGCTCGATGTCTCGGGCGAGTCCGAATACAAGGGCAACGGCTCCACCCGCCGCAACGAGAAGCTGCAGCTGCGCATCGCGGCGACCGTGGTGCAGGTGCTGCCGAACGGCCAGCTGGTCATCCAGGGCGACCAGGAGGTCCGGGTGAACAACGAGCTCCGCGACCTGCAGGTCAGCGGCATCGTCCGGCCCGAGGACATCAGCCGCCACAACGAGATCGCCTACGACCGCATCGCCGGCGCGCGCATCTCCTACGGCGGCCGCGGCCAGCTCACCAGCGCCCAGCAACCGCGCTACGGCCAGCAGGTGACCGACATCATCCTGCCATATTGAGGAGCCGCCGATGAAACTGCTCATCCCGCTCGTCATCGCCCTGCTCGGCCTCGGGGCGGGCGTCGGCGCCGGGCTGGCGCTGAAGCCGCCGCCCGAGGAAGCGGCGTCCGCCTGCGCCGCCCCATCCGGCGCGGCGCATGGCGAGGCGCCGGAGGGCGCGGCCGCCGAGGCGGGCCCCCCCTGCCCGGAACCCGACCCCTACGCCGCCGGCCACGACGCCGAGGCGCCGGAGGGCGAGCTGTCCTATGTCGAAATCGAAAAGCCTTTCGTGGTGCCGATCTTCCGCGACGAAAAGGTCCGCGCCATGGTCGTCATCTCGCTGTCGGTCGCGGTCGGCCACGAGGCGGAGACCAGCGCCAAGGCGGCCGAACCCCGGCTGCGCGACGGCTTTCTCAAGGTGATGTTCCGCCACGCCAATACCGGCGGCTTCGACGGCAGCTTCACCAACGGCCAGAAGATGGACGACCTGAAGTCCGCCCTGCTGAAATCCGCGCGCGAAACCCTGCCCGAAACGCCGGTCGGAGAAGTCCTCATCACCGAAATCGCCCGCCAGGACGTCTGAGCGCCGCGACGCGGCCGCCCTGTCGCGCCCCCAGCTTTCATTCAGGTTTGCAAACCTGGAGAGCAGTCGTTTTCAGCCAACAGGCTGAAAACAAGCAAAAAGACTCGCGCGCACCGCGCGCCGCTCTGGTTGGCCGCGAAATCGCGGCCAGCGCCCGGGACGGGCGCTCCCCGTCAGACCCCGAGACACCAGCGCAGGATCGCCTTCTGCGCATGCAGCCGGTTCTCCGCCTCGTCGAACACCACCGAGCGCGGCCCGTCCATCACCTCGCTCGTCACCTCCTCCGACCGGTGGGCCGGCAGGCAATGCATGAACAACGCCTCCGGCTTCGCCGCCGCCATCAGCCCCGCCGTCACCTGATAGGGGCGCAGCTGGTTGTGCCGACGCTCGCGCGCCGATTGGGCGTCGTGCATCGAGATCCAGGTATCGGCCACCACCAGATCGGCGCCGGCCACGGCGCGATAGGGATCGCGCTCGATCTCGATCCGCGCGCCCCTGCCCCTGGCGAAATCGATCGCCGCGCGCGCGGGCTCCAGCGTCTCCGGCCCGGTGAAGGTGAGGTCATAGCCGAACTGCCCGGCGCCATGCAGGAACGAGGCGCAGACATTGTTGCCGTCGCCGGTCCAGACCACCTTGGCGCCCTTGATCGGCCCGCGATGCTCCTCGTAGGTCATCACATCGGCCATGATCTGGCAGGGATGGCTGGCATTGGTCAGCCCGTTGATCACCGGCACGGAGGCATATTCCGCGAATTCGAACAGCGTCGTCTCCTCGAAGGTGCGGATCATGATCAGGTCGACATAGCGCGACAGCACCCGCGCGGTGTCGGCGATCGTCTCGCCATGGCCGAGCTGCATTTCCGCGCCGGACAGTACCAGCGTCTCGCCGCCCATCTGCCGCACGCCGACGTCGAAGCTGACCCGGGTCCGCGTCGAGGGCTTCTCGAAGATCAGGGCGACGACGCGCCCGGCCAGCGGCTGCTCGGTGTCGGGGACGCCTTTCGGCAGGCCGGAGCGGGCGGTCTTCATCGCGGCCGCGGCGGCGAGCATGCCGCGCAGTTCCTCGGCCGGCGTGGTGTGGAGGTCGAGGAAATGCCTCATTCCGCCGTCTCGACCGCGCTCGCCGCCGCCTCGATCGCGCCCGCGGCCGCGTCGAGCCGGCGCAAACCCTCGTCGACCTCGGCTTCGGTGATGTTCAGCGGCGGCAACAGGCGCACGACGTTCTCCGCCGCGTTCACCACCAGCACATGCGCGCCATAGCCGGCCTGGACCACGTCCACGCTCGGCACGACGCATTTCAGGCCGAGCATCAGCCCTTCGCCCCGCACCGACTCGAAGACGGTCGGATGGGCGGCGATCAGCCCTTCGAGCCCCTGGCGCAGCCGGCCGGCGATCCGGCTCACCTGATCGAGGAAACCGGGCGCGGTCACTTCGGTCATCACCGCGAGGCCGATCGCGCAGGCCAGCGGATTGCCGCCATAGGTGCTGCCGTGGGTGCCGACGACCATGCCGCTGGCCGCGTCCTCGGTGGCGAGGCAGGCGCCGAGCGGGAAGCCGCCGCCGATACCTTTGGCGATGGTCATGATGTCGGGCGTGATCCCGGCCCATTCATGCGCGAAGAGCTTGCCGGTCCGGCCGAGCCCGCATTGCACCTCGTCGAGGATCAGCAGCATTCCCCGCTCGTCGCAGAGCGCGCGCATCTCGCGCAAGGTCTCGGTCGGCACGACGCGGATGCCGCCCTCGCCCTGCACCGGCTCGATCAGGATCGCCGCCGTCTCGGGTCCGATCGCGGCGAGCAGCGCGTCGCGGTCGCCGAACGGCAGCACGTCGAAGCCGGGCAGCACCGGGCCGAAGCCCTTCACCATCTTCTCCGACCCGGCCGCCGCGATCGCCGCCGTGCTGCGCCCGTGGAACGAGCCTTCGAAACTGATGATCCGGAACCGCTCCGGCTCGCCCTTGGCGCTGAAATGCTTGCGGGCCATCTTGACCGCGCATTCGATCGCCTCGGTGCCCGAATTGGTGAAGAAGACCGTGTCGGCGAAGGTGGCCTCGACCAGCCGCGCCGCCAGCGCCTCCTGGTTCGGGACGCGGTAGAGGTTCGAGGTGTGCCAGAGCAGCCGGCCCTGATCCTCCAGCGCCTTGACCAGCGCCGGATTGGCATGGCCGAGCAGGCAGACCGCGATACCGGCGCCGAGATCGAGATAGCGGTCGCCGCCTTCCTCGATCAGCCAGGGGCCCTCGCCCTTCACGAAGGAGAGCGGCGCCCGCGCATAGGTCGGCAGGACGGACGAGATCACGGCGAAACCCTCCCCGGGCATGGCGCAAACGACAAAAGCCCCAAGAGCGGACGCTGACCCGGGGCGAGGCGCCCTTCTGCCGCAAGCGGTGGACCAAGTCAATTCAGCGAGGGGTTTGACGGGGCCTTGATGCGGGGCCGGGGGCGCGCATGTTACCAAAGATGGCGGGAGGCGGGAGGCGGGCCATGTGCAGGAATATCCGGACGCTCTACAATTTCGAGCCGCCGGCGACGGACGCGGAGATCCGGGCGGCGGCGCTGCAGTTCGTCCGCAAGGTCAGCGGCTTCAACAAACCCTCGCAAGCCAACGAGGCGGCGTTCGAGCGGGCGGTCGACGAGGTGAGCCGCGCCGCTCGGCTGCTGCTCGGCGGGCTCGTCACCAATGCCGAACCCCGCGACCGCGCGACCGAGGCGGCCAAGGCGCGGGAACGCTCGCTGGCCCGGTTCGCCAGATAACTTCGAGGGCCTCAGGCCTCGCCCCAGGCCACCCCCAACGCCCGCAGCCAATTGTCGCCGAGGATCGCGTCGAGCTCCGCCGCCCCATAGCCCGCCGCGGCGAGCGCCCCGACCAGCGCCCCCAGGCCCGCCGCGTCGCCGATCTCGCGCGGGATCGTCGCCCCGTCGAAATCCGAGCCGAGCGCCACCCCGCCGATGCCCAGCCGGTCCACCAGATGGTCGACATGGCGCACCATATCCGATAGCGGCGTCCGCGCATCCTCGCGCCCGTCCGGCCGCAGCATCGTGGTGGCGAAATTCAGCCCGACGAGCCCGCCGCGCTCGCGCACCGCGTCGAGCTGGCGGTCGGTCAGGTTGCGGGCGACGGGGGTCAGCGCATGGGCGTTGGAATGGCTGACGATCAGCGGCCGCGCGCTGGTCCGCGCCACGTCCCAGAAGCCCTGCTCGGTCAGGTGGGCGAGGTCGATGGCGATCCCCAGGCGGTCGCATTCGCGGATGAGCTCGAACCCCTCCGGCGTCAGGCCGGGCCCGGTGTCGGGAGAACTCGGACAGGCGAAGGGCACGCCATGGCCGAAGATGTTCGGCCGGCTCCAGACCGGGCCGAGCGAGCGCAGGCCGGCGGCGCGCAGCATCTCGAGCGCGGCGAGATCGCCGCCGATCGGCTCGCAGCCTTCGAGATGCGGCACGGCGGCGAAACGCCCGGCGGCGATCGCCGCCCGGATCTCGGCGGTGGAGCGGCAGAGCGTCCAGAGCCCCGCCGCCACCAGCCGCCGTGCGATCGCGAACATCTCGATCGCGATATCGAGCGCGTCGGCGCGCGGAACCGGCGCGGCGAGGGGCGTCGCATAATGGCCCGCGGCGTCCGGCGCCGCGAGGACGAGGTTGCCCGAAGGGACGAATATCGCGCAGAGCCCGCCGACCAGCCCGCCCGCCCGTGCCCGGGGCAGGTCGATATGCCCCTTGCGCGCGCCGTCGCGGAATTCCGCCACCGGATCGACGCCACCGCGCGCGCCGAGCCAGAGACGCAGCAGCACGTCGTTATGGCCGTCGAAAACCGGGCGCATCAGCGGGCACACCCCGACGGCGCGGCGCCGCTCAGGATGCCACCAGCGGCCCGATCCGCCGGCCGCCGAGGATATGCATATGCATATGCGGCACCTCCTGCATGCCCGAGGCGCCGGAGTTGGTGATCATCCGATACCCGTCCTCCAGAACCCCCGTCTGCTCGCAGACCGCGAGCAGGGCGCGGTTGAAATCCAGCATCTCCTCGGCGCTCGCCTCCGCGACGAAGTGATCGAAATTCACGTAGGACCCCTTGGGGATCACCAGGACATGCACCGGCGCCCGCGGATGGACGTCGTGGAAGGCGAGGCAATGCTCCGTCTCCAGCAGGGTGCGGTTCGGGATCTCGCCGCGCAGGATGCGGGCGAAGATGTTTCCCGGGTCGTACTCATATTCCATCGCGTCTCTCCTGGCGCTCACAGCAATCCGTCGGCGGCGAACAGCGCGCGCAGATCCGCCTCGGGACGCGCGCCGATATGGCCGATGATCTCGCCCGCCGCGACGCAGCCCATGCGCGCGCAGGTCTTGAAGTCGCGACCCGAGGTCAGCCCGTGCAGCAGCCCGGCGGCGAAGAGATCGCCGGCGCCGGTCACATCGACCACATGTGCGCCGGAGACCGCCGGCGCATGCACCCGCTCGGCCCCGGCCAGCACATAGGCGCCCTTGGCTCCCACCGTGCAGGCGGTGATCGGCACCTCGGCCGCCGCCCGCGTCATCGCCGCCTCCAGATCCTCGGTCTGGTAGAGCGAAGCCAGCTCGTGCTCGTTCGCAACCAGGAGATCGACATCGGCGGCGATCATGCGCAGGAACTCGTCCCGGTGCCGCTCGACGCAGAACGGGTCGCTCAGGGTCACGGCCACGCGCCCGCCGGCCGCCTTGGTCGCACGGATCGCCTTTTCGAAGGCGGCGATGCTGTCCGGCCCGTCGAAGCGATAGCCTTCGAGGAAGATCCACTCGGCCGCCGCCATTTCCGCCTCGTCGATATCGGCCGGCGCGAGGAATTCCGAGACGCCGAGATAGGTGCTCATCGACCGCTCGCCGTCGGGGCTGACCAGCACGATGCAGCGCCCGGTTTCGGCCGGATGATCCTTCGGCGCCAGCGGGGTGCGATAGGCCGCGCCCTGCGCCCGCAGGTCGTGCGCGAAGATCGCGCCGAGCTGGTCGTCCTTGACCTTGCCGACATAGGCGGTGCGCCCGCCGAGGGCCGCGATGCCGGCGATCGTATTGGCCGCCGACCCGCCCGAAACCTCGCGCGCCGGCCCCATCCGGCCGTAGAGATCCACCGCGCGGGCGGTGTCGATCAGGGTCATGATGCCCTTCTCGACCCCCGCCTCCGCCAGGAACGCGTCCTTGACCGGGGCGAGCACGTCCACGAGGGCGTTCCCGATTCCCACCACCTGATAGGCCTTGCTCACAATATCTTCTCCTCGAACTCGCACAGATCCCGGATCAGGCAGACCCGGCACGACGGTTTTCGCGCCATGCAGACATAGCGTCCGTGCAGGATCAACCAGTGATGCGCATGGGTTTGGAAGGGCGCGGGCACCTGATCCTCGAGCGCCCGCTCGACCGCCAGAACGTCGCGGCCGGGGGCGATACCGGTCCGGTTCGCCACGCGAAAGATATGGGTGTCCACCGCCTGCGCCGGCAGGTGCCACCACATGTTCAGCACCACGTTCGCCGTCTTGCGCCCGACCCCGGGCAGCGCCTGAAGCGCCGCGCGCGACGACGGCACCACCCCGCCGTGCCGTTCGACGAGGATTCGCGACAAGGCCAGGACATTCTTCGCCTTGGTCCGATAGAGGCCGATGGTGCGGATATGCTCGATCAGCCGCTCCTCGCCGAGCTCCAGCATCGCGGCCGGCGTATCGACCAGCTGGAACAGCGCCTCCGTCGCGCGATTGACGCCCTTGTCGGTCGCCTGCGCCGACAGGGCGACCGCGACCAGCAGGGTGAAGGCGTTGGTGTGATGGAGCTCGCCCCGCGGCTCTGGCTCGGCCGCGTGGAACCGCTCGAAGATCTCGTAAATCGTCTGATAGTCGAGCTGCGCGGGCATGGCCTCCCTTGGCATGGCCCAAAGGCCGGGCGCAAGCGTCGGCTTTGCGCAGGATTCGGGTAGCGCGCCGGCGCCCGATGACCGAGGGTCGGCCAAAGCCAGCAAGGGGCCCGATCCATGTCCGCCGTCGCCGAAACCGCCGCGCCGCTCTCCTACCACTACGCCGTCATCGCCCGCGCCATCGACACGATCGCCGACCGCGCCCCCGAACAGGCCAGCCTCGAGGAGGTCGCCGCCGCGGTCGGCCTCAGCCCCGCGCATTTCCAGCGTGTCTTCAGCCAGTGGGTCGGGGTCAGCCCGAAACGGTACCAACAGTACCTCACCCTCGACCATGCGCGCCGCCTCTTGGCCGAGCGGCACAGCGTGCTCGACACGGCCCATGCCTCCGGCCTCTCCGGCGGCGGCCGGCTGCACGACCTCTTCCTGCGCTGGGAGGCGATGAGCCCCGGCGAATATGCCCGGGGCGGCGCGGGCCTCGCGATCGCCTGGGGCTGGTTCGACAGCCCCTTCGGGCCGGTGCTCGCCATGGGCACCGAGCGCGGCCTCTGCGGCCTCGCCTTCGCCGCCGAGACCGGCCGCGACGCCGCCTTCGCCGACCTGGCCGCCCGCTGGCCGAAGGCGCTCTATACCGAGGCGCCGGGCCGGCTGGGCCCCTGGGTCGCGGCGGCCTTCGGCGGCGGAGGCGAAACGGCGCTCTGCATGATCGGCGCGCCGTTTCAGATCAAGGTCTGGGAAGCGCTGCTGCGCGTGCCCTCCGGCCATGTCACCACCTATTCCGACCTCGCCACCGCCGTTGGTCATCCGAACGCCCAGCGCGCCGTCGGCACCGCCGTCGGCCGCAATCCGGTCAGCTGGCTCATCCCCTGCCATCGGGCGCTGCGCAAGGCCGGCGGCCTCGGCGGCTATCACTGGGGCCTCGGCGTCAAGCGCGCCATGCTCGCCTGGGAATCCGCGCGGCTCGACGAGGCGGTGTGACCTCGCCCGTCGTCACGCCGTCTTTATTTTCCTCGCGCACCGTTCGTGCTAGGACCGCCTCGGCAAGAACAAGACCACAAGACACGAGGCATCGAGAACCCATGATACCAGCCCGCACCCTGGCCGCGGCCGGCGCCCTCGCCGCCGCGCTTTCGGCCTGCACCAGCGCGCCCGGCACCCGCACGCAGACCGGCGCCCTCATCGGCGCCACCACCGGCGCCGTCGCCGGCATGATCGCCGGGGGCGACGCGCGCTCGACCGCGATCGGCGGCGCGGTCGGCGCCGGCGTCGGCGGCCTGATCGGCCATGAGCTCGACGCCCAGCAGCGCGCGCTCGAACAATCGCTCGGCGGCAGCGGCGCCTCGGTGACCAATACCGGCGCCCAGCTCGTCGTGAACCTGCCCGCGGCGATCAGCTTCGACAGCTCCAGCGCCGCGCTGCGTCCGGAATATGTCCATAAGATCGAAGCCGTGGGACAAAACCTGCTGGCCCATCCGAACAGCACGATCCAGGTTGTCGGCCATACCGACAATACCGGCTCGACCGCCTATAACCAGACGCTGTCCGACCGCCGGGCGCGCGCCGTCGCCGATGTG